>JAVEEN010000006.1 GCA_030840445.1 Pseudonocardiales bacterium
TCGGCATCGAGGGCGGCGCGAACATGATGGGCATTGACATGTCGCTGAAAAGCCAGGATCCGGAGCGGTATTCATCCCTGCATCATCCCGGCGACGCCTACTCCTACGACATGTTTTCCCAGGCCGGGGGACTCGTCAGGGATGGACAACGCAATGACATCCTGCGCGGGCTGCGCGCCGAACATATCATCGCCGTGGGCGAGTCGCAGTCGGCTCTGTTCCTGACGACTTACATCAACGCCGTCGACCCACTCGCCCAGGTGTACGACGGCTTCTTGGTGCATTCCCGATTCGGGCCCGCTGCCCCACTCGACGGCGGCTCGATATTTGACGCATCGGAGAACAACACATCGCAGGCGGTCGCATTTCGTCCCGATTTGCGCGTCCCTGTCCTCACCATCATCACCGAAACCGATCTTTTCGGTGGGCCACGACAGGGCTACCACAGCGCGAGACAGCCTGACAATCAACGGCTTCGGGTTTGGGAGGTCGCCGGAACGGCTCATGCCGACAACTACACGATTCAAGTCGCACCGATCGACACCGGGTCCGCGGCATTGACCGATATCGTCGCGGCCTATGCGCCGACGGACGTATTGATGGGTCAGCAACTGGACCATTGCATCAACTTTGCGCCGCAGCACCACTACGTCCTGCAGGCGGCGTTGTCGCAGCTTGGTGACTGGGTGCACACGGGCAGGCCTGCGCCTAGTGCCGTACCAATTGAATTGAGCGACGCTCAGCCCGTTCTCGACGCAGACGGGCTTGTGCAGGGCGGCGTCAGGACGCCGTGGGTGGAGGTGCCGATTGCCCGGACATCGGGCGCCGGCGGCAACGAGAGCGCGATGTCGTCGATCTTTGGTTCCGGCGAACCATTCGATGCCGCGATCGTGCGCCGGCTTTACCCGGGCGGGGCCGCGGACTATCTGGAACGCTTCACCGCGTCGCTTGACTCGGCGATCCAGTCAGGTTTCATCTTGGCTGCGGATCGAGAGGAGATCCTTCAGCTCGCCGCAGCCATGTTCCCCAGCGCAGACGCTTGATGCTGCGCGAGGACGTAACTCACAGAGGTGGGGTTTCCAGGGTCAAGCTGAACAGCGCGTAGGCCATGCAGAAGAGGAAGTTCAGCGTGACGAGAACCAGGCCAACGAAGATCAGCGAGCGGGTGCCGCGACGTTTCAGCCGTCGGATCTTTGCGCCGAACTGTTCACGCTTCAGCTGGGTCGCTATCAGCGCGAAGTTGAAATCCGTCACCTCGGCGTACGCGACGGGCGCACCCGCCAGCATCTGCCGGAGCCGCTCTGGTGGGGTGGTCACGCCGACGCGTGTGAAGCGCCGACTGAGTCGTCGTGCTTGCCGGCGGCCAACAATCTGACTTCGCACCCGCAACCGCTGTGGTAGGTGCCCACGTTCGTTCGCCCAGGGGGTCGACGGGGTCATCACACGCCGGATTGTAGTTCGCTGGTGTCTCATATCGGAAGCTTCCGGCGCATTGTTCTGTCAGAAATCTGAATCGCCCCCGTCGCCCTTGGCCACCGGCGCCCACAGGTCGACGGGGACCACGTGCTGTGCGCGGCCGTCGAGCCCCAGCAGCCGTCCCCAGGATTTGACCGAGCGCAGCACCACACGGGTATCGAGCACCGCCACGCCGGGGTGGTCGGCTGACAGTCGACGAATCACCGGGTCGAGGTCGGATACGTTGTGCAGCTGCATCGTGACGAAAAGGTCTGCCGCTGCCCTGGTCCCCCGCGGTTGCGATGCATCGCCGCTGCAGCAATTGCGTTGCCCATCATCGGGATACCGATAGCCGCGCCGAGTCGGTGACGGGCCGCAATGATCGGGTCCTGCCCGGCGAATGTCACTCGGCCGCCCGGCTCCGGCGACGGACAACCCGACATCGGCGAGCAGGTCGCCAAGGGCAACGGTCGGATCGAACGCCGTGTCGCTGGTCGACATCGCTTGTGCTGTATCGGTCATGATCGGATTCCTCTCAACGGGCCTTGTGGCTGTCAGCATGAAGCCGGCTATCGACGGGCTTCGAAAATGAAGGAAACTGCTCAGAATCCGCACTCGGATGACAGAAAGCGTCACGACCAGACTCAGCGGGCCGCGCCCCCGGCCGCCCATCAATACCGAGTTAGAACGTGTTACAGTTTGCCGGTTAGGAGGTCGAGATGATTGCGCCGACATCATCCGCCATGCCTCGGGCCGACGAAAAACCCAGCGGCTCAACAGAATCCCGGCTCACCTCAGTGATCTCGGCGGCGACATGAGCCGCAAACGCGTTGTCGTTGCCGGACTGGGGGACGTCGGCATCCTCACCGCGATTCGGCTTTCTCGCCACGCCGACGTCGTCGGCATCTCCGTCAAGCCCGGGTTGGTCAGCGGCCAAGAGCTTGGCGTCCGGCTGTCACGCCCCAGCGACTGGGCCCGCGACTACTGGATCCCCTTCGACAGATTCCGTCGTCTGGATCGGGTACGAGTCATCCAGGCCACACTGACCGGGGTGGACCTGGCCGCACGAACCGTCTCCGGCCGCAGTGACGACGGCGCAACGTTCGCCGAGGGCTACGACGCGCTGGTCATCTCCACCGGAGTCAGCAACGGCTTCTGGCGCCGGCCGACCCTGCAGTCGGCCACCGAAATCGGCGCCGATCTCCGCGCTGCACACGATCGCCTGGCCGCCGCCGAGGCAGTGATCGTCGTGGGCGGCGGTGCGGCAGCAGTCAGCAGCGCCGTCAACATGGCAACCACCTGGCCCGACAAGCGGATCGATCTGTACTTTCCCGGAGAGCGCCCGCTGGGTGAGTATCACCCACG
>JAVEEN010000011.1 GCA_030840445.1 Pseudonocardiales bacterium
CGTCATCACTCAGGCGATCCGGTCAGGAGCTGGTTCCAGGGTGCGCGACGGTATGGCCGAGCAAGGTGTTCGGGCGCCTTTCCGGCCCGTGCGGTTCCATCGCCGATCATCGCAGCCCTAGGCCGACAGCACGGTGCAACCCTGGCCCTGCAGGCCGCAGTTCCGATTCGACTACCGTTCATGGGGTGACGCCGATCGCCTTCGCGCACCGGGGTTTCTCGCCCGACGGGGCGGAGAACTCGCTGGCCGCATTCCAGGCCGCGGCTGATCTCGGCTACCGGCACCTCGAGACCGATGCGCGGGTGAGCGCGGACGGCGTAGCCATCGCGTTCCATGACTTCCTGCTGGATCGGGTCACCAACCACGTCGGACGGCTGGACGCCCTGAGTTGGGCAGAGATCAGCAAAGCTCGGATCATGGGCCGCGAACCCATCCCACGGCTCGAGGAGGTCCTCGGTCAGTTCGCTGGGCTGTCGATCAACATCGATGTGAAGTCAGCGGCTGCCGTCGGGCCGGCACTCGACGCGATCCGTCGAACCAACAGCTGGAACCGCGTTCGGCTTGCCGCCTTCTCTGACCGGAGGCTCGCTGTACTACGAAGCGTTGCCGGCCCAGATGTCGCTACCGGCCTGTCCCCCAACGAGATTCTGGCCCTCAAGATCGCCTCGACGCGCCCGTTCGCACGCCGACTGGGTCGTCGGCAGTATCCGGTCCGGCCGATTCGTGGTGACCGTGCCGCGCAGGTGCCGTCGGGCACAGCATGGCTGCGGCTGGTGGACCGTCCCTTCATCGAGGCCTCTCATCACCGGGGCATCCCGGTGCACGTGTGGACGATCAATCGTCGAGCCGAGATGATCCGGTTACTCGACCTAGGGGTCGACGGCATCATGACCGATCGCGCGGACGTGCTGCGCGATGTGCTGCAGAAACGCGGCGAGTGGCGTCCGTGATGCCGGGGGCGGGGCTGCCCGGCCAACCGGTCGACGTCGCTGACGGTTGACGCGACCGTTGTCCGCCGGCGGCCGTAGTACCGTGCCGATCCGTGCGCGAAACATCTGAAACGTCTCCCATGACCCCGCCCGACCGCAGCAGCGCGCTCGCCTCGGTACCCGCATCCGGAAACCGCCGCGCCATCCCGATGCCGGCTCATCTGAAGTTCTTCTACGGACCGATGGACTGCGGCAAGTCGACCCTGGCCTTGCAGATCGATCACAACCAGGCCCGGCAGGGACGGCGCGGTCTGGTCCTCACCCGCTACGACCGATCGGGTGGCCCGACCATCTCCACCCGGGTGGGACTGAGCCACGATGCGATCGAGGTGACCGACGAGCTGGACATGTGCCGACTGGTGCGCGAGAGATGGGCCGCCGGACAGCGCGTCGACTACCTCATCATCGACGAGGCCGGCTTCCTCAACCCCGAACATGTCGAGCAGCTCGCCGAACTGGTGGACGAGTGGCACGTGGACGTCTACTGCTTCGGCCTGGCCACCGACTTCCGCAGCCAGCTGCTCCCTGGGGCCAAGCGGTTGATCGAACTTGCCGACGAGATCTCGGCGATCCAGGTCGAGGTGCTGTGTTGGTGCGGCCGGCCGGGCCAGCAGAACGCCCGGGTGGTCGAGGACCGGGTGGTCCGGGAGGGCGATACCGTGCTGGTCGCTGACACCGGCGGCGCGGCCGAGGTCCGATACCAGGTGCTCTGCCGGGCCCATTACCGCAGTGGCGACCTGGGCCGGCGGGTCAGCGCCGATCAGCTCACCCTGGATTAGCTCACTCTGGATTAGGTCACCCTGGATTAGCTGATGCATACCTTGCGGATTGGTCCTTCACTTCGCGCTTGCGATATGATATTGGGGTTTTGTACGCCGATAATCTGAGTGACCCGCGTGTGGATCGTCCCAGATCAGGAATCATCTGTTGGGTTCGCTCGTTGGATGCTCAGTACCCAAATTTGGGTTAGGAGTGATCTGAAATGGCCGATCGTGTTCTTCGAGGCAGTCGCCTCGGCGCCATCAGTTACGAAACCGAGTACGCCGCTGAACCAGCGCCGCGTCGCTTGGTCAAGTTCCGCTGCGAGCGGGACCACGAGTTCACCGTGCCGTTCTCCGACGAGGCCGACCTGCCCGCGACCTGGGAGTGCAGGCTCGACGGCACCGTGGGCAAGGCTGTGGACGGCCCGGAGCCCGAGGCGAAGAAGGTAAAGCCGCCGCGTACGCACTGGGACATGCTCATCGAGCGGCGGAGTATCGCCGACCTCGAAGAGGTGTTGGCCGAGCGCCTGGACGTGCTGCGGGCTCGCCGGGGTGGCGGGAAGTCAACCAAGACCGCCTGTTCACGGATCAAATGTAATCCCGTACATCCGCCATGCCGGATATACGGGAATACTTATTCCCAGCTCACCTGCCCGATCGGGATCAACCGCGCCGAAACAGACCCCTCAACTGGGCCGCGCGGTGGGCAGCGCCCCACTCGGTGACCCGAAGCAGCGCCTCCCGCACGATGCTGCCGCTCATCTTCGATTCGCCGATTTCCCGCTCTGCGAAGGTGATGGGTACCTCCACCACCCGGAAGCCCGCCTGTACCGTCCGCCAGGCCAGATCAACCTGAAAGCAGTATCCCTGCGAGGAGATACCGGACAGTTCGATCGTCTGCAGCACGGTCCGGCGGTAGACACGGTAGCCGCCGGTGGCATCGTGCAACTCGATCCCAAGCGCGAGGCGAGTGTATAGGTTACCGCCGCGTGACAGCATCTCTCGAGACTTCGGCCAGTTCACGACCTGGCCGCCGGGCACCCAGCGCGAGCCCAGCACGAGGTCGGCATGACGAGTGGCCGCGAGCAGTCGAGGTAGCTGTTCAGGCGCATGTGAGCCGTCCGCGTCCATCTCGACGATGAGGTCGTAGCCGGCGTCCAAGGCCCAGCGGAACCCGGCGACGTACGCCGCCCCAAGGCCGGCCTTCTCGGTCCGGTGCAGAACCTTGACCCGGCCGTCTTCGGCCGCGATCTTGTCGGCGACGTCACCCGTGCCATCGGGGCTGCCATCGTCCACCACGAGCGAGTGCGCGGCCGGGACCGCCGCGAAGAGCCGATCAAGGATGATCGGCAGGTTCTCCCGCTCGTTGTAGGTGGGAATGATCACGACGACCTTGGGAGCATCGGGACTTGCTCCTAGGGGGGCGGTCTCGTCGCCGGATTGGGTCACCCGTTCCTCTTTTCCATCGCAGGTTGTGCGCCGTGCTCCTGCCGCACCGGCGCGGTCGGTTCCATCACTTCGCCTCGCCCAGCCCGCCGGCGCAACCACGGCATCACACCGGCGAGCGCACCGTAGACGGCGAATGCGGTCAACAACCACTCGGGGGTGGCGCCGACGCGCGTCGCCAGCGTAGTCGAGGTACGTAATGCCACCGTCCGAACGAGAACGTCCGCGGTGAACAGTGCACCCGACGCAGCGACGATATGACCGTCGGCGTCGATGATCGCCGACTTCCCGCTGGTCGCCACTTGGACCACCGTCCGACCGTTTTCCACTGCGCGCAACTGGCTCATCGCCAACTGCTGATACGTCTCGGCGCTGTGCCCGAAGGTGGCGTTATTGGTCTGTACCACCAGCAGCTGAGCACCGGCGTTGACCGAGGACCGGACCAGCGAGTCGTAGGCGACCTCGAAGCAGATGACGTCTCCCACGGGATACGGCGTCTGAGTGAGCAGACCGTTGCCCCGGCCGGCGACCATATCCCGGCCGACCAGATCGACCTTCTTGCTGATCGCCCGGGCGATCGAGCGCAACGGGATGTACTCACCGAACGGAACCGGGTGGCGCTTGACGTAGCGCTGGCCCGGCCCCGGCTGAGCCGAGGTGGATGGCATCCAGACGATTCCCGCGTTGGTCACATGGGTGTTGCCCGGCCCATCGAGCAGCGCACCGACAAGGATCGGCACACCGACGGCGTCCACGGCCCGTTGGATCTGCTGCGCCGCGTCGACGTTGGTCGTCGGGTCGATGTCGGAGGCATTCTCCGGCCACAGCACCAGCTCAGGCCTCGGCACAGTGCCGGCTTTGATCTGGGCGGCCAGCACCAGAGTTTGAGCCACATGGTTGTCCAGCACCTGCCGCCGGCGGGCGTTGAACTCCAGTCCGCGATCCGGCACATCGCCTTGGATCGCCGCCACCGTGGTCGTACGCGCCGGCTTCCCAGCGTGCAGCGGAACCCACAAGGCTGCTCCGAGAAGAACGATCAGGGCGGCCACGGCCAGCCGAGTGGTACTGCGCAGCAAGCCCGGACGGATGGCCGCCGCACCCAACAGGGAACCGATCAACGCGACCGTGAACGTGAGCAGCGGAGCACCGCCCAACGCGGCGAACCATTTCAGCGGGGATTCGGACTGGCTGAAAGCCCACCGACCCCAGGGAAAGCCACCGAAGGGCGCCCGGTCACGCAGCGCCTCCTCAGCGACCCAACCGGCGGCAATCCAGACCGGTCCGAACCGGCGGCCCAGGAGTTTCGGGGCGAAGACACCCAGCAATGCGGTGTACCAAGTCTGGGAGAACACGAGCACGATCCACGGCACCGAACCGACGTAGGTGGCTGTCCAGTGCAGCATCGGCAGGAAGAGTCCCGCTCCGAAAGCCAGTCCGAGCAGGGCTCCCCGACGGGCGCTCTGCCCCGCTACGGCGACCGTGAACCCGCCGATCGACAGGAAGGCCAGCGGCCACCACCCGAACGGCGGGAAAGCCAGTACGCCGATCAGACCGGCGAGGGCGGCCAGGGCGAGGCGGCGCTTCACCCGAGCTCGCCGGAATCGAAGATCTGCTCGCCGCGCCGGACGGTGCGCAGGCAGCGCGGCAACTCCAGGCCCGGAGCCAGGTCCGGTAGCCCGGGTACCGCGGCCCGCTCGTCGGTGCTCCAGCGGGAGACCCGTTCATCCGGTGCGTCCACGCCCAGTGATCCGGCCGCGAAGACGGCGTAGGTCGCCGGTGATCCGGGTGCTAGCACGCCGGAACCGTCGGAATCGGCCCGCGCGGCGCGCCAGCCGCCCCGGGTATGCGCCCCGAAGGCGGCCCGGGCGCTCAGGGCGTGCCGAGGGTTGGAGGGATGGATCGCCGCCCGGATTGCGGCCCACGGGGCGATCGGAGTGACCGGTGAGTCAGACCCCAAGGCCAGCGGTACGCCGGCTGCTGCCATCGCCGCGAACGGGTTGAGCCGTGCGGCCCGGCCCGGCCCGAGGCGCGTCGCGTACATCCCTCCAGGGCCGCCCCAGGTCGCGTCGAAAGCCGGCTGGACGGAGGCGAGGAGCCCGGAACGTCCCAGGGCATCGATGTCCGGGACCAGTTCGGCATGCTCGATCCGGTGGCCGGCGCCGGCAACCCGTCCGGGGGCGAGCCGCGTTCCGGCGAGCAGCATGGCGTCGACGACCTGGGCGATCGCGGCATCGCCGATGGCGTGGAAGCCGGCCTGCAGACCGGCTTCGGTACAGGACACGATGTGTTCCACAAGCTCGGCGGTCTCGAACCGGAGGTCTCCGGCGGTGTCGGCATCGGCATAGGGCTCGGACAGGGCGGCGGTGTGTGACCCGATGGAGCCGTCGCAGAACAGGTCGCCGCCGGCCCCGACCGCACCAAGCTTTGCCGCGGTCTCGATCTCTCCCAGTCCACCCCAGTATCCGAACACCTCGGGTACCGATTCGGCGGCCGACAGGCTCAGCAGTGCTGCGAGATCATCCGCACCTGAAATTTCCGGCCCGGCCATCTCGTGGACGGCCGCGATGCCGCTGCCGGCCGCCGCGGCCAGGGCTGCTCGGTGCAGGTCGGTGCGTTGGGCCGGGCCGATCACGGCCAACGCCACGGCGCGCGCCGCATGATGGGCGTCCTTGGTCAGAAAACCGTCACTGGAGTACCCGTCCAGGCCGGCCAGTCCGGGAATCGACGCCATCAGGGCGGAGGACACCACCGCCGAGTGTGCGTCCGTCCGGGCGAGATAGACCACGCCGCCGTAGCTGGCGCGGTCCAATTCGGCGGCGGTCGGCGGCCGCCCCTCGGGCCAGCGGGTGTCGTCCCAGCCAGAACCGAGCACTGGCCGCCCGCCGCGGGACCGAGCGATGTGGTCGACCCGGCTCAGGGCGACCGCCAGGCTCGGCGCGCCCCCCAGATTCAGGCCGGTCAGGGCCAGGCCGGTACCGGTCGCGTGGAAATGGGCGTCCACGAAGGCCGGAATGACCAGTGCGCCGTCCAGGTCGACCATTCGATCGCCGGACATGGTGACGGCCGAGGCGTCATCACCCAGCCACGCCACCTCGGAGCCGTCGATGAGCAGCGCGCTGGCGTCCGGAGCCCACGGACTGTGGATCCGTCCGTTGAGTAGAAGGGTCCGCATTCGGTCCAGTCTGCCAGCCCGATCTCGGGGGCGACCTAGCTGTCATCTGTGCCATGGATTACCGTGCTGTAAGGATTTTCAGCGAAGCGGGGGGACGATGGCAGCGAGCATCGAGGACGTCGCCAAACTGGCGGGCGTTTCGATCGCCACGGTATCCCGTTCGCTGCGCGGACTACCCGATGTCGCGGCCACGACGCGCGACAAGGTCCTGGCGGCAGCCCGGGAACTGGATTATGTTGCCTCACCCTTCGCTGCCCGGCTCGCCAGTGGTCGCTCATCGACCGTGGGCATCGTCGTGCCGTTCGTCCACCGGTGGTTCTTCGCCGAGGTCCTGGGCGCCGTCGAGGCCGTGCTGAGCCAGGCCGGCTACGACCTGCTGCTACACAACCTCGGCAGCAGCGAGGGCCGTGAGCGGTTCTTCACCGTCCTGCCGGTCCGCAAGCGAGTCGACGCCGTCATCATCGTGAGTCTGGCCCTCACCGAGGACGAGGTCGAAGCGCTCAACACCCTGGAACTGCCGATCGGCATGCTCGGTGCCGCGCATCCCGGGTTCTTCTCGGTACGGATAGACGATGTGACGGCGGCCAAGCAGGCGGTGAACCACCTGCTGTCCCTCGGGCACACCAGGATCGCCCTCATCGGTGGTGACACCGACGATCCGATGCGTTTCACTCCCCCGCATCACCGCCTGACCGGTTACGAACAAGCTCTGCAGGCCGCCGGCCTGACCGTCGACCACTCGCTGGAGCGCCTCGGCTACTTCACGGTGGAAGGTGGCGAGGCGGCCATGCTGGGATTGCTCGGGCTGCCCGAGCCCCCCACGGCGGTGTTCGCCGAGTCCGACGAGATGGCTTACGGTGCGATGCGGGCGATCCGGCGCGCGGGCCTGCGGGTTCCGGAGGACATCGGCGTGATCGGCTTCGATGACCACTCCACCGCCGCGCTGCTCGACCTCACCACGATCCGGCAGCCGGTGGCCGAACAGGGCGTCCGGGTCGCCGCTGCCTTGCTCGCCAGCCTGCACGACCCGATCGAGCCGACCGATCTGGTCCTCGACACCGAACTCATCGTCCGTGGTTCCACCGTAAAAGCGGCGAGCGTGTACGCCGAGTCCTGACCTGGGCCGCGCCCCATCCGTCCTCGGCCCGACCGACCCCCAGGCGTGGTCTAGCGGGTCCCGGCCTGCGGCTGGACGCCGAGTCCAGCCTGGATGCCGGCTTGGGCGGCGCTCAACTCGGCGGCGCTCGGTGGATCGGCTCCGGCCCGAGCACAGGTGAGGGCCGCAACCAGAATCGCCTCGTCGAGAACCCGCCGCACCCGGTCGCCGCGGGCCTGCGTCCGATCATCGCCGATCAGTCTGATGTCCGCCCGGATCAGGGCGTTGATCAGGCCCGCCATGAAGGCGTCCCCGGCCCCCACCGTATCGACGACCTTGACCGGTTGTGCCGGCACCGACAGCCACTCTCCCGACGCCGTGAACGCAGAGGCGCCTGAGCTGCCGTTGGTGACAACGACGAGCGATGGTCCGAGCTGCTGCCAGGCCTGCTGGACCGACGCGATGGTCCGCCCCTGGTAGAGCCACGCAAGATCCTCGGCGCTTGCCTTCACCACGTGGGCCAGGCCCACCGAGCGCTCCACGATGGCCACGGCGTCGGAGTGGCGGCCCATCAGTAACGGGCGGATGTTCGGGTCATAGCTGATGACCGTCGTCGCCTGGCCCCGGATCCGGCTGAGGTGACTGGCGATGACGGTGGCTGCCGGTTCGGTCCAGGACGCCAACGAACCGAAGTGCACCCAGCCACTGTCCTGCGGGGCGCGCTGCAGTTCGATCTCGGTCCACTGCCAGTCCGCGGTGCCGTTGAGATAGAAGTCGTAGGTCGCGTTGCGATGTTCGTCGAGGCCGACGATCGCGAGGGTGCTCGGTTCGGTGGCCGCGACAGCGATCGAGAGATCGACTTCGTTCTTAGCGGCGTGCCGGTACAGCTGTCGGCCGAACGCATCGCGGGAGAGTCGAGCCTGCAACAGAGTCGGTTGCCCCAGTCGCGCCAAGCCGATCGCCACATTGAACGGGCTGCCCCCGGGGTGCGCGCGGTAGCTCGACACCGCCGCGGCCGCATCGTCGGCAGCGAGCTCCGCAACAAGGTCGATCAAGGCCTCACCGATAACGCACAGCATGTGACGACGTTATCGTGCTTGCGTGACTGTGATGCTGATCGACTCCGCCGGCCTTTACTTCCGGGCGTTCTACGGCGTGCCCGAATCGGTGACCTCGCCGGACGGGATGCCGGTCAATGCGGTACGCGGCTTCACCGACATGGTGTCGACATTGTTGACGAGATACCGCCCCGACCGGTTCGTCGCCTGTCTGGACAACGATTGGCGGCCGGCCTTTCGAGTCGCCCTGGTGCCCTCGTACAAGGCTCATCGGGTGGCCGCCATCACCGGCTCCGGTGAGCCGGATATCGAGGAGGTGCCGGACCTGCTCACACCTCAGGTACCGGTGCTGCTGGCCGTGCTGAAGGCGGCGGGGCTGTGCGCGGTCGGCTCGGACGGTTTCGAGGCCGATGACGTGATCGCCACCCTGGCCCATCAGTTCGACCAGGCCGGCGATGTGGTAGACGTGGTGTCCGGCGATCGGGACCTGATCGGTGTGGTCACCGACCGGGTCCGGCTGCTCTACACCGGCCGCGGCATCACCAAGATCGCCGAGCTGACGCCGTCGGAGGTGCTGGCCAAATACGGCGTACCGGCCGAGTTCTACCCCGACTTCGCGGTGTTGCGCGGTGATCCCTCCGATGGCTTGCCCGGTGTCCCTGGTATCGGTGAGAAGACCGCGGCTATCGCGGTCACCAAGTTCGGCCCGATCGAAAAGATCGTCCAGCTGGCCCGCAGCGGCGATCCGATGATGAGCCCGACCATTCGGACCAAGGTGCTAGCCGCCGCTGACTACCTCGCCGTTGCGCCTGATGTGGTGCGGGGTCGGGTCGATGTTCCGTTGCCGTTGCTCGAGACGGCTGTTCCGGCGGCGCCGGCCGATCCGGAGATGCTCGATGCGCTCGGCGAGAAATTCGGTCTTACGAGTTCGGTGCAACGGCTGCGAAATGCCCTCACGACGTTGGCCGCCGCGCGGTGATCCACTCGCCCTTTCGGGTGCCATAGGGCCTGTTGCGTAATCGGTGGGGGTGTCTTCCGGTGGTCGTCGCGGCCTGGCGGGAGAATGTTGTGGTGGCTAGGAGATTTCGACCGGTGGATCGGGATCAGCAGTTCTTGGACACGGTCGGCGGTCTTGATCTGGCGCGGTTTCGGGCTAGGCGCAGCCTGGGTGGTGCCTAGCGGCGGCCTAGAACCCGGAGATGAATGCTCGCGCTGCTGATCCATGGCTAGGCGTTGGACGGGGACGAAGATCGCCGCGAAAGCGGCACCCGGCCGGTCCGGTCGAGAAGCACAACGAGTTACGTGCCGCCGCCCAGCGGCTGGCGCGCGCCGAGACCGGGCCGCAACACCGGCAACAGCCACGGCACTGAGATCACCTGCCGGTTGGTGGAGCGTCACGCCGAGAATCAGGGCCGTTGGAGGATGGGTGACTGTTCAGGTTGGGGTGCACAGCGTGTCACTGGTCGCGTTTGCGCAGCCCACCGTGGACGACACCCGCCGTGGACGACACCCGCCGTGGACGACACCCGCCGCCACCAGGCCCAAACCGGGACCACCCCAAGCGCACACGCATTACGCAACGGGCCCCATAGCGCACGAAAGCGCGAGTGGATCACCAACAGTTGGCGACGGGCGTTAGATCTGTTGGGCAATGACGCCGCGCCGCAGGGCGGACACAGCCGCCGCCGCGGTGGCCCGCAAACCCGGCGCGACCGCGTCGGCGCGGGACAGTTGTTCGAGCAGATCGAGCAACTGGCGCATCCATCGGACGAAATCGCCGGCCGGTAGCGTCGAGCCATCCTCGGACAACGAGTTCAGCACCTTGTCCAGTGAATCTCCGCGAGCCCAGCGGTAGCTTGCCCAGACGAATCCGAGATCGGGCTCCCTCGTCACCGGCAGGCCGTACTCGGCTTCACGCTCACTGACCTCACCCCACAAGCGAACAGTCGCCGTGAGGGCCTCCCTGGTCGCCCCCTGCGGCAATTTGGGCGCCGCGGGCTCGTCCCGTCGAGCCTCGTAGACCATCGATGAACAGACCGCGGCGAGCTCGGCCGCGTCCAGGTTCGACCACGCCCCACTGCGCAGGCACTCGGCGATCACGAGATCCGATTCCGACCAGATCCTGGACAGCTGCCGGCCGGACTCGGTGATCTTCTCGGCGTTGCCGCCGTGGTCCCCGGCCGAATCCACGACATGCATGTAGCCTCGCTCGGTCAGCAGCGCGCACACTCTGTCGAACGTCCGCGACAGCGAGTGGGTACGACCCTCCGCCTTGTGTCGTAGCGCATCGGTCTCGCGTTTGAGGCGGTGGTAGCGCTCGGCCCAGCGCGCGTGTTCCTCCCGGTCGTTGCAGCCGTGGCATGGATGCGAGCGCAGCGCCGACCTCAGGTCGGCCAGTACCTGGTCGTCTGCGGCGGTAGTGCGGCCCCTGCGCCGCGCGCCGTGCGGCACCTCGGGGATCCGGAGGTTCCGGATCGAGGACGCCAGGTCACGGCGTGCGCTCGGATCCCGGTGGTTGAAATGCTTGGGCACCTTGAGATGCCCGAGTACCTCGGCCGCGGTCGGGAAGTCGATCATGCTGACCCGGCCGGCCCACTTGTCCTGGGTCAGCATTATGGGGCGGGCATCGGCGATCGGAGATGTTCCTGGGTCGAGCACGACGGCCAGCCCAGCCCGCCGGCCGGCCGGGATTCGCACCACGTCGCCGATAGCCAGTCCCTCCAGAGATTTCACCACCGATGCCCGCCGTTCGGACGCCCCGGCCCGCGCCAGTGAGTTTTCGCGATCCTTGATCCGCTGCCGTAGCTCCGCGTACTCGGCGAAGTCGCCCAGATGGCAAGTCATGGAATCGGCGAGTTCGGCCAGCGCCTGCTCGTTGCGCGCGATCTGCCTGGTGATGCCGACCACGGACCGGTCGGCCTGGAACTGGGCGAACGAGGACTCGAGAAGTCCGCGAGCCGTCTCCCGTCCGACCTGAGACACCAGGTTGATGGCCATGTTGTAGGACGGCCGGAAGGACGAGCGCAGCGGATAGGTGCGGGTAGATGCCAGGCCACCGACCTGGTCCGGGTCGATTTCCGGACTCCACAACACCACGGCGTGGCCCTCGATGTCGATGCCGCGCCGCCCGGCCCGGCCCGTCAATTGGGTGTACTCCCCCGCGCTCAGTTCGACGTGACCCTCGCCGTTGAACTTGACCAGCCGTTCGAGCAGCACCGTACGGGCGGGCATGTTGATGCCGAGGGCCAGGGTCTCGGTGGCGAACACCATCCGGACCAGGCCACGGACGAACAACTCCTCGACCGTCTCCTTGAATGCCGGGATCAATCCCGCGTGATGCGCGGCGATTCCCCGCTGCAGACCTTCCAGCCACTCCCAGTATCCGAGCACATCGAGGTCGTCGGGCGCCAACGATGCGGTGCGCTGCTCGGCCACCGCCCGGATCTCGTCGCGCTCCTCGTCGGTCGTCAGCCGTACCCCGGCGTAGACGCATTGTTTGACCGCGGCATCGCAACCGGCTCGGCTGAAGATGAACGTGATGGCCGGCAACAGCCCCTCACGATCCAGTCGAGCGATCACGTCGGCCCGATGCGGCGGGCGCCAGCGCGGACCATGCGAGCGGTACTTGTCCCGGCCGCCGTCCGAGCGACCGGATCCCCGGCCCCGGCCGGACCGGTCCCGCGGGTCATCAAAGCGCATCCGGTCCCGGATGTAGCGACGGAGTTCGGGGTCCACCGCCGCCCGCCGGCCGCCGGAACCGTCAGCGACGCCGTCGCCGGATTCGGTCGCTGCGAACAGGTCAAACATCCGGGTGCCGACCAGCATGTGCTGCCAAAGCGGAACGGGACGCTGCTCGTGCACGATGACACGGGTGTCGCCGCGGACCTCCACCAGCCAGTCGCCGAATTCCTCGGCGTTGGACACGGTGGCCGACAAGGAGATCAGGCGAACCGCATCGGGTAGGTGGATGATCACTTCCTCCCAGACCGCACCGCGGAACCGATCTCCGAGGTAGTGCACTTCGTCCATGACGACGTAGCCGAGGTTCGTGAGCGCGTCACTGCCGACGTACAGCATGTTGCGCAGCACCTCCGTCGTCATGACGACGATCGGGGCGTTCGGGTTGATGGCGTTGTCACCGGTGAGCAGGCCGACCTGGCCCGCACCGTACCGTTCGATCAAGTCGTTGAACTTCTGGTTGGACAGCGCCTTGATCGGTGTCGTGTAGAAGCATTTCTGGCCCAGCTCCAGGGCGAGGTGGATCGCGAATTCGCCCACGACCGTCTTGCCCGAACCGGTCGGTGCGCAGACCAATACGCCGTAGCCATCTTCCAACGCCTGGCAGGCCTGCACCTGGAAGTCGTCCAGATCGAAACGGTAGCCACCGCGGAAATCCGTGAGTGTCGGGTATTTCGATCGCTCCCGGGCCTGGGAATACCGCTCCGCCGGTGAAGACATATCTCCAGCGTACGGGCCGGTTCGACGTGATTTTGCCTCCTACGCCAGACTGACCCGGTGCCTGTTCACGCCAGCCGTTCAAGCATCCAGTGGTCCTGGAGCGGGCCCGCGGTGCTCTTCGATCTCGACGGAACCCTGGTCGATTCCGGCGCCAGTGTGGTCCGCGCCTGGCAGTGGGTGGCTGATCAACTGGAACGGCCGTTCAGCCTGTTCGCACCGTACGTGCACGGCATCCCGGCGGATCAGGTCTTCGAGACAGTGGTACCGGAGGTGTCCGGCGCGCAGCGGGCCGATCTGGTGGAACGGATGCTGTCTCGACAGGCCGAGGACACCGTCGATGTGTTCGCGATCCCGGGTGCCCTCGACGCCTTGGACGCGCTGCCGACCACCCGTTGGGCCATCGTCACCTCGGGCGATCTGCGACTGGCATCGTCGCGGATCGAGGCGGCCGGACTGCCGCGGTCCCGCGTCCTGATCACGGCCGACGATGTGCAACTCGGCAAGCCGCATCCGGCGCCCTACCTGCTGGCCGCCGCGCGGCTGCGGGCCGAGCCCGGGCGATGCCTGGTCGTCGAGGATGCACCCGCCGGGGTCGAGGCCGCCGGGGCAGCGGCGATGACCGTCCTTGGGGTGCTCACATCGGCGTCTCAGCTCGCCGGCGTTGCCCATGCGGTCGGTGATCTGACCGCCGCCAACTTCACCGCCGATCGCCTCGGGGTCCACGTGGTGGCCGATTTTTGACCTTTGAGCCGACCGTTCGGCCGGTTTGCTGCCTGTTACCCGGAACACTGCTAGGTTCGAAAGGCCGGTGGGATTTGTACAGGCATCGAAGTGCGGAGGTGATCAGCATGCTCATTGCGGATCTGTTGCGACACAAGGGTTCGTCGGTCGTCACGATCGCGCCCGGCGAGTCGATAATGTCGCTGCTCGCTTCACTTTCCGAACACCGGGTCGGCGCCCTGGTGGTGCTCGATTTGGACGAAATCGTCGGGATCATTTCAGAACGGGATGTCGTGCGCAGCTTGCATCAGAAGGGTGCCGCCGTCCTCGATGCGCCGGTGTCGGAACTGATGAGCTCGCCCGTCGTCAGTTGTACCCCCGACGATCCGATCGATCGCATAGCCGAGCTGATGACGGAAAACCGGTTCCGGCACATGCCGGTAGTGACCGACGGGCGGCTGGTCGGCATCGTCACCATCGGCGATGTGGTGGCAGCGCGGATCCGGCAACTGGAGTTCGACCGGAAGCATCTGGAGAGCTACATCTCTCAAGGTGCCTGACCCGGCCGGGCGCCCCGCAGCGTGGTCGACTACCGGCTCAATCCAGCCGGTGGTAGCCCTATCGGCACCAGAACCGGCAGTGCCGCGGGAACACAGACCGTACGGATAGGCAGCTCGCCGACGCGTTCGCCATCGGCGTAGGCGACCGTGTCCGGCGCGTCGAAGGTGACCTCACGCGCTCGGTATTGGGACACCGCCGGGTGGCCGATGTGCCCGGCGGTGCGCAGTCGCTGAGCAAGCCTGGCCAGGGTCAACCTCGAGACGGCACCGACAACGGTGACATCGAAGAGCCCGTCGTCCATCTTGGCCGGTGGCGTCATCAACTTGCCGGCGCCGTACTGGGGACCGTTGCCGATGGCGACCAGGGTCACGGGCAGCTCCAGCAGCTGATCGTCCAACGTGAGACACATCCGGCGAATCTTCATGCCGACGAGCTCAGCGGCGATGGCCAGGTCATAGCGGCGCCTGCCCTTCGGCCAGCGCATCGCGTTGGCCCGCTCGTTCACGGCGGAATCGAAGCCGGCGTACAACATGGTGACCCACCATCGCCCCGTGGCATCCGGCGCGACCGGCGCCGCCGCGCAGTGCCCGAGGTCGATGCGGCGCACCGAGCCGGCCAGCAGCGCCGCTAGCAGCGAGTCCGCGGCCCGTCGCGGATCGGGATCGACACCCAGCGCGGTGGCGGTGTCGTTGCCGGTCCCAGCCGGGATGATGCCCAGCGGAACCCTGCCCTCGGCGAGGGCGTTGACGGCCAGATGCACGATGCCGTCGCCGCCGCAGACGATCACGGCATCGGCGCCGTCAGCGGCGTGTGCCAGCAGCGACACCGACTCGGCCTGGCTCCGGCCGCTGAGCACCCTCACCCGGGCGGCCGCTGACAGGTGCTCGGCGACGAGCTTGCCGACCGTGGCGGCGGCGCCCTTGTTCGAGGCGGGGTTGACGACCAGGGTGATGGACGGGCGCCCGGCCCCCGGTCCCGAGATCACGGCAGGTCGTCCGACCAACTCTGGTCGGTGTCCGGGGTGCGGGTCGGCAGGCTCTCCGGGATTGGGTCGATGGTCGAGACGACGTTGTCATCGAGTTGAGCCGATTCGGCCGCGAGTTGCCGCTTGGCCCGGCGCCGGTCATGAATGAAGGCAAACAGGACCGAGGCCTCGAACAGCAGGGCCATCGGGACGGCCATCGCGGTCATGGTGAACGGGTCGGTCGACGGAGTCGCGACCGCTGCGAAGACGAACACCCCGAAGATTCCGAGCCGCTGGCCCCGCTTCAGAACGGAGTACGGCAGGATCCGGACCAGGTTCAGCATGACGATGAGTAGTGGGAGCTCGAACGATGCGCCGAAGACCACCAGCACCAGCGAGACGAACGAGATGTATTTGGTGACCTCCAGAGCCGACTGGGTGCCGCTTCCGGACAGCGAGATCAGGGTTTCCAAGCCCTTGGCCAACGTGAAGTAGGCCAGCGCCATGCCGCCCGCGAAGAGCACCGACGAGGCCAGGATGAAGGTGATGCTCCACTTGCGTTCGTTGCGATGCAATCCCGGCGTCACGAAGCGCCACACCTGGAACAGCCAGAACGGCGCGGTCAGGATCGTCCCGGCGATGAAGGACACCTTGAGCCGGATGGTGAAACCGTCGAGGGGACCGAAGAAGAGCAGCGAACAGTTAGTCCCTCCGTTCGCGTCCAGCCGGTGCTTCGGGGGCACCGCACAATACGGCCGTTCCATGATGTGCAGGATCGGGTTGTACAACACCCAGCCGATGATCGCGCCCGCGCCGATGATCAGCATGATGATGAACAGTCGCCGGCGAAGTTCCCGCAAGTGATCCAGGACGGACATCCGTCCCTCATCGTTCTTGGACGTGTTTCTGCGCCGCAGGCTCACCATCGCCTGATCAGCCGGTCGCTGCGGACGAGGACAGCTCAGCTGACTCGGCTGCATGGCCGGCCTGGGCATGGCGCGCCCGCTCGGCCGTGGACTGCAGTTCGGCTGCAACCGACGCCAGTTGGCCGACGAGCTCCTCCAACCTGGCCTTGTCCTTCTGCAACCGCCTACCCTTCCAGCTCAGCTCGTAACCGATGAAGGCGAGCAGCACCAACGCGAACAGGACGGCGAACACCCACGCCCCGGCGACTATCCATCCCTGCATGCCGCTGAGCCTACTGTCCGAGGTAGGGAGCCAGCGCGGCCCTCGCATCCCGGCGCACGTCGTGGGCCAGCCAGTCCGGTGCAAGTACCCGGACACCGCCGCCGGAACGCCGCACCAGCGCCGAGACCCACGCGGGATCGGCCACCCGCAGCGTGGCACGGACGGCCTCGTCGGTGACCTCGGTGGACTCACACGGGTAGTACTCGCTCACCCATTCCCATCCGGCACCGAGGCTGAGCTCGACCAACAGGTGTTCGGGGGCTGGTCGATACACCCCCTCGGAAACGTCCTTGGGCGAAACGTCAGCCGGTATCACCGCCGGCTCGTCGAGCAGGGTGGCGTCCTCGAAGCGATCCAGCCGGAAGATCCGCATACCCTCAGCCCGGCGGCACCAGGCCTCCAGGTAGGTCACCCCGTCGGTCACGAACACCTGCACCGGATCGATGATCCGGTGCGTCGACTCGTCCCGAGCGGCGGTGTAGTAGTGCAGCTCCACCGCGCGCTTCTCGGAGAGCGCTCGACGGGCCAGGCTGACCCAGCGGTCCTGTGCCGCGAGCCGGATGTCGACCGCGGTGGTGTCCAGGTGCTGGCCGGCTGCGGTTTCGATCTTGGCCAGGGCTCGCTCCGCGGCGCCGGTCGCGGTCGCACCGGGCACGTCGGTAAGCGTCCGTAGGGCAACAGCCAGCGTCATCGCCTCGGTCGCCGTCAATTTCAACGGTCGGCTGAGGCCGCCGTCATACGTCACCGACACGGTGTCCTCTTCGAACATCAGGTCGATGAGATCCTCCGGACCCGAACTCCGGCCGCACAACCAGAGCATCTCCAGCTCCTTGCGGAGCTGGTCCTCGCTGATCCCGAAGGTGGCCGCGGTCTCGCTGATCGAGGCCACGCCGCGCGACAGTACGTAGGGCACCAACGCCAGCAGCCGGGTCACCTTGTCACCGGTGTCGGTGCTCATCGCGATCCCCCAGCAGCGGCTTCGAGTACCGCGACCACTGATTTGATCAACGCCGGTGGTTCCAGTACGACCACATCGCTGCCGGCCGCGGCCACCAGCGCCGACAACCAGTCCGCGTCCCGGTAATCGATGATCAACATGTCCGCGACACTTGCCTCATCGGTCTGCACCTCACGCGCCATCCGGCGAAGTTGACCGGCCCGGCCGGGCTTCACCCGGATCCGCGCGAGCTGGCCGGGCTGCTGGTTTGCCCCGCGCACGAGTTCCAGCATGTCCAGACCGTCGGGTCGGCTGGTCTCGGCGATGCCGGCAATGACCTTCACCTCGCCGTCGATACGATCCAGCCGAAAGCTGCGCACCTCATTGCGCTTGCGGTCGTGGCCCACTACGTACCACCGTCCGCGCCAGGACAACACTCCCCAAGGCTCGACGGTCCGCTTCTCGGCGGCGTCCGCGTGCGGCTTGCGATGGGAGAACTGCACGACCCGCCGGGCCGACACCGCGGCCACCAGACCGGGCAACGCGGGCTCATTGGCCGGCAGTGCCGGTAGCGTGTCGGCCCCGGGCGGCTCCTCGATGTCTACGCCGGCGGCACGCAATTTGATCAGCGCTGTGCGCGCCTCGGTGGCCAGCGATGCCGTGCTCCACAGCCGGGCGGCCAGGCCGACGGCGGCCGCCTCATCGGCGGTGAAGCTGATCGGCGGTAACTCGAAGTCCTTGCGGGCTATTCGGTAGCCGTCCTCGTTGTCGAAGGCAGAGTTCCGGCCGGTCTCGAGCGGAATTCCCAGATCCCGGAGTTCGGCCTTGTCACGTTCGAAGCTGCGCTTGAACGCCTCCTCGGGGTTGCTGGAGTCCCGGGACACCTCGTAGCCCTCGACGGTGTCCCGGATCCGGTCGGCGGTGATGAACTGCCGTGTCGAAAGGAGGCACAGAACGAGGTTCACCAAGCGCTGCTGCCGACGTGCTGCCATATCAGGGAACGGTAGGCGACGAGCGGACGAGACTCGCGCGCCACCCCGTCCGACTCGGGCCCGCTGCTCGGGTTTGGTGTTCATGAACGGCTCACCGACTGCTAGTAGCTGATGGTCACCTGAGGTGGGGCGTCCGGTGGCTAGTCGATGGCCAGCCCTCACATCGAGGCGATGAGTTTGTCGACCCGATCGTCGACCGAGCGAAATGGATCCTTGCACAACACGGTGCGCTGAGCCTGGTCATTAAGCTTGAGGTGAACCCAATCCACGGTGAAATCACGCCGAGTTTCCTGTGCTCGTTTGATGAACTCGCCGCGGAGGCGCGCTCTGGTGGTCTGTGGCGGCACGTTCTTGGCTTCGAACACCGCCAGATCGGTGCTGATTCGGGTAATCGCGCCCCGGCCTTGCAGCAGGTAGAACAGTCCGCGGTCACGGCGAATATCGTGATACGTCAGGTCCAGTTGAGCTATCCGCGGAGACGAGAGGGGCAGGTCGTACTTGTTGCGGTAGCGCTCGATGAGCTGGTATTTGGTCGCCCAGTCGATTTCGCGGTCGATCAGCGACAGATCCCCGGACTCGACGGCCTTCAGCGTCCGGCCCCACAGGTCCAGCACCTGTTCAGTCACCGGGTCGGTGCCGGCGGTGTCGACGAAGGCGCGCGCCTTCTCGAAGTACTCCCGCTGGATCTCCCCCGCACTGGACATCCGGCCGTTCGCAAGCTTGACCTGGCGGGTTCCGGTCAGGTCGTGACTGATCTCGCGGATGGCACGAATGGGGTTTTCCAGAGTCAGGTCCTTGAACGAAATGCCCTGCTCCATCATGCGCAGCACCAGGTCGGCACTACCTACCTTCAGCAGGGTGGTGGACTCGTTCATGTTCGAGTCGCCGACGATCACGTGCAGCCGCCGGTACCGCTCGGCGTCGGCATGTGGTTCGTCCCTGGTATTGATGATCGGACGCGAGCGAGTGGTCGCCGAGGACACGCCCTCCCAGATGTGTTCGGCGCGCTGCGACAGGCAATACACGGCGCCACGAGGCGTCTGCAAGACCTTGCCGGCGCCGCAGATGAGCTGCCGGGTGACCAGGAACGGGATCAGGATGTCCGCGAGCCGGCCGAACTCGCCGTGCCGGGACACGAGGTAGTTCTCGTGACACCCGTACGAGTTGCCGGCCGAGTCGGTGTTGTTCTTGAAGAGATAGATTTCGCCCGCGATGCCCTCGTCGTGCAGCCGTTTCTCCGCGTCCACGAGGAGCCCCTCGAGGATGCGCTCGCCGGCACGGTCGTGCACCACGACGTCGGCCACGGAGTCGCATTCCGGCGTTGCGTAGTCCGGGTGGCTGCCGACGTCGAGATAGAGGCGCGCGCCGTTGCGGAGAAAGACGTTGGACGAGCGGCCCCAGCTGACCACCCTGCGAAACAGGTAGCGCGCGACCTCGTCAGGGCTGAGCCGGCGCTG
>JAVEEN010000027.1 GCA_030840445.1 Pseudonocardiales bacterium
CTGTGTTCGCCGCAGGCACCCCGAGACCCACCACCACCAACCTCAACGTCGTCGCCGGACAACCACCGCCGACCTCATCCTCACCCGTATCGACACCAACGGCGCCATCACTGTCTTCAACGGTTCCCGCCGTCCCGTCCAGCTGATCGGCGACATCAGCGGCTACTACCGCTAGGGGTATGCCCCCCCGTACCAGCGAGACGTAGGTGTGACTGACCCATTGTGCGATGATCGGCCTTGTGACTCTGTCGAGGCGATCCGTCCTTGGGCTGGCTGCCTTGGGGATCGGGTCGATCGCGGCGGGCTGTTCCCGCGCCCTGACCAAGCCTGCCCGAACGGTGGCGTCAACCCCGACGGTGCCAGGAACAACATCGCCGAGCAAGGCGGCGACGTCACCGAGGGTCGGGGGCGTGCGTCCATCGGTCTTCCACGGCCGGCCGGTCGGCGCGGCAGCGGTCGAGTATCTGCACGGACCCCGGACCGCCCCGGCAGTTGCCCTGACCTTCCACGGGGCGGGCGATACCGCGATCGCGAATGAACTGTTGGCCATCTTCGCTGCTCACCATGCCAAGGTGACCGTCCTTGCGGTGGGGTCCTGGCTCGCCGCCTCGCCGAAGATAGCTGAAACGATTGTGGGCTCCGGTCACGAGCTGGGCAACCACACCTACAACCACCTTGACATCAACAGCCTCGGGACAGGCGCAGCGCAGTCTGAAATCTCGCGCTGCAAGGATCTGCTGGTGTCGTTGATCGGGTCCGGCGGCGCGTATTTCCGCCCCTCGCAGACCCAGCACGCAACGCCTCTGGTGCGCCAGCTCGCAGGCAAGGAAGGTTATCCGGTGTGCCTGTCTTATGACGTCGACTCGTTGGACTACACAGATCCCGGACCGGCCACAATCCGTCGCCAGGTTGCGACGGCGAGTGCGGGCTCGATCGTCAGCCTGCACTTCGGCCATCCCGGCACGGTGAGTGCGATGCCCCTGATCCTGGACGATCTCAGGCAGCGGGGTCTTGAGCCGGTCACGGCGAGTACTTTGCTGGCCTCATGAACCGACACCGTCATGCTCTCGCCGTGGCGCAGGTCATTGCCTTGGTCGCCGCCGGCTGCACAGTTGGCAACAGAACTACGCCGCCGAGCCGGACGCCTGCCGCATCGCCCACCCGACAGTCCCTGCCATCGTCGGCCACGGTTACGTCATCGGCACCACGGTCGTCGGCAAGCCCGGTCTTCGAGGGTCTGGTCGGTATGCCACCACCCCTCGCCGCCAACGATATCTACGCCGCCGACCGCCGCGGTGCAATCAGCCCGTCCATTGTCCATGACCGCGCCTACGTCTACGTGCCGAACACCAACAGCGACGATATATACGTCATCGATCAGCACACCATGCGGGTCGTATCGGTATTCGCCGGCGGCAATGAACCGCAGCACGTCGTGCCGTCCTACGACCTGAAGACCCTCTATGTCACCGCGGACAAGCCCGGCTTAGGCAGCCTCACGCCGATCAACCCGAAAACCGGCAAGCCCAGCCGGCCTATTCGCGTCGATGATGCCTACAACATGTACTTCACCCCGAACGGCGCGTACGCAGTCGTGGTCCAGGAGTCCTACACCCGTCTCGCGTTCTACAACCCCCACACCTGGGTGCTGCACGACAGCCTCACTATCCCCGCCTGCGCGGGCATCGACCACATGGACTTCACCGCCGACGGTAGGCGACTGTTGGTGAGCTGCGAATTCGCCAACCGGTTGGCTGTTATTGATGTAGCCAGCCACCGGCTCGTCCGGACCGTGGACCTACATCAGGTCAGTGGAGGCATGCCCCAAGACGTGAAGCTGTCGCCGGACGGCCGCATCTTCTACGTCGCAGACATGATGGCGAATGGCATCTATCTCATCGATTCGACCAGCTTCCAAGTACTCGGCTTTCAGCGGACCGGCAGGGGCGCACACGGCTTGTACATTTCACGTGACTCGAGGCAGATGTATGTGACCAACCGCGATCAGGGCAGCATCAGTGTCATAAACCTCGCGACCCGTAAACCCGTGGCGAAATGGTTCGTCGCGGGCGGAGGCAGCCCGGACATGGGCAACGTCTCGGCGGATGGCACCGTCCTGTGGCTGTCCGGCCGCTACGACAACGTCGTCTACGCCATCAGCACACGCGACGGGCACTTGATCGCGAAAATCCCGGTGGGGACTGGGCCGCACGGGCTCTGCGTCTGGCCACAGCCTGGGCGCTACTCCCTTGGCCACACCGGAATCATGCGCTGAACCTGCCTACCTACCTCGTCGCGAACATGTCATCGATGGAGGCCGCGTCGCTTGGGGTAGGTGTCCTGCCATGGCCGCACCTCTGCGAAAGCACTCGAGGCCCGCGACACCGGCCTGGTCAAGATCGAAATCGTGTCCGAGCTCGGTCGGCAGGTCGGCCTCGAGCTCGACCTGCAGACGAAGTACGGCCTCGCCGAGGCCGTCGTCATCGACCCCGAGAACACTTCCCCCACTGGCAGCGTCGACCTCGGCCACGTGTGCGCCGACATCCTGTCCCGCCGGCTGCGCCCAGGCATGATTCTAGGCCTCGGGTGGAGCTCCGATCCGCTCAATTGGATCGCCCGTACCTCGGAGGTGCTGCGCTCGGATGCCTACCGCCAGCACCAGCCGAAAACCATCGGCGTCGTACAGCTCGCTGGATCCGCACCACACGATCCGGCCAGGGTCAAGCCGATGCGAACAGTGTCCGCAATCGCTGACGCCTTGTCGGCGCACGAACTGCTGATCTCAGCCCCCCTCTACGTGGATCAGGCAGCGACCGTGGAGGGCCTACGTGGTGACCGGGGCATCCGTGCCGCGCTAGACGCCGCCGGCAGCGCTGACATCTGCATGTTCGGCATCGGCCACGTCAGCCGGACAGCGCCGTTGTACATCAATGGCTATATCGATGACACGGATCTGCGCGAGCTGAGTTCACTGGAGGCGGTCGGAGACATCTGCGGTCGGTTCTATGACGCCAAGGGCACTGCCGTTGACGGCACGCTCGCTCGCCGCACACTCTCGGTTGAACTCGACCTGATCGCGTCCCGACCGCTTCGTATCGGCGTCGCTGCCGGTCTGGAACGCGTCGAGGCAGTACGTGGCGCATTCGCGGGCGGCCTGGCCAATGCCATCGTCACTGACACGACCACCGCGAGCGCCCTGTTGCAGGACCGTCAGGACTGATTCGGCTCGTCCCGAAGGTGCTACGCGAGCACCGTCACCCGCTCAGAAGGTCGCGGTGTCGATGACGAAGCGGTACCGGACATCGCTGGCGACCACGCGGTCATAGGCCTCGTCGATCTGCTCCCCGGAAATGACCTCGATCTCGGCACCAAGGTTGTGCTCGGCGCAGAAGTCCAGCATTTCCTGCGTCTGCCCGATACCGCCGATCATCGAGCCCGCCCAACCGCGACGCATCGCGATCAGCGCGAACGCCGGAACCGACAACGGCTCAGGCGGCGCACCCACATTGACCATCGTGCCATCCAGACCCAGCAGCGACAGATACCTCTCCATCGGCAACGTCGCCGACACCGTATTGACGATCAGATCAAAAGACCCGGCCAGCTCGGCAAACGTCCGCTCATCACCGGTGGCAAAGAAATGATCCGCACCCAAACTCAGACCATCGGCCTGCTTGGACAACGTCTGCGACAACACCGTGACCTCGGCACCAAGCGCATGCGCGATCTTGACACCCATATGCCCGAGACCACCCAAGCCGACAATGGCAACCCGCTTACCCGGCCCGGCACCCCAATGCTTCAGCGGCGAATACAACGTGATACCCGCACACAGCAACGGCGCCGCCTGATCCAGCCCGATCCCCTCAGGGATCCCCACCACGAAATCCTGATCCACCACGATATGCGTGCTGTAACCACCCTCAGTGGGACGACCATCGCGACCGATCGCGTTATACGTACCCACATTGCCCTTCAGGCAGTACTGCTCCTCACCAGCCAAACAATTCACACACTCGCGACAGGAATCGACCATGCACCCAACACCAACCCGATCACCCACCGCGTACTTCTCAACCCCCGAACCGACCTCCTCGACAACCCCCGC
The DNA here is from genome assembly GCA_030840445.1 of Pseudonocardiales bacterium. Classification (GTDB taxonomy): domain Bacteria; phylum Actinomycetota; class Actinomycetes; order Mycobacteriales; family Jatrophihabitantaceae; genus Jatrophihabitans_A. The sequence goes on from JAVEEN010000027.1 coordinate 4,109, forward strand.
GATCTCATGACCCGGCACCAGCGGAAAGATCGCCTCCCCCCACTCCTCACGAGCAGTATGGATATCGGAATGACAGATACCCGCATAAGCAATCTTGATCAGCACATCGCGCGGACCGAGATCGCGCCGCTGAATCGTCGTCTTCTCAAACGGGGCCTTGGCGGCAGAGCTGGCATAGGCAGTTACAGAACGCATGGGCGAGCGATCTCCTCTGTTG
>JAVEEN010000041.1 GCA_030840445.1 Pseudonocardiales bacterium
TTCAGCTCATGGCGCGCGTGTTCGGCGAGATTTATCACGCCAGCGGCGTCAATCGCGAGCTGCGCAACAAGCTGCTGCGCGAGTGGAGCGAGGAAGGCAGCATCGACATGTCATGGCTCTACGGCGAGCAGCCCGAGCTGCCGCATGTCGACAACGTGCCGATGCCGCCGCCCACGACCTTGGCATCGGCGCCCGGTCAATGACGGACAAGGCCTCGAGAGCGGACGCACCATCGGTGATGCGCGCGCTGCATTGATCAGAATGCAATGGCGCGCCGAGCGTTTTTGGCTACGGACAGGACGACGGGCTTGGAGCGAGGCTTTAGCCTTGAATCTGCCTGCATATTCCATGTAAGTCTGCGCCGGGTATACGCCTGTCATTCCAATAGCCATTGACTATTTGACAAGTCGTCGTTCGCCGGCGAGTTGAGAATTAACTCCAGGAACGAGCAAACTGCTTGAACTACCGATTTGCCGAGTTCGAGATCAACGTCGCGCGGCGGGAGTTGCGACGCGCCGGCTCGATTGTTCACACCGAGCCGCAGGTGTTCGATCTGCTCGTTCACCTCATTCGGAATCGTCACAGAATCGTCGGTAAGGACGAGCTGTTCGACGCGATCTGGCAGGGCCGCATCGTCTCGGACGCGACGCTCAACTCCCGCATCAGCGCGGCACGGCGCGCACTCGGCGACAGCGGCAACGATCAAAACCTGATTCGCACTCTGCACAAACGCGGATTTCGTTTCGTCGGCGAAGTCGACGATGACAACCCTGCGCCGACCGCTGTTGCGACCGAACAACGACCCTCATTGCAGGGTGCGGTCGACGAGGCAGCAAAATTCGTGCCGGCCGCCGAATCGCCTTCCATTTCCGCCGAGCCTTCGATCGCCGCTCTCCCGCTCCCGGCCACGGGCCACGATCCGGACCAGGAGCATGCTGCGGACGATCTTACCGCTACTGCGGCTCCGGCGGCGGCGCCTTCCGATTGCGCATCGGACCCTGCGGAAGAGTATGCGCCGTTGCACAGCGACCGCGTCGTCGGCTGGGCACTCGTTGAACAAGGGGTGCCCCCGAAGCCACGGCGGATCGCGCGAATCCCACTGTTCGCCGTCGCAGCAATCGGTCTTGTTTCATTGCCGGTCTTGGCCGTTTCGTGGCTGCTTTCGTCGACCGCTCCACCGGCACCTCACGCAAGCCTTGCGCTCGCGAGCGCGGCCGCGGACCGGCTCAAGACGCAGGCATCGTCGATCGTCGTCCTTCCCTTCATCACTCGCAGCGAGGATGCGAAGCAGGACTATCTCGCCGACGGGATCACCGACAGTCTCATCAGTGACCTTGTGCGTGCGATGCCCGGAATCTCCGTCGTCTCCCGTGGCACTGCATTCACCTACAAAGGCCGGTCCGTGGACGCGCGGCAGATCGGCCGCGAGCTGGGGGTACGCTACCTGCTCAAGGGCAGCATTGCTTTCGAGGGCGAACGGGTACGCGTAAACACCGAGCTGGCCGAGACCAACGAAGGAAACCAGCTGTGGGCCGAACGTTTCGACACCGAGCGAAAGGGCATCCTGCAGGTTCAGGACGAGATCGTCGCACGGGTGTCGCGCGCGATCGGATTGAAGGTCGTCGACGTTGAAGCACGGCGAAGCTGGCGCGAACGGCCAAGCAGCGCCGAGCTCATCGACCTCGTCATGCGCGGGAAGGCAGTGCTCAACCTGCCGTCGTCGCCGGCCACGATGATGGAAGCCCGCGGCCTGTTCGAGCAGGCGCTCGCGGTTGAGCCGACCAGCGTCGATGGCCTGACCGGCGTCGCCACCACGCTCGTGTTCGAATTCTTGAATGGTTACTACGAAACCGGGAATGACGAACGGCTGCACAAGGCGGAGCTGTTGCTCGATCATGCTGGCACCATCGAACCGACGCACCTCATGACCTTGAAGGCGAAGGCGGCGCTTCGGCGCACGCAGGGCAAGTTCGACGACGCCATTGCCGTAGCCCAAACGGTCATCATGGAGAATCCCGGCGAACCGTGGGCCTACAAGGAGATCGGCTTGTCGAACATATATCTCGGTCGGCCGGAGCAGGCGCTCGACTGGTTCGTCAAGGCCGCCCGTATCGGTCCGCGCGACCCTGCGCGATGGACCTGGTTGGACGGACGAGGGCACGCTCTCATTCTGCTCGGTCGGGATGAGGAGGCCATTCACTCGTTGACCAGCGCCCTCGACGCCAATCCAAAATACCTCTCATCCCACGCTTTCTTGGCCGCGACCTACGCGCTCCTGGATCGCCCCGACCAGGCGCGAGCCGCGCTCGCTACCTACCTGCAAAGATATCCCGACACGAGGATATCGACATTCCGCCGCCTTTCGCCGGTTCCCTTCGCACTGACGAGCCCGGAGTACCGGCAGCAGCACGAACGGATCAACGAGGGCCTGCGCAAGGCGGGCATGCCCGAGTAGCCGCACTCCGAGTGCCGAGACGACGGCCCTGCTCCGAAATATCTCCGCCCCCTCGCTCGAACGCCGCCGGACCTCGCATTCACACGCGTGTCAGACTTCGGTAGCAGTCTCTTCGCCGTCAGCGCACCAAGCAAGAGGACGGCAAAATGAGCACGAAGACGCACGAGGGCGGCGAGCATCACGAGACCGCCGCCGATCATCACGAGAGCGCCGCGCATCATCATCGCGAAGCGGCCAAGCATTATGAATCCGGCGATCACGAGAAGGCCGGACATCACGCTCACGTGGCCCACGCGCATGGTTTGCATGCGACCCACCACGGTCACGAGGCCGCAAAGCACCACGCCGAGAATCATAAGTAAACGCCGGACGACCAGCGGTTCTGAAACGCAATACGTCGCCCTGTGGGGGGCGCGTCGTGGCCGAGTGGCAGCCCCCCCGATGGCGTACGACCATGTCGACTGAACATGGCGGATCTTACAGCGCAATAGACCTTACGCTGATTGCGTGAGCGTATCAGTGGCGCGGGCATTTGCGACCGCCGCGGTGCCGCCTGCTTACCATACCGAACGACCGCACAATCCGTCACACGCCTGTCATGCAGGGCGGCTTTCCTTTTGCTTCTAGCATCACGTCCGAGGGATCCATGACTGATATCACTGCACCACTGCACGGATCTGCCGATTTGGGGGCGTCGTCCCATAAACCGAAGCTCGACACCCCCCCAAATCCGCTAGCATTGATCCTGTTTTTCGGATTCCTCGGCGCCGGCGTCCTGTTCGTCGCGTATAGCCTGTACGTGGACGTCGACGCGTCCGGCATGAAGACGACGACCTACCTGCCATATCTTCTTCTGTTCGTCGCCCTGCTGATCGCGCTCGGCTTCGAGTTCGTCAACGGCTTCCACGACACCGCCAACGCCGTCGCCACGGTGATCTACACCCACTCGCTGCCCGCGCCGGTCGCGGTGGTTTGGGCCGGCGTATTCAATTTCCTCGGCGTCGTGGTCTCGAGCGGCGCGGTTGCGTTCGGAATCATCTCCCTGTTGCCAGTGGAATTGATTCTGCAGGTCGGTACCGGTGCGGGCTTCGCCATGGTGTTCGCGCTGCTGATCGCGGCGATCATCTGGAATCTCGGTACCTGGTATCTCGGCCTGCCCGCATCGAGCTCGCACACGCTGATCGGCTCGATCATCGGCGTCGGTGTCGCCAACGCGCTCATGCACGGACAGGATGGCACCTCAGGCGTCGATTGGACCAAGGCGACCGAAATCGGCTACGCCCTGTTGCTCTCCCCGGTGTTCGGCTTCGTCGCGGCTGCCCTGCTGCTGCTGGCGCTGAAGTTCGTCGTCCGCAACCCGGCGCTCTATCAGGCGCCGAAGGGCAATCAGC
>JAVEEN010000052.1 GCA_030840445.1 Pseudonocardiales bacterium
TTGCCGTCCCACCGCCGAAACGACCCGGCCGAAGGAGGTATCGGCCACGGCCACCCCGGCCTTGGTCTCGACCGAGGTGATGCCGCGATTTTCCCGCATCACGATCTCGCAGCGCTGCCCCGAGTACTGGGACACCTCGTTGAGGATCCTGGCAGTCTGGACGTCAACGCCGAGTTCACCGCGCAACGCGCGCAGCATGTCACCGGGTGGCGCTGCCTGCGACAGCGCCGCGGCCTGTTCCAGAGTCATTGTGACGGTGTCGAATTCGGCGGGTGGCGGTGCAAGGGTCTCCTCGGAGACGCGCATCGCCGACCACAGTGGGCCGGTGACGACTTCGTCGAGGGCCTGCTTGGTCGACCACACCCCTTGGACGACGACCTCGTCGTCTCGGCGCAACGCCATGACGTGGGTTTCACCTCGGCGGGCGATGACTGCCCTGCGCATGCGGTCGTCCTCCATGGCGCGCAATGTCACGTCGATGTCTGGCCGCTCGAGTACCCGCATCCAGGACGCCAGGGTGGGGTCAACCGCGCCGGTGGTGTCGATGAATCCCTGTTCGAGGAGGATCGGGACGGTGATGTCGTCGACGAGCGCCTGGTCTTGGGGGTAGTAGACGTTGTTCATCAGCGCGAGGACCACGGGCAATTGGTCGATGCCCATCAGCCGCTTGATGAACAGCGCCGAGTCCACGCTGAGGTGGGCCGCCGCCAGCATCTGCTTCGCCATGCCTGAGCATGTTACCCGCCGATGCGGCGGTATCACGCTGCGCGGCAACATCTTTCATCAGAGCCAACGGGGCCTGGTAGATACGTTGAAGCGCCTCGGTCCACATCTCGGGGCCGAGGCGCTTCAACGCCAGCAGCAGCGGTCTAGGCGGGAAACCAGCCCATCATCTGATGCTCGTTGGTCTGCATGCCCTGCGTGCCCTGGTCGTAGGAGTGCACGCCCTTGTTCGCGATGTCGATGACATGCTGGTTGACCTGCTCGTACTTGTGGAAGCTGTCGTCGAACGTCAGCGCCGTCTGGCCCTCGAAGCTGCCCCGCAGCGTGGCCCGGTTGGCCTGACCGGCGCTGAGCAAGACCTGAGCGGTCTGAGCGCACTGGTTCAGCGCCCCCGAAATACCGCTCATCAAGGCGTAGTTGTAGTGGACGATTCCATCCATGTCTGTTCTCCTTCGAAATCAGTGTGCTGGTCAGTGGGTCAGTTGAAGTGGGCGCCGCTGCCGATGGACCCGGTCAGTTGCGTGAAGCTGGCAGCGTGCTCGGCGTCGCTGTTGTCGGTCGACCCGATGCCGAAGTGCAGCGCCTCACGGATCGAATCGAGAACCTGGTTGTTCTGCGTCGCGGTGTGTTGAACTTCCTCGAGCCAGACCTGGAAGGAATCCGACATCTGGCCGCGGTTGGCGCCAAGTGCACTGTCGGCGACGATCAGCATCTGGTTGTTGTTGGCCTGCGCCGAGTCGACGAGGCCCTGGAAGCCCTGAGTTTGGGCGACCTGGACGGCCATGTCCATGTTGAATGGCGTGCCACTCATGAGTGTCTCCGTTCCTGACGTGATGTGGTGGTGGTGCCGCTCCTGAACAACACGCCGTCATGGCGCGCTGCGCTCCGAACAGCGTTGAGCGCAAATCTGTTGCGGGGCCAACTCATTGAGCGGCCTCCTGGTCCTTGCCGCCAGCGGCGAGCGCGCCGGCCGACACGGTGTCTTCGTCCTCGGGTTCGTGCCCCCACATCGGGATCAGCTCGGTGTCGGGGCGCTTGACCGTCGCCTTCTCGTCGTCGCGGCGCCGGGCACCATGCAGGCCGCCCATCGGACGACCACCCGCGGCTGTGCCGCCGGGGCCACCCGCCCCGGCCGGCGGCGCCGGCGGCGCGGATGCGGCGATCGGTGCCTCCCACCCGCTGGGGAATCGGAATCCGGTGTTGATCCCGGAAAGCCCGCCCAGGCCGGGTACCCGCACCGCCGCGGTGATCCCTCCCCCGGACGAACTACCGGCAATCTGGTCCAGGGTGTTGGACGTCGGGTGGGTGTCGAAGAAACCCGCGTTGTCGAGTTGATGCTCGGGAGACACCTGCCCCATCAGGCTGCTGAGCTGGGAGCTGAACTGCTGGCCAACCTGCTGGACCTGCTGGATCGCCTGCTGGGGCAGCTGCACCAACTGCTGACCTATCTGGGCGACCTGCTGGGGTACCTGTTGGATCAGCTGCTGCGCCATCTTCTGGCCCGGGTCGCTTTGCTGCTGGTTGTTCCGGTCGACCGCGGCCTGAGCTTCGGCCTGCTCGGCGCCCCGCTCAGCGCGCTGAGCCATCCAGCCCGCCATCCCCGTGCCCGCACCCACCTTGGCCTTCAGCAGCGACGCCGTGTTCTGGGCGTTGATCGCGGCGAGCATCACCTGATCCCCGGCGGCCATCGCCGAGTTGATCGCTTGTGCGACCACCGGCGGGAAGCTCGTGACGCCGGTGATCGGCATCGACGGCATGAACGGGACGGGCTCGGTGTTGGCCACCGTCTGCGCCAGGTAGTTGGTCTGCACGGCGACGTCCTGAGCCCACATCCCCTGGTACTGACCTTCGCGCACACCGATCGGGATGGTGTTGATGCCCAGGAAGTTGGTCCAGTGCAAGACCTGGGTGGTGACCCGGTTCTCCACGATCTCGAACATTTGCGCCATCGTGGTGTAGGCCTCGGTGAATGCCGCGGCCTGCGACCCGGCGCGGGTGGCCGCCGCCATCACCTGCGTCTGCAGCATCCGCATCCATACGATGAACTGCATCACGGCGCGCTGCGCCGCCATCGATGCCTCGCCCTGCCAGGTGGCACTCAAATACGACAGTTGGGCCACCAGCCGGTCGATCGAGGCTTCGTAGGCTGCGGCGGCGGCGGTGTACTCCGCCGAGGCCGCGACCATCGGCGCCGCACCGGCACCCGACATCAACCGGCCGGTAATGACTTCGGGAGGTCCGAACATCAGTGCTCACACCCCGCGGCGATGCGGAGGGGCCGACGCGCGATCGGCGCGGCCGCGACGCCGACCTGTCGTGTCATCGCACCCGTGGTCATGTCTCCCCTAGTCGATGAACGTCGTTCCGGTCAGAGGAACTGCGTAGCGTTGGCGTCGTCGACCAACGCGTAGGAGGCATCGGCCATCCCGATGGTGCCGGCGTAGCGACCCAACTCCAGGAAGCCGTTGGCCGCGACCGCCAGGAAGTTGGCGGTCGAGGCGCTGACGTTGGCCGTGGCCAGCGCCGAGGCTTCGTCGGTGCCGGCCGGCGCCGGCGCGGCCATGATGGGCGCTCCACCAGCGACGACGCCGGCGGTGGTGGCCACATTGCTCACCACATCGGCGATGCTGCCCAGCATTGCGGCTTGTTCTGCATTGGTGATCACTTAGCAAACCTTCTTCCGC
>JAVEEN010000091.1 GCA_030840445.1 Pseudonocardiales bacterium
CTGTTCGCTGAGCTGACCTTGGCCGTGGGTACGGAGATCGCAGACGTGGGCTGCGGCACCGGGCGGCTTCTTCCCTACCTCGCGGGCCGGGGCCTGTTGCCGCGCGGGGTGGATCTGTCGCCAGGGATGGTGGAGGTGGCCCGGCGGGAGCATCCGGCTTTCGAGTACGAGGTCGCCGATCTGCGGGAGTTGCCGTTCGGGGACGCGTCGCTGGCCGGGGTGGTGTGCTGGTATTCGTTGATCTTCCTGGCACCGGACGCCCGGGGGCGGGCGTTCGCCGAGCTGGCCCGGGTCGTACGACCGGGCGGCTACCTGGTGGCGGCGTTCAAGCACGGCGACGGGATCGGGCACCGCAACGGTCCCGGTAGCCGCGTCGGCAGTCTTGGCATCGACTTCGATCGGTACTGGCTCTCGGCCCGGGAGATGGAGGACCGCTTCACCGCCGCCGGTTTCGCCCCAGTCTTCCAGGGCAGCACCCCACCCGAAGAGGCAGAGCCCCCGTACGGTTACATGCTGGTCCGCAAGACCGGTACCTCGATGGGCTCATAGCCGTACGGATTGCCGCGATCCGCGCGTCTGGCGGGTGGGCGGTAGGTCAATCGCTGAAGGTGCTACGGCGCTTCGCTAAGCTCAGGCCGGCATTGCTCGCCAAGAGTGTTGCGAAGACCGCCGCAATCCGCCCCCGCCCCGCTGGGGCCATTGAGCACCGCCATAACCACGGCGCCCGGCGGCGTGAGCGGCGTGACCGGGGTCGCCGGCCCCGAGATGCTTCCCGACAACGACGGCCGGCCGCACAGCGGCAATACCCTGGTCCTCTACTCTGGCAAGGACACCAGCGCGGAGAAGCGCATCGCCAACGGGCATGTCGTTACGGTCGGGCCGCCGAAGACGGCGGCCGGCCGCCGTTTGATCGCTTTGGTGCGCCGCGTAGGACTTGAACCTACAACCCGCGGATTAAGAGTCCGCGATCTTGACTATCGCGGGCTCTCGCGGCGTGCCGCCACGTGTCATTTTTGCAGGTGAAGCGGCCGATGCTATGCCAGGTCATGCCGTCGGGTGACGCACCGTTCCGGGACTGACGCTTCCCCCAACGTTCCCCCGGGGCCTGCGGCGGGAGGCCTGGACCGCCATTGCGGTCCGGGCCTCCCGCGCTGTCCGGCTGTGACGTCAGCGGAGACCGACTGGCCAGCAGGGAGTGTGCGAGCCACCTTGGATTCGCGTCCGGATCGGTGATCGGCAGGGGGCGGCCAGGGTCTGGCAAGGCCGTGAACGTGAACCACGATCGTGTAGTAGTTCAGGCGCGAGGAATCGCGCCACTTAGGGCTAGCTCTGAGGTTGTTTGGCAAGAAGCAATCGTCAATCTTGGCTTGAGCCTCAAACGCCGGCGCGCCGGTAATCGTCGTGGTGGCCGAGCCCTGCGACGGGTTCGCAGCCTATTGTTCCCGTGCTGCAGCGTAACCATCGCAGGAAGCGGACGAATCCCCAGATTGGGTTAATAGCGATAGTCCGCTTGCACCGTGACATCCGGATCTGCCGCTGCGTGCGCTCGATTCTCATTCCGAGACGTTACGTTGAGTGACCAGCGGCCGCGATCGCGGTCTGCGTTCGAAGTACTTCAGCACCACATCACGGGGCTGCCGGTCGCCGCAGCGGTCTGGCAGAGCCGACGCAGCGGCTGCACGATGTAACCGAAGCCAGCCGGCGACTGCCTCCGGGTCTCCAAGCGCAGCCACTGCGGTGACCGGTGGCGGCGCCGCCGACTGAGCCGGATCGTCGTAGCGCTCTGAGCCGAGAGTCGGGGCACGCACCCGCGTTGTTCATCGACGATGACCGGCACGACGCGCAACAACGCAGCCAATGTCGTCGTGTCGTCGGCAAGCCTCTGCCATCGTCGAGACACCGATGCCGACATGGTGGACGGACCTGCCTATCCTTGGCATTCAAAGCCACATGCAGGAAACTTCTTCAGCTTCCCACAGGCGTGTCCCCAACCGGGGAACCTACCCCCAAACCACACCACACCTGCCAGAAATGGAACCCAATATGGTCAACCCCTTCCCCGGGTCGCCCGGCGACGAGCCGGCCCCCTCGGCACCCCCTGTAGCTCCGCCCCCGCCGCCTGCCTACGGTGCTCCGCCATCGGCGACCGGTTACACACCGCCACCCTTTACCCCGCCGATGGGTGGCGCTCCGGGAGCGCCCATGAACGCAGTTGGCCAACCGGGTAACTTGACCGACCGGTTCGTGGCCAGGTTCATCGACGGCATCATCGTCGGCGTCGCGGTCCTGATCCTCAACTTCGTGCTCGCGGCCATCTCGAATTCCTGGCTGCTCACCGGATTCATCTCTGCGATAGCAACCGCAGCCCTGTATCTCGGCTACTTCACCTACCTCGAGTCCAGCCGAGGCCAGACGATCGGTAAGCAGGTGATGAAGCTCAAGGTGGTCGGCCCAGATCACGCCAGCAACCCGACGCTGGAGCAGGCCGCCCGCCGGAACCTCTTCACGGCGTTCGGCGTCGCCGGCGTCGTTCCGATCGTCGGGAGCCTCCTCGGCGGGCTGGCCGAGCTGGCAGCGGTGATCCTGATTGCAGTCAACATCAACAGCGACCCGCAGCGTCAGCACTGGTTCGACAAATTCGCCGGTGGCACCCAGGTCATCAAGATCGGCTGACCGGTGTCACGCTCACGTCGGTGACATGCCGGCCCGTGCTCAAGTTGCCTTCTGCTTGAGCACGGGCCGGCGGATGCCGGCATGGGTCAAGCCAGCCTCTACCGACCAGCCGCGCCGAACGCAAACCGTCCGCTGCCCGGGCTGCACCAACGAGCCCGGTAGCGACCACGTCGGCATCACGGTCGCAGATCTTGACGTCGTGACCGCCTTCTTCGTGGAGCACTTGGCGGAAGGCCTACATCCGGAGACCAGAAGCATTCATCGTCACGATGTCCGAGCGCATCAGCTGCCGTTCGCAACGCGCGGATTTAGCCGCGATCCGGGTGCTGACAACGTCCACCGGCTACTCACCGTTCGTGGTAGTAGTGGTCGCCCGGCCTGCCCGCTGGCGCAGCGTTCCCGCATGCTTTGCGTGCTCGACATCTGCACCTTGGCGTGGCCGACTCCGCGCCGAAACCCGTTACGCCGACACCCGCCCGGTCGCAGCGCCGCACGTCGCATCTGGCGCGCCGTCGGCGTGGTTGCGATCGGTCCGAGGCAGGAGTCGAACCACGACGACGTCTTCAGGCGCTCGGCCTTGAGTTCCTCGCCGACCGCGGCGTTTGTCAGCCGAGACGCGGCACCTCGACTCGTCGCGGAAGACGTCCTGGGGGTGACATGTCGTCGACGAACCCGTGCGGCATTGATCGGCAACTGCTATGGCTGGCGCGACTCCAGTTCGGCCCTGCCCTGGTCCGCAAGCACCGAGCTGCTCGACCAGAACTCCAGGCTCTCGAAGCAGAGGATCAGCTCGTCGTTGCGCAGGCCGCGAATCAGGTCTCGCCACATCGCTTCCTGCCCCTCCGAAGGGCGCCCGCCCTCGAAGAACTTGCCCACGGGCGCGGGCTCGCCTGGATGCTCGACGCCGTACTCCTCGAGCCATCGCAGGAACATCAGGCGCCCGACCTCACGGCTGACAGCGCCAGCCGTCGCACCCATCGACTTGCCGTCCTTGTCGACGATGTGCGCCTTGTCTGCCGGATGGATCTCGATGTGAAGCCTCGGCCAGGGGAACGGCTCCTTCTTCACGCCGCCGACGAGGAGATACCGCCTTAGGTACGCGCCGACGAAGTAGCGCCGCTCGGCAAGCTGGCTGATGTACTCGCCCAACGCTTTGGCCGCATCGCGTTGCTCGCGGACGCTTTGCAGGTCCTCGGTGATGTCGCAGTAGTCCCTGACCATGTCCAGGAACCCGATAATCAGGTCCTCGTCTTCGGCCGGCAAATGGTCGGGGAAGCTGTAGCTCGTCGCCACGCATTCCTGGACCATCGGCCAGAGCTTGTTCCCGTTGGCGATGATCAGCAACTGCTTGGGCGCCGGGTACGCCGGGTCCGGGATGAGCCTCATCGGCTGCTCGTCGTTGTTCTGCGAGGCCACCCACGCGGCATGTTCACGCTTGATCTGGCGCATCTTCTCCACGGTGAAGTGGTTCGGCTGATCGTCGACCTGCTTGTGGTGCTTGTTGCACAGCAACATCAGGTTCCCGTGGCTGTCAAGCTGATCGGGGTCCAGGCCGCCGGCTCGGGGCCCGCCAGGGTTCTTAGCGACGATGTGCGCCAACTCGCCGAACACAGA
>JAVEEN010000104.1 GCA_030840445.1 Pseudonocardiales bacterium
GGCGCTGATCATGGCCGGGCCGGTCCAATCGGCCAGGCTGAAGTGCCAGCTCGGGGTGTCGAGAACTATGCCGATCGGCAGCGCTACCGCGTCAGAGGTGAGTACCGCCACGACCTCGCCGGTGGCCAGTTCGAGGTAGCACGCCGTGGGAAAGCAGCCCAGCACAGTGGCCGGCCCGGGATGTGCAGCGAGCGCCGCGGCCACGAAACCCGATGCCCGCCCGGGTAGCGCCACCGGTGAGACCGCCGCGGTACCGGCCATCCCGGGTGGCCGCGTGCCGCAGGACGCCGTCGACGCCATCTCATCCCTTCCTCGCTGGAAAAGTGCTGGAAAGTGCTGGAAAGTGGGGCCCTCCTCGCTGGAAAGTATCGGCGTCGGCTACCGTCTGCCGATGGGCACAGTTGCCAACGATCGGGCGTCTAAGCTGCACGATCTGCCAGAGGCGGAGTCAGAGCCAGTGGCTGACGGCCTGCCGGTCCGGGCGCTGCTCGCGACGTCCTGTCTGAGCGGGAGCACGGTGCTCGCGGGCCACTCCGGCCTGAACCGGCTTGTCCGGGGCGTGAACGTCATGGAGGTCCCGGACATCTTGCCCTGGGTGAAAGCTGACGAGTTGCTGCTGACCACAGCCTTTCCCCTCACCCGGGCTGATCCCGGCCGGCACGAGCAGTTGATGTTGGATCTGGTCGTCGATCTCAACGCCCGAGGCTTGGCGGCGCTGGCGGTGAAACTCGGTCGCTACCTGGACGCGATTCCCCAGAAGGTGCTCGATCGAGCCGACGAGCTGGGGTTTCCGGTGCTGAGGCTGCCGGACGGGGTGGCGTTCGACGAGGTGCTGGCCGAGGTGTTCAGTGAGTTGCTCAACCGGCAGGCCCGGGTGCTGGCCGAGGCCGACGCGTTGCATCGCGCGATATCGGCCATCGTGCTGGCCGGCGGCGGGCTGCCGCAGATCGCGATCGAGGTGTCCCGGCTGCTGGATTGTGTCGTGCTCATCACCACTCCGGACGGCAGGATCCTGGCCGACGAAGGGGGCGAGCCGCACCGGTCGGCCCTGGAGGCAGCCGGTCAGTTCGACCCGAGCGGACGGTTGTTGGTCGAGCGGCTACGCACCGGTCGCCAGAACATTCCCGCTTCGGTCGCCATCCCGGCTGGGACGGCCGCGATGACGTCGATCCTCGCCGGCGGCATCGACCATGGCCGGATCGTGGCCTACCGAGCCGATGAGCAGCTGCCCCCCGGCACCGTCACGGCGATCGAGCGGGCCGCGATCGTGGCCGCTCTGACCATCACCAAGGAACTGGCGGTCGCGGCCGTCGAGGGCAAGTTTCGGGGCGACTACCTGCGTGATGTGCTGACCGGGCTGGTGGCTGCCGACGAGACCGTCGTGACGCACTGTCGCTCGCTCGGCTGGGAGATCGACCGGCCGATGGTGGTCGTAGTGGCCGAACTGGACCCGGTCGATGCCAGTGCGACGGTAACGATCGCGGGATCGGTGGTGCACCGTTCCCAGCACGAACGATTCTCCTCGGCCTGGCACCAGGTGGTACGGGCGAGGGACAAATCGGCTCCCGTCGTGGCGTTCAGCCATGAGGTCGTCTCGCTGTTGCCGGTGCGACCGGAGTCGCCCGCGCCGGTGGTGGACCAGGTCGTCGCGGCGGTGAGCGGTGACCGGGGCGGCGGACGGCAGTCCTTCTGCACGGGAGTCTCCCGGGTGGTGACCGAGCCGGCCGGGATCGCTGCCGCCTATGCCCAGGCCCGCAAGTCGGTGTCGGTAGGGCGGCGCGTGCACGGTCACGGCAGCGTCTCGCACTTCGACTCCCTGGGGGTCCACAGGTTGCTGTCGCTCGTCCCGGACACCAGCGAGCTGACGTCCTTCGCCGCGGAGGTCCTGGCCGAACTCAGTAGCGACACCGCCGAAGCGGCAGACCTCCGGCTCACCCTGCAGACCCTGCTCGACACGAACCTCAATGTCGCCGAAACTGCCCGGCTGCTGCATTTCCACTACAACACGCTGCGGTACCGGATCGGCAAGTTGGAGCGGATCCTCGGGCCCTTCACCACCGATCCACACCTGCGCCTGGACGTCGCACTGGCGCTTCAGGTGGTGCAGATGCGCGGTATCTGACCAAGCCCAGAGGTGTCGATCCGCACCGCTGAGCGGCAAAGCGTGGCGCTTAAGGGATAACCGTATCGACAACGGTGCATAACGTAACCGGCGTGTCACAGATAGCTGGCTGATCTTTCGTCAACACTTCACCATGTCGGCGACACACAGGTGTCAATACCTTTCCGACACGGCGAGTGATCGCCCAACTGGTCCCCACCCGGCACTACGCCGGAGTGCACCCCGACGGAAATGGGAGGCCACGATGGCAGGTTTCGGGTGGACACTGGCCTACGGCGGCAAGACACCGCCGCCCGGTGGCGTCGTGAAGCCGGAGGAGCGGTTGTCGTGGGGGCGCACCGTCGGCCTAGGCGCTCAGCATGTGGTGGCGATGTTCGGTGCGACCTTCGTGTTCCCGATCATCATGGGCCTCAACCCGAACGTGGCGATCCTGATGACCGGTATCGCCACCATCGCCTTCCTGTTGATTGTCAACGGCCGGGTGCCGTCCTATCTGGGCACCTCGGCCTCCTTTGTGGCCGGCGTGGCCGCGATCCGCGCGCAGGGCGGTGACTCCAAGCAGGTCACCGGCGCGATCCTGGTGGCCGGCATCGTCCTGCTGCTGGTCGGCGTCCTGGTGCACGTGGCCGGCGGGGAGCTCGTGCAGCGGGTTCTGCCACCGGCAGTGACCGGCGCCGTGGTCATGCTCATCGGGTTCAATCTGGCCCCGGTGGTGGCCGGCGTCTACTGGCCGCAAGATCAGTGGGTGGGTCTGCTGACCGCCACCTTCGTCATCGTGGCCGCCACCCTGTTCCGCGGTTTCTTCTCCCGGATCGCCATCTTCCTGGGCCTGCTGTTCGGCTACGGACTGTCTTGGCTGTTCGACCGGGTCTTCGGCAAGATCCACTCGGTCCTGGGTGGCGCCTCGACTGCGACCGACCACCCCCGGATCGACTGGTCCGGGGTCAAGCAGGCCGACTGGATAGGGCTGCCGGCGGCCAAGACCCCGAATGCCGATGGCAGTTACGTGATGGGCTTCCATACGCCGTCCTTCTCGGTGACCTTCATCCTGCTGGTGCTGCCCAGCGTGATCGCACTGGTCGCCGAGAACGCCGGCCACGTCAAGGCAGTATCGGAGATGACCGGTGAGAACCTTGATCCATACCTCGGACGTGCGTTCATCGGCGATGGGTTCGGCACGGCGCTGGCCAGCGCGGTCGGTGGTTCGCCCACCACCACCTACGCCGAGAACATCGGCGTGATGGCCGCAACCAGGGTGTACTCGACGGCGGCGTACTACGTCGCGGCGATCGTCGCGATCCTGCTCGGCTTCTGCCCGAAGTTCGGTTCCATGGTCTCGGCCACGCCCGGCGGCGTGCTCGGTGGTATCACGGTGGTCCTGTACGGCATGATCGGATTACTGGGCGCGAAAATCTGGATCGAGAACCGGGTGGATTTCGGTAACCCGGCAAATCTGGTCCCGCTCGCGGCAGGCCTGATCGCAGGAATTGGTGGTGTCGAACTGAAGTTCACCGACAACTTCTCGATCGGCGGCATCGCGCTGGGCACCATCTTCTGCCTGGTCTTCTACCACCTGGTGCACGCGTTCGCGCCGGATATCGAGACCGAGCGCCGCTGGCCCAGCGAGGACCGCGCCGGCGAGCCGGTCCCGCCGGCCTCGGCCTCGGCAACAGCCGGTTCGCGTTCGCAGGCTCCACCGACGACCGGGCGGGACACCGTCTGACGTGAAACCATCCGCCTTCGACTACCGCCGCCCGGAGCAGCTCGACGAGGCCATCGACCTTCTCGGCGAGCTCGGTCCGGACGCCAAGGTGCTCGCGGGCGGGCAGAGTCTGGTGCCGCTGCTGTCCATGCGGCTGGTAGCGCCGAAACATCTCCTTGACATCAACCGGATCGCCCAGCTCGACTTCGTTTCCTGCGGTGCGGACGGGGTCCGCGTCGGCGCGCTGGCACGCCATGCCGTGCTCGAGCGCGATGCCGGTGCACGTGCGGTCCAGCCGCTGCTGGCTGCGGCCCTGGCCATGGTGGCCCACCCGACCATCCGCAACCGGGGCACCACGGTCGGCAGTATCGTGCATGCCGACCCGGCCGCGGAGATGCCGGCGGTGCTTTGCCTGCTGGGCGGCTCGATCACCGCGACGTCTACCAGCGGGCGACGCACCATAGGAGCGTCCGACTTCTTTCTCGGCCCGCTGGAATCGGCCTTGCAGGAAGGAGAATTAGCGGTCGAAGCCTTCTTCCCGGCGCTGCCACCGCAGTCGGGTACCGCGTTTGCCGAGATTTCCCGTCGCCACGGCGACTATGCCGTGTGCGGCGTGGCCGGGCTCGTCACCCTCGACGACGACCTCCGGATCAGCGTCGCCCGCGCCGGCTACCTCTCGGTATCGCCAACTCCGCTGGTGCTCGATCTGACCGACGCCGTGAGTGGACGGACGTTCGACGGTGACCTCTCTGCCGCCGGCGACTTCGCGAGCGCCGCGGTGGATCCGGAGCCCGATATCCATGCCTCGGCCGATTATCGCCGCCACCTGGTGGGTGTATTGACCAACCGGGTCATCGTCGGGGCAGCCCAGCGGGCGGCGCGGGAGATCATGGCGAACGGAGCAAGGCAGGCCTTGCCAATGCCGGGAGCGCAACCATGACCGGCTCGTGGCATGAGCTGACGTTGATCGTCAACGGGGTCCCGTTGCGAGCGACGGTGCCGGCACGCAGGCTGCTGTCGGACTGTCTACGGCATGACCTCGGACTGACCGGTACGCACGTCGGTTGCGAGCACGGGGTGTGCGGTGCGTGCACGGTGCTCATCGATGGCGTGCCAATGCGGTCCTGCCTACTGCTCGCAGTGTCCGTGGACGGGCAGGCCATCACCACGGTCGAAGGGCTGGCCGGCCCGGACGGTGAACTCTCCGCCGTCCAGCAGGCATTCCAGGATTGCCACGGCCTGCAATGTGGTTTCTGCACACCGGGGTTCCTGACCACGATCACCGCCGGACTGATCGGCTGCCCGGACCCGACCGCCGACGATGCGCGGGACATGATCGGCGGCAACCTGTGCCGCTGCACCGGTTATCAGAACATCGTCGCGGCCGTGCTCCGGGCGGCGGAGCTGACCCGCGCCGCAGCCGGCGAAGACGCGGACGCCGCGGTCGACTCAGGGCAGGCCCCGTGACCAGCAGGATGGTCGGCGAAGCGGTCAAACGGGTCGAGGACCCTCGGTTGCTGGTGGGTGCCGGCCGGTTCCTCGATGACCTCGGGCAGGACGCGGCGGAGCTGGCGGTTCTCAGATCACCCCATGCACACGCGCGGATCACCGATATCGATGTGACCGCGGCGCTCGAGGTGCAGGGTCTGCTGGCCATCTACACCTACGAGGACCTGACCGGTCCACTGGCGGATCCGCTGCCGCTGCTGATCCCGCATCCCGCCATCTCCGCCGGCCGAACCCAGTACGCGCTGGCCAAGGACGAGGTCAACTACGTGGGCGAGGCGATCGCGGTCGTGGTCGCGGAGAACCGGTATCTCGCCGAGGACGCGGTCGAACGGATCGTGGTGAGCTACCGGCCACTGACGCCGGTGGTCGGGGTGCAAGCGGCCCGGGCCGCTGATCACCTGGTCCACGAGGACGCTCCGGGCAATGTGGCGGCGCATTTCGTGCAGGAGGTCGGGGACGCAGCCGCCGCCATTGCCGCCGCGCCGTTCCGGCTCGAGCTCGAGCTGGCAATCGAGCGCTCGGCGAGCACACCCTTGGAGGGACGGGGTGTGCTGGCGCAATGGGATTCCGATTCGCAACGCCTGCGGATGTGGACCTCCACGCAGACCTCGACCGGGGTCCGTGCCGCGGTTGCGGCCAAGCTCGGACTGGACCTGGGCCGGGTCGAGGTCATCACGCCGGATGTCGGGGGCGGATTCGGGGTGAAGATCGTCCACCCGTGGCCCGAGGAGGTGCTGGTGCCGATGGCGGCCCGGGCGTTGGGCCGAGCGGTGAAGTTCACCGAAGACCGGCGCGAACACTTCATCTCCGCCGCCCATGAGCGAGGTCAGTTACAGCAGATCGAGGTCGGCTTCGATGCGACCGGGCGGATCCTCGGTCTGTCGGTCAGGTTCTGGCACGACAACGGCGCCTACCTGCCTTATGGGCTGATCGTGCCGATCATCACGTCGACCCAGTTGCTAGGCCCGTACAAGCCCGGGGCCTACCGCGTCGAGTTCGATTCCCTCTACACCAACACGGTTATCGTCACCCCTTACCGTGGTGCCGGTCGGCCACAGGGCGTTTACGCCATGGAGCGCACCCTGGACGCGATCGCGAGCGAGCTCGGCCTGGACCGGTCCGAGGTCCGTGCCACCAACTTCATCCAGCCTTCAGAAATGCCTTACGATCACGGCCTGATCTTCCAAGACGGGCGTCCACTGGTGTATGACTCGGGCGATTTCCCGGCGACGCTGGCCAAGCTCAAGGCGCTCGTCGGCTGGGACGACTGGCCCGCATACCAGGCCGCGGCGCGGGCCCAGGGGCGCCAGGTCGGCCTCGGTTTGGCCTGCTACGTCGAGGGAACCGGTGTGGGGCCGTACGAAGGCGGGCATGTCCAGATCGAGACCTCCGGCCGGGTCAAGGTCGCGACCGGATTAACCTCGCAGGGCCAAGGTCATCAGACTGCATTCGCCCAGATCGTGGCCGATGAACTGGGTGTCTCGATGGACGACATCGAGGTGGTGACCGGGGATACCCGTCGTTTCCCTTACGCGGTGGGCACCTTCGCCTCGCGGGCTGCCGTCACGAGCGGCTCGGCGATAGCCCTCGCGGCCCGAATGGCCAGGCGGAAAGTCCTCAAGGTGGCGGCCGACGCGCTGGAGGCGAACCCCGAGGACCTCGAGATCGTGGAGGGCATGGTGCGGGTGAAAGGGGCACCCGGGGTCGCGATGTCACTTGGCACCGTGGCCGTGCTGTCCAACCCGCTGCGGTATGCCTTCGACGAAGCGTCCAAGGCCGCCACCCAATTCGTCGTCGGTGACTCGGACCTGCCGCCGGTGAACGAGGACGACGAACCCGGGCTGGAGGGACGTGACTACTACTCGCCGCTGCGGTCCACCTTCGCCAACGGGATGCACGCGGTCATCGTGGAGACCGATCCGGAAACTGCGGAGATCAAAATCCTTCGCTACTGCGTCGTGCACGATTGTGGGACGCTGATCAATCCGTTGATCGTCGAGGGCCAGGTGCACGGCGGGGTCGCGCAGGGCGTCGGGGGCGCCCTGTACGAACGGATTGTGTACGACGATGCCGGCCAGCTGCAAAACGCATCCTTCATGGATTTCCTGATGCCGTACGTGAGCGAAGTGCCCGAATCGATCGAGATCGATCACCTCGAGACGCCGTCACCGCTCAACCCCCTGGGTATCAAGGGTGCTGGCGAGGCCGGTGTGATCCCGAGCGCCGCGGTGTTCGCCTCGGCAATCTCGGACGCGGAGGGTTTCGCGATCACGGCCATGCCCATCTCGCCGTCGGATCTGTTCGAACTCAGACGTCGGCACGCCGGGACTGACGGGCACAATGAATCAATTGCGAAGAAGGAGCCGACACGATGAAGGTGGCAGGCGAGGTCGTACTGCACGCACCGATCGAGCAGGTGTGGGCGGCTTTGAACGATCCGGCGGTGCTGGTGCGGACCATTCCGGGGTGTGAGCGGCTCGAGACGACCGGACCGGACGCCTATGCGATGACCGTCAGCGCCGGAGTGGCGTCGATCAAGGGGACCTACGCGGGCCGGGTGTCGTTGAGCGATCAGCGGCAGCCGAATTCGTTCACCCTGAATGCTTCTGGCGCGGGTGGCCCCGGCACGGTGAGCGCTGACGTGAAGGTGATGCTGGCCGAGTCCGACGGAGCGACCCGGCTCAGTTACGACGCCGATGCCGTTGTCGGCGGCGTCATCGGCGGTGTGGGCCAGCGCATGCTGGCCGGCGTCGCCAAGAAGATGGCGGGGGAGTTCTTCGCTCAGGTCGACCAGGTGCTTACCGGACAGGTGGATGCCGGCCCGCTGCCGGCCGGCCGATCCGCGGCCGGGCCGGGGTTGAGCGGCACGGGCCCGAGCGCCACTGGTTCGACCGCTGGGTCCGGCGTCTTCACCGCTGTCAGGACGGGTTCGCGGCGGCCGTCCTTCGGCGGGGCCGGGTTCGGAGTCGGCACTGCGGTCGGGGCCGCCATCGCCCTGCTCGGCGTGCTCGTGGGGTCCCGGTTGCGCCCGCGGTCGGACCATCGGTGGTGGCACTGATGCGCGCCGTCGTCGTGGCCGCCGTGCAGGTCGCACCCAGTTCCCAGCCGCTGACCGCGGCCACCATCACCGCCAACACCGCCAAGGCCGTCGACCTCGTTCGCAGGTGTTGCACCGCTACGCAGGCCGAACTGGTTGTGTTGCCCGAATCGGTGACAACGGGCTTCACTCCCGGCATCACACCCGAGTTGCTCTGGGACCTGGTCAGCGAACTGCCGGGCCCGATCGTGCAGCCCTACCTCGACCTGGCCGCCGAACTGGGTATCCATCTGGTGCTGGGCAGCTACGAGCGAGGCCCTGAGCGTGGCGTGGTCTACAACGCCGCGGTCGTGATCGGCCCGTCCGGCCGGCTGCTCGGTCGCTACCGCAAGACGCATCCGTTCGGGCACGAGCGAGCGGATCGGGGCGGCTGGGTGACGCCGGGGGAGGACACCCTGGTGGTGGACACCGAACTTGGCAAGATCGGGGTGATCATCTGCTTCGACGGCGATTACCCGGAGCTGTCACGGATCACCGCGATCCAGGGCGCGGAAATCATCTGCCGTCCCTCGGCGTTGCTGCGCTCGGCCGATCTGTGGGAACTGACCAACCGGGCCCGCGCCTATGACAACCACGTTTACCTGATCGGAGCGAACGCCACCGGCGTCGACCCGGCCGGCGTCATCTACTTCGGAAACTCGATGATCGTGACCCCGATCGCTGAGGTGATCGCGCGTGCGGCCTCGCACGAGAGCTGGGTGTCGGCCCGACTCGATCCGCAGGCCGCAATGTCGGCATTGACGCCCGGGTCCTCCGTACCGCAGTCCTTCGATCACCTCGCCGACCGGAACCTGGCCCTGATCCGCAAGCATTCCGCAGCCCTGCTCAGCGAGGCCCATTCACCGCTGGCGCCGCCAACCGAGTAATCGCGCGTCCCATCGGGCTGGGGTCGGCCTGCTCAGGCTGGCGGTCCGTCGGGCTGGCCGACCCTGATCAGGTCGAGGACGGCCCACGCCGCAACGCTGTGAGCGTCGGCGAGTGTGCCGTTGCGGATCATCGCTCGGACCTCGGCTTCGCTGAACCATTGATGTCTCATGTCTGCTTCGGTCGGCTCACGCTGTGGTACACCGTGCGTCAGGTCGCTTGCCAGATAGATGTCGTAGCCCTGGCTGCTGTAGCCGTACGCCGCATACTGGTGGCTGAGATGGCTCCAGCTGGCAGCGGTGATTCCAGTTTCCTCGCGGAGTTCGGCCACGGCGAGTTCGGCGGGAGTGCCGCCCTTGCAAGCCGGCCAGCCGCCCTGCGGAAACTCCCATTGCCTGCGGCCGATCGTGTAGCGATACTGTTCGACGAGCCAGAAACCGTCGTTCTCGGCGGGGATCACAAGCGCGAAATCTCGCTTTTCGATGTAGCTGTAGAGTCCGGCGGCGCCGGTGGCGGTATAGCGGATCTCGTCCTCACGGATACGGAGCCACGGCGTCTGGTAGGCGATGCGGCTGGACACGGTCTCGATCGGCGTCGACATACCAGCATGCTGTCAGATGACCACCTGACGCCTGACGCCTGACGCCTGACGCCCGACGCCTGACGCCTGACGCCCGACGACCCGCAGCTGTGCCGGATACAGGCGGCATACTCGGTGCTTGTGCGCTTTGCCGGGGCCAGCTGCTCCACCGCGTCGGTGCGTCGGTGCGTCGGTGCGTCGGAGCATCGGTGCGTCGGAGCCGTCGCGCCTTGGGGCTGGGGCTACTTACAGAACGGGCTGCGGAGCGTGTCACAGGTCGCGTTTGCGTTTCCCGCCCTAGAGGTATCCCCTTACCTCGGCGACAGGGCACGGCAGCTGCCTTGCGCACCGGGCCGGTTTCGGCACTTCCTGCCGACGAGGTGGCCGGGATTGGCCAGTTGACTCAGGTCATGACAGTTCGACGGATCCGGGTGGGCATCGATACCGGCGGCACCTTCACCGACGTGGTCGCCTTCGACGAAGACTCCGGTCAACTGGTCACTACCAAGACGGCCTCCACACCGGGCAACCCGGCGGACGGTTTCATGGCCGGGGTCGACAAGGTACTCCGACTGCTAGGGATCGAAGCCGCTCAGTTCGGGGCATCACTCAGCGCGGTCAGCCACGGCACCACCGTCGCCACCAACCAGCTTCTTGAGGGCAAGCTCGGTGCCCTCGGTTTCATAACCTCGACCGGCTATGAGTTTCTCCTCGAGATCGCCCGTCAGTCGGTGCCCGACGGCTACGGCAACAGTTACTTCTGGGTCAAACCGGATCGGATCGTTCCCGCCGATCTGGTCAAGACCGTAGCCGGCCGGCTCGACTACACGGGCGCCGAACTTCGCCCCTTCGACGAGACCGGCGCGGTTGAGGTAGCTCGATGGTTCCAAGCCAAAGGCATCACCACCCTGGGCGTGTGTTTCCTGCACTCCTATGCAAATCCGGCTCACGAGGAGCGGATGCGGGAAGTGCTGGCCAAGGTTTACCCCGATGCTGTGGTGTCGATCTCGTCGGAGGTGCTGCGCGAATATCGCGAGTACGAAAGGGCGATGACGACTCTTGTGGACGTGGCGGTCAAGCCGAAGGTGGCCAGTTACGTCACCTCGATCAAGGACCGATTGAGTGCCTTCACCGTGGCCGCCGAGCCTGGTTCGCATGGCGGCCACCGGGTCCCGTTCTACGTCATGAAATCGAACGGAGGGGTGCTCTCGGCCGACGAGGTAGTCAATCAGCCGATCACCACAGTGCTGTCCGGGCCCGCAGCGGGCGCGTTGGGAGCCGCGTTGATCGCTCATCATGCCGGCTATGCCCAGGTCCTGACGTGTGATGGGGGCGGGACCTCGACCGACGTCTCGGTGGTCATGGACGGTGAGCCCACGCTGACGACCGAGGGGACGGTCGGCGCGTATCCCTCCAAGATCCCGATGATCGATGTGGTCACGGTGGGCGCCGGCGGCGGCTCGATAGCCTGGATTTCGCCGGAGGGATTGCTGAAGGTAGGGCCCAAATCTGCCGGTGCCGATCCGGGACCCCGGTGCTACAGCAAGGGCGGCGTCGACGTCACGATCACCGATGCGCATGTCGTACTGGGCCGGATACCGGCGCACCTGCTCGGTGGCGAGATTGCGTTGGACGTGGAGGCGGCACGCGCGGGCCTGACCGAACTCGCCGCCGCGCTCGAGCTGACCGTGCCGGCGTGTGCCGCCGGAATATTGGAGATCTCGGCGTGGAATCAGGCAAACGCGCTGCGCCAGGTCACCGTCAAGCGTGGCCTGGACATCCGCGAATTCACGCTGGCCACTTTCGGCGGGTCGGGCTCTCTGCTGTTGTGCCGCCTGCTGGACATCCTGGATCTGAAGGCAGTACTGGTGCCTGCGAACCCCGGCAACGTCTCGGCGTTCGGCCTGCTCACCGTGGATGTGAGGAACGATTACGTGCAGACCGCCATTGCCCGACACGATGTCCTCGACCCGCTCGCGGTGTCGGCGACCTTCGCTGCGCTGAGCGAGCAGGCGGCACAGGCATTGCGTCGGGAAGGTTTCGCCGAGTCCGAACACCGCTTCATCCGCACCGCTGACCTGCGGTATTTCGGGCAGGCTTTCGAGGTACGCGTGCCGGTTCCGGATTCCGCCTTCGGCACCGAGACGGCCGACGCGGTCGCCCTGGCATTTCACGACGCTCACGCCGGCCTGTACGGCTACGACTTCCGCACCGACAATGCTCAGCAGGTCGAGTGGGTGAATCTGCGGGTCTCCGGCATCGGTCCCATCCGGCGTCCTGAGCTGTCGAAGCAGCCCGCCCAGGACGGTGACGTCGAACGGGCCCGGATCGGGGTCCGCCCGGTGTGCTTCGGCAACTCCGACTACCTGCGATCACCCTTGTACTGGCGACCGAAGCTGGCACCCGGCGACTGGATCCACGGCCCGGCCGTCATCGAGGAGTTCGGATCCACCGTGCCGTTGCATCCAGGCTTCACCGCTCGGGTGGACGACTTCGGCAACCTGATCATCACCCGCGCCGACCGCGGCCCTGGACGGACGGCAGCCAGCGCGACGGGGGTGTCGGCATGCGTTCGGACTCGTTGACTCCTGACCGTGGACTCGGGATCGACCCGATCGTGGTGGAGATCGTGCAGGGCAG
>JAVEEN010000130.1 GCA_030840445.1 Pseudonocardiales bacterium
TGCCGCACTTCCGGAAAAGGCGCTGAACGAACGGATGGGCGCTCTCACCGAATTGACCGGCAGTACCCGCGAAATGCTCGACGGCTTCGACAGCAACCTCAACGAACTCGTGACCGACGACCCGAGCATGCAGCGGGTTGCCACCGATACGGCTGCCGCCGCCGCCGAACGTCACCAGGCGACGTCGATCAAGGGCATCCGCTCCTATATCGCGGCCAACTCCGAAAAATATGTCAAGCAACGAAAGGCCGTCGACGACCAGGTCGAGAAGGACCTGACCGTGATCGGATCCGGCGCCGCACTCACCGCCGTGCAATCACAGGTCGTCGACAAGGCCAAGGCCGAGATCAACAGCGCGGCCGACGGTGCGACCAGCCGCTTCAAGAACGTCGGCAAGGCCATCGACGCGGCCCTGCCGGGAGGTAAGGGCGCCGAGGCCGGTAGTTCGACGGCGATGGACCTGACGATCCAGATCCCGGTGACTGCCTTCCCCGGTGCTTTCCTCGGTGTCCGGTTGCACCTGGATGCCGAACGCAGCTTCGTCAAAGGCCAGCAGACCTCGGTCAATGCCGAGATCGGCTTGCAGGCCGGGGGCAAACTGCCGTTGGCGGCGAAGGCGCTGGTCGAACTCGGCGGCTACTTCAAGGGCAACGGCAAGACCGCGGCAGAGGCGATGGAATTCATCTCCTACGCCCTGTTCCGCCGGTTCCGCGAGAGCAGCCTGGTGCCACGCGAGGTGACCAACAGCATCTGGGGCGCAAGTGGCCTCACGGCGACCGGTGACGAGACCAGCGGACAAGCCAAGCACGCCGAAGCGAACGCCTGGGGTCAAGGCATGGAGGAACGCCTCGCTGCTGATCGCAACGCCAGCGCTGAAACCGGCGGCTACGTCGCCGCTCGGGGGGAAATCGGTCAGAGCAAGGCAGGACTGGGGCCTGCCGGCATCGGTGCCAAGGCCAGTGTTTCGGGCCAGTTCGGCACCAAGTACTCCGCCGATACCGTGAAGAGTTCGCACGGCCAGGGCAAGGGCACCATGGTCAGTGGCCGCGGCGCCGAGTCATCGGTGGGCCAGGGACGCAGAAGCGTGGTGGTGTCCACCGACATCACCGCCGCCGGCTTCGGCGGTTCCGGGACGGGCTCCGCATCGTGGGGAGCCGATTCCGCAACCGGAAAGTACAGCTTCGACAGCCTGGACATCAGTGTGTCCGGCCTGGGCAAAGCGCCCGCATCCGCACTGCTGAGCGGGGACAAGAACATGGCGCTCACCATCGGCAACTGGTCAACCTCCCTGCTGAAAAAAATCAAAAGCCTGGTCCTGAAGATGCAGGAGAAGGAAGAGACCGAGATCGACAGCAAGTTCAGCAAGCTCGACCGGAGCAAGGCCATGGCCTCCGTGGCGCCGCTGGCCTACAAGATCGATGAGGGGACCGGCGCAGCCAACATTCAGAAGGGCTGGTACGAAGCCGTCACCAAGCACAGCACCACCGGCCCCGGCTCCGGCTCCGGCTCCGGCTCCTCCAGCATGCTGGGCACGGCCGCCACGACAGTGAAAGACGGCGCCAGGACGGGGATCAGGAAGGGCGTCGAGGGCGCCGGCGCGGTCGTCGATGAGGCCAAGTCGAGTCTCAAGGCAGCCAAGTCCGCAACCGGGCTGAAGACCCAAGGATCGGTCAACATCAACGGCCGCTACAAGCTGGAGCGGTCCGGGGACAAGACGGAGCACACCTTGACCTTCTCGCTGGGCTCGCAGAGCGACATTTCCGCCGAGATCGACGTGGTCTCGGTGACGATGAGCCGCGTCCAGAACCTCGTCACGATCGTGCTGCTGCCGGACGTCAAGGTGCTGCTGTGACCGAGTTGACGTTCACGACCGACGCCGGCCCCTTGTCGGCGGTGCTGGATCGAACCGAAGACTCGCACCTCGGCAGCTCAGCGACCACCTGGTGCGTCACCGTCGATTGGCCGTCGTACCGGAGGGTTCGCGATGAGCGGCTGTTCGGACTGGCCGCCGCCGAGCTCCGGACCATCGAACCGATGGTCGCCGAGACTGCAGTGCAGTTGCTGTTGAAATGGGTCGGCGTCGGCACGCCACCCGATCCGCAGGACCACCTCGCGGACTCGGACTGGCAGTTGACTGAGGCGACCCAGGACCGGGACGGAGTTCAGGTCGGCTATCGCACCGAGCGCCCTGATCGGATCGGGACCGCCGTCCTCGACTTCCTGGCCGCGGACGGCTGGCAGTCGCTGCGGAGGTCATCCGATGCTCCGATAGAAACCCGATATGCCGGTAAAACCGGCGAGTTCGACTGCGCGATCTTTACCGAGGAGGATCGCCAGTTGATCGTCACGGTGGCGTATCTGCCGGTGACCGTTCCCGAATCGCGCCGGCCGGCGGTGTCCCGGCTTGCGGAGTTGCTGACCTATCGGATGGACCTGGGCGCCGTCGAGATCCATCCGGAGAACTACGACGTGCGGGTACGTCATGGTATCGATGTCGAGGATGTCCAGTTGAGTTCGGCCTTGATCCGCAACGTCATCTACCCCGTTGTAGTCCAGGCCGAACGCTTCTTGCCGCTGCTGCGAGCAGTGGTCGAGGAAGCCGCAGATCCGGTCCAGGTGGTCGAGGAGTCCTTCGCGAACCAGGCTTCCACCGCCACCGCGGCGCCCTAGGAGGCAGCGGCTGTTTTGGTGGGCTGATTGGTCATCAGACCCTGGATCGCCGGAACTCCGCGGTGAGTCGCCATGGTCGCCTCGGCCTTGCCATTGGCCACCAACTCACGGGCACAGGACGTCATCAGGGCTGAGCTCACGCCGAACCGGCGCGCCAGGAAGGCAAGGCTGACCGGGCCCTTGTCGATACGTGACTCCTGGAGCACGTCCAGAACCTCCTGCGACAACGTGCGGGTCATGGTGACAACCTTTCGACTCAGTGAAACGTCAGCGGACCGTTCGGTTACGGTACGCGGTGAACTACCGGGGCGGCCTGATCGAGATCCGCCATGCCGCCTCGGCAAATGCAGCCCCTGGTCAGCGCCGTACTCAACGTTGCCGCGCAATAGCGCAACGAGATCGCATCGTGGACGTGCATCGGATGCGGACACGAGCCGCACAACGCTGTCGCTTCGGAACTGTCGACGTCGCTGATCGGTGATGCGGCAAGTTCCGCGAAATTCATGTCAGACGCCCGTCCAAACCCCTCGAAAGGTCTGATGGTGATGCCGCGGGCGGGCCGGCTGAACGCCGGCGATGAGGAGTCCTCGGTAGGTCCAACTCTACGCTGAATAATCTCTTGGCGGAGCCAATCATTTTCGGCGTCTCGGCGCGTAGTGTCCGAAGTCGATCGACACCATGGCCCGGAGCACCCGGAAACCAACCCTGCGACGCTGGAGTGCCCAATGGCCGGAAAGAGCAAAGGCGGCCGCGAGGTCCGCAAACCGAAGCATGCCAAGAGCGCGAAGACGCCCGAAGTCCCGGCCGTGATCGTCAAGACTGCCGGACCCAAGAAAGCAAAGTAGGCGCCGCCCGCGAGGCGCCGTCATGGCGGTCCCGGGCCTGGCGTAACCTGACCGAGACCTTAGGTACCTTGCTTCCTTCCCTGGGGGCGCCGACGGTCACCGCCGAGTCGACAGCGTCACCTTCGTGTCGGTCTGACTTCCGAGTCCGGCCGAGGCGATCTAGTCGAGCCGAGGACCCACCGTTCTCTGGGGTGAATCGGCGCAGTGCCGTAGCCGTTCAGGCTGCGGCATCGCGCCGTAGGGCTACTTCCAAGCCCGAATCCGACAGCTAACTTGGTAGGCGGTCGAGTGGAAGAGGAGTTCCGCCAGCCGTGGCGAAAGCTCGTATCTCGCGGTCTCACCGCGTCCTGATCAGCTCCGCAGTCCTGATAGGTGCCTTGATCGCCTCGCCGTTCGGGGCCGGCGCGGCGCCGCACGTGGCATCGCCGACCTCCCCGAGGGTCACAGCCTCGGCCAGCACGCCGTCGACCAGCACGGCAGGGCCGACCCTCACGACTCCCGGGCAGGTCACGACCCGGCTCGCGGAGTTGGCCACCGCGAACGAGAAGCTGGGCGAGCAGCTCAACAAGGCAATGCTCGACGTCGCCCACGCCGAGAAGTCGGCGACCAAGGCCTCCGCGGCGCTGACCTCGGCCCAGCAGACCCTCAGCTCGGCTCGGCGGGCGCTCGCGACCTCCCTGGCGATGCAGTACAAGTCCGCCACGTTCGGCCGGACGGTATCGCTCTTCGCCAGCGCCTCAGGGCAGAGTTACCTGGACCGGGTTCAGACCCTGAACCGGTTGGCCGCCCATCAGGGCGAGGTCGCACAGGTCGCGGCCGGCGCCGCAGCCGCGGTTCAAGCCTCACGGCAGCGCGCCCAGCTCGCAGTCGCTCGGGCCGACGCCCGCAAGGCCGCGGTACAGCAGCAGCGTGCCGCCCTGCAGAGCCGGATCCGCAAGTACCAGAGCACGCTCGCCACCCTGACGGCCAGCGCCCGGTCGGCTTACTACGGCTCGAGCAACGCGACACCGGCCGAGATCTCATTGGCCGCGTCCAGCTACACCATCGGGGCCAGCCAGGCCGACATCATCGCCGTCCGGACCGCGCTGGCCCAGGTGGGCAAGCCCTACGTATGGGCAGCCGCCGGCCCGGACGCGTTCGACTGCTCGGGCCTGACCATGGTGGGCTGGCAAGCGGCCGGCGTGCAGCTACCGCACCTCGCCTCGGGGCAGCAGAGCATGGGTACCGGCGTCGACAGGAGCCAATTGCGGCCCGGCGACCTGGTCTTCTTCGGTTCGCCCGCCTATCACGTCGCCATGTACATCGGCAGCGGCATGATCGTGCAGGCACCTAACAGCGGCGATGTGGTCAAGATCAGCCCGCTCGCTGCGATGAGCGACTACACCAGCGCCGCCCGCTTCGGCTGAGCCACCCGAGCCAAGGCGGCTCAGCGGGGTCTCCTCAGCGGGGTACCAGCGGAAATCCAAGGGAAGCCCACAGCGGCGGATACCGCCGGAATGGCCGATGGCGGTTGGCAGAACAGCTAGATTGGTCCCTTACCTGCAGGGGACACCTTTGCAGGGACACCTTTGCAGCGGACGTCGAGATCAGAGCCATCCCGATTGCCCTGAAAGAGCACCGGATCATCAGCAGGAGCTGGCCCAGTATGAGGATCGCGCACGTCACCGACTGTTTCCTGCCCCGGATGGGAGGAATCGAACGCCAGGTCCAAGGCCTGGCTCGAGCTCAGGCGGCGAACGGGCATGAGGTCGACATCATCACCTCCGTGCCAGTACCGACCGCCGCGGCCACCTCAAGCGTGGCCGACCGGGCCGACTGGGCCGGCGGGCCGGCGGGCCGGTCCGGGTACGACGATCCGGTGTCGGTGATCCGCCCGCAATTTCGGGGCGGCCGGCCCGGCGGCATCCGATACTCCACCATGCTGCAAGGGCGCCGGGCCGTGCTCGACGGCGGTTACGACCTGGTCCACGTGCACGCATCGACGTTCTCGCCGATGGCCTACCTGGCCGCGGGGGCGGCCAGCAGGAGCGGCATCCCGACCGTCGTGACCCTGCACTCGCTGTGGTCCTACGCGACACCGATCTTCCGGGTGGCTGATCTGGGACTGCGGTGGCGCAACTGGCCGATCACCTGGACCGCCGTGAGCCGGGTCGCCGCGGCTTCGCTACAGCCGGTGCTGCGCCGAGGAACCGAGGTATCCGTACTCCCGAACGCCGTGTCGCCTGATCTGTGGCACGTGCACCGCGGGCGACGTGACGCTGAGCGATCCGGCCGACCGGCGGACCAAACTGTGGTCATCGTCAGCGTCATGCGCTTGGCGGCGCGCAAGCGTCCACTGCAGTTCTTGCGGATGCTGCGGCAAGTGCGGGCCGGGGTTCCCGCGCACCTGCGGCTCCAGGCCACCATCATCGGCGACGGCCCGAAGCGTGCGGCCATGGAGCGCTACCTGCAACGCCATGGCATGACGGACTGGGTTCAGCTGACCGGTCAACTGGATCAGCCTGCTATCCGCGAGTTCTTCGCAGGCGCCGATATCTACGCCTCGCCGGCCACCCTCGAGTCGTTCGGTATCGCAGCCCTCGAGGCCCGTTCGGCCGGACTTCCGGTGGTCGGCTTCGCTCACTCAGGTGTGTCGGACTTCGTGGCGGACGGCCATAACGGGCTGCTCGTCGACACCGATGACGAGATGGCGGCGGCGCTCACCCGGCTCGCCTCGTCACCGCTGTTGCGCTCGGCCATGACCTTGCACAACGCTCGGAGTGAGTCGGGCTTCTCCTGGCGGAACGTCCTGCGGATCTGCGGGGACGTCTACGCGCTGGCCGGCGCCCCCGGGCCCGGTGCGGCACAACTCGATACCAGGCTGGCTGCCCGCCGTACCGGCTCCGAACCGTTGGGCGGAGTCGCCGCGAGGTGACCTACACACTGGTCTCCTTCCACGCCCATCCCGACGATGAAGCCCTTCTGACCGCAGGCACGTTGGCCAAGGCGGCCGCCGAGGGACACCGGGTCGTCCTCGTCGTGGCCACCTCCGGCGAGGCCGGCCTGGCGGAGGTGGGCGATTCCGGACGATTGGGCGCCACCCGCTCGGCCGCACTGGAAGCGTCGGCGACGGTTCTCGGCTGCCATCGTCTGGTGCAACTGGGGTACCCGGATTCCGGCCTGCACTCCGAATTCGGCGATCGGGGCGGCTTCGCAGGACTCGATGTGGACGAACCCGCGCGACGGCTGGCCGAGATCCTGCGGGAGGAGAGCGCCGACGTGCTGACCGTCTATGACGCCCGCGGCGGTTACGGCCATCCCGACCACATCCAGGTGCATCATGTCGGGCACCGGGCGGCCGAACTCGCCGGCACGCCCTTGGTGCTGGAGGCGACGGTGAACCGGCGCGCCCTGGTCCGTGCGGCCCAGGCGATTCGCTGGACCCGGCTGGCGCCGAAGGACTTCTCGCCGGAACGGATGCGCAAGGTGTACAGCGATCCGGACGAGATAACCCATCGTGTCGATGTCGGCGCCTACATCGGGCAGAAGCGAGCCTCGATGCAGGCACATGTCACCCAGTCGACGGGCGGTGATGGCCCACGCACCCTCGCCTTCTGCCTTCGACTGCCGCGGTGGCTGTACCGGCGGGCATTCGGCCACGAGTGGTTCATCGAACGCGGACGAACCCCCGGACCTGACCTGTCGACAGACATCTTCGACTCCCTGATGTCGACCCACTGAAAGCCCGGGAGCTCAGACGGCGACCTGGTCGAGCTCGTCGGAGTCGAGGACCAACTCCTCGTCGACCTGACGTTCGAGTGCCCGCCGGGGGCGATGCTCCACGTGGGTCAGCTTCTGTGCCGCCAGGGCAAGCGCGCCGCCGGCAACGGCATCGAGCAGATAGTGGTTGCCCGTGACGACGATGACGGCGCAGGTGATCAGCGGATACGCCAGCCACAGCTTTCCCACCCGGCGCGATTGAACGAGCCGGTACCCGACCAGGGCGGTCCACACCGCCCAACCGATGTGCAGCGACGGCAGGGCGCCGTACTGGTCAGCCGTGACGGGGCCGCCGTGCGAGGTCCCGAATCCGGCATTGGCCACGGCGTCGATGAAGCCGTAGCCAGGCAGCAATCGAGGCGGCGCCACCGGGTACAGGAAGAACACCGCGAGTGCGGCCGCGTTGATGACGACCAGGGAATTCCGGGCGCTGCGGTAGCTGGCCGGCCGGCGCCACCAGCACCACGCGAGCATGGACAGGGTCACCGAGATATGGGCGTACTGGTACCAGTAGCTGGCCACCACGGACAGGTCGTGGTGGCTCGTCACCCATCGGTTGACAGCCGGTTCGATCTGCATGCTGAGGTGCGACTCCAGCCGCATCAGCTGTTCACCGTGTTCGATCGCGGCACCCCGGCGCACCTCGGCTTGGCCACGGATCAGGTCGTACACCTTCAGCAGCACCAGCACGATGACGAGTTCGCCGATCAGCAGCGGCCGGTCGAACGGGCTGCGTCGCAATCTGGTCAGCAGCCGTCCCCCCAGTCCCCGCATCGCTACATCATTGCTCATGGCAGCCGCGTTCCCTGTCATGGTCCCTCATACAACACTCAGGTGAACCTCGGGTATCCCGATCAGCGGACCGACCAATTGGGCACAACCCCTTCAGTAATCTTTACAGAGGCCTTACACTCAGCCGGTAGCTCGGGCAGTCCTTCGGGGGTTACGGGGGAGAGACCGGAGGACAGTCCGGGCTCACCGCTCCGATCCGCAAAGCGAACCGACTATCACCCGGCCCGTTACGTCCGGGCGAGCGGAGCGCGCAACGTGCTCACCTCGCGCCGGTACCTGCGCTCGCCTATCACGCGAAACAGCACTCGGGCCGGGACCGGAACCCGACGGAGAAACTGGACGCGTTCGGCCGGCGTCGCCTCCTCCATGATGTGGCCGAGAAATACCAGCAGCCGTTGCTTCGGGATAGTGGCCAGACCGCGCTCACCTAGTTCTGCCCACTCGGACGCGGAGATGCATCGCTGGACCTCGGGCAGTGCCTCCCGTTCCTCTGCTGCCAGGTGGGCATCGAGTTCGGCCGAGATCTCGCCCAGCAGGCCGGCCAATTCCGCTCGCGCATCGGCGGCAGCCGTGCGTTCCCATTCAGGGAGCAAGCTGCCGACGCGGTCGAGCAGATCCGCCAGCTGCTCGTGCTGGAGCTGCATTCGCTCGAGGACGCCACCATCGAGATCGGCACGCTCGGCCAGCTTCGGCCAGAGCAGCTCGTCCTCCCCGGTGTGGTGGTGATGCAGTGCGCCGATCATCTCCTCAGCGTGCGCCGCAACGAGGCGCGCCCGCCGGATGTCGAACGGGACAACCGATCGCACCAGGTGCGGCAACAGTCGGAATTCCCGACGGAAAACTCGATGGACGACCACCATGTCGGTGGTGTCGCAGCCCTTCAAGTACGCACTAGAACCAGGCATCTCTCTCCCATCAAGCCGCTTCACACAGCGCCATCAGGGCAGGAGTGTCCCGCCGACGATCTTGATACCTGTCCGCGCCGGCGATTCGCCGACAGGTTTACGGGTTGAGGCCGGATTCGGTCATCACGATCGAACCCCCGCGTCTTCGGTGACCGGGCCGCTGACGTCCCAGCCGGCCACGTTGACCCGACGGTCGAGGTCGCGCCCGTGCACCCGCTCGCCGCAGCTGTCGCAGTACCAGGCGCCACGCAGTTCGTGGTCATGGTGCAGCAACGTCATCGGCGGCTGATCGACCACATATTCGTCGCCCCACTGGCGCAGCGCCTGCATGACCGGAGACAGCGCTTTGCCCGCTTCCGTCAGGTGATACCCCGACCGAGGTGGGCTGTCCTGATACTGCCGGCGCTCCAGGACGCCAGCTTCGACCAGCACCTTCAGGCGGGCCGCCAACCGGTCCCGCGGAGCGCCGGTGTTGCGCACGATCTCGGAAAATCGATGATTTCCGAACATCACCTCTCGGACGGCAAGCAGGGACCACCGGTCGCCAATCACGGCCAGCGCTCCGGCGACCGAACACGGTCGACCCTTGAGCTCATCGAGGCGGAT
>JAVEEN010000221.1 GCA_030840445.1 Pseudonocardiales bacterium
CCGCCGCGCTGTCGGCCTTCAGCGGCATCTTGGCCCAGGGCGGTGTGTCGGTCCGCGACGAATCGGCTGTGGCCTTCACTCTGCAGCGGCCGTTCTCCGACTTCCCGTACTTGGTCTCAGCCGGCAACTACAACGCACTCATCCTCAAGAGCGACTACAGCGGGAATTTCACCAAGCACCCCGTCGGCACTGGTCCATTCCTGCTCCAGTCCTACGACGCCTCGACCGGGGCGATCCTTGTGCGCAACCCCTCCTACTGGCAGCACGGTAAGCCCTACCTCGACGGGGTGAACGTCCGCTTCTACTCCGACTCCCAAGCCCAACAAATAGCGCTGCAGAGTGGCGAGTTGCACACGCTCATCGAGACCGACCCCGCCGCGATCGTCGCGTCCGGCGACGTCGTGCTGGACACGGTGCCGAGCACGATCATGACGGCGTTCACCCTGCGGGTGGACAAGGCCCCGTTCGACAAGAAGGAGGTGCGGCAGGCCATCGCGTACGCCCTGGACCGACCGGCGATCAACCGCAGCACCAACGGAAACCTCGGAGCGCTGGGCGACGACCACCCCCTCGCGCCCTTGTTCAAGGACCACCCCACCGACGTGCCCCAGCGAAACCTGGACCAGGCAAAGGTCGCGCAGCTGCTTAGGGAAGCAGGGGTGGACCGGCTCTCCTTCCCGCTCACCTTCGATCCGCCCAGCAAGAACTACGCCCTCGTGATCCAGGACCAACTGCACCGCTGCGGCATCGACGTCACCATGGACGAGCGCAGCTCCGCAGAATTCTATGGCGGCGACCAGAGCGCCGACACGCCCTGGCTATTCACCCATGCCAACCTGGTGGGCTGGGCCGGTCGCGCAGTACCCAGCCAGTTCATTAACCCGATGGTCACCACCAACGGCGTGTGGAACGGCTCGAAATACGCCAACCCGCAACTCGACGCGGCACTGAAGGCCTACGACGCGGCCAACGATGATAGGACGCGGCGGCGGCAGGCCGAGATCATCGCCTCGGCGCTGTACGAGGACGTCCCGGTGATCATCTCGCTATGGCAGGGCGCAGCCCGGGCCTACAACCGGACCAGGTTCAGTGGAATCCAGGCACACCCCTCGTCCTACGTCGACTTCACCTCCGTCTCGCGGCTCCGATAACCGTGCTGCGCCTGCTCCTACTTCGTGTTGCCTCGATACCGCTGACCCTGCTGCTGGTCTCGCTGCTCGTCTTTGGGGCGACGGAAGGACTTCCAGGCGATGTGGCCCGGACCATCCTCGGCCGACAGGCCAGCGACGAGTCCGTGGCCTCGTTGCGCCGCTCCCTCGGGCTCGACGAGCCGCTGCCCGTGCGGTACGCGCACTGGCTTGCTTCGTTCGTGCGCGGCGACTGGGGCACGTCCTACACGCTGAAGATGCCGGTCCGGGACCTGCTGCTCGAGCGGCTGGGCAACTCGCTGGTGCTGGCGTCGCTGGCGTTCGTGCTGCTGGTGCCCCTCGCGGTGGTGCTCGGGCTGGTCGCGGGCGTCTATCACGACCGGGTCGCCGACCGCGTGGTCAGCTCGGCCGGGGTGGCGCTGGGAGCCACGCCAGAGTTCGTGACCGGTGTTGTGCTCCTGGTCGTCTTCGCGGTGGAGCTCAAGTGGTTCCCCGCGTCGTCCCAGGCAGATCCCGGCGCCAGCTGGCAAGACCGGCTTTACCACCTTGTGCTGCCTGTCGCCTCGCTGGTCCTGTTATGCACCGGGTACGTCGCCCGACACGTGCGGGCCGGCACGGTGGCGGCCGTCCGCAGTCCGTACGTGCGGGCAGCAGAGCTGCGCGGCGCGTCGCGGCGGCAGGTCGCCCTGCGGCATGTGCTGCGCAACGCAGCGGTCCCCGCGGTCAGCGCGCTCGGCGTACAGGCACAGTTCCTCCTCGGCGGACTTGTAGCGGTGGAGTTGTTGTTCAACTATCCCGGCGTCGGGGCCCTCCTACTGCAAGCTGCGCTTACCAAGGATCTGCCAGTTCTGCAGGCCACAGTGATGGTGCTCGGCGCGTTCTACCTGCTCATCATGCAGTCTGTCGACCTCGTCTACCGCCTGCTCGATCCGCGGCTGCGCCGATCGGTGGCGGCGTGATCGGCGGCCTGGGCGGTCGGTGCGGTCCGCGGCATGGCACCTGACCCCCCAGCTGCGGTCACCCTTCCAGCCGACGGCGGCTCGCGGAGCGCGGCGACCGGCCGGCCGCGTCGGCGTCCCGTGGCGGCGGTGGCCGGCGTTGTCATCGTGCTCTTTTGGGCGGCGGCAGCGCTCTGGTGGCCACATATGGCGGCGTTCGACCCGCAGACGCAGTATCCAGCGCAGAGCTTCCTCCCGCCTAGCGCGCACCATCTGCTCGGCACCGACCAGTTCGGACGCGACGTGCTCTCCCGCATGCTGGCCGGTTCGAGGCCGGTCATGGAAATTGCTCCGATGGCCACGATCCTCGCGATCGGGACCGGCACTGCGATCGGTCTCGCCGCCGGTACTTACGGACGCTGGGTAGACGAGGTGACCATGCGGATCCTGGATGCTGTCCTGGTCTTTCCGACGATCGTCGCCAGCGTCTTGTTTGTGGCGATGCTGGGAAGGGGTATCGGCGTCGTGGTCGCCGTCGTGGGACTGTCGTTCGTGCCCATTGTGGCGCGCAGCGTGCGGGCCGCCACGCTGGTCGAGCGGCGCAAGCCGTATGTCGAAGCCGCTTTACTGCGCGCCGAGCCGACCTGGTCGCTGATGGCGCGCGAACTGCTGCCCAACGTCTCCCGCACCGTTGCGGTGGAGGCCGCATCCCGGCTAGGTGACGCAGTCTTCGCAGCGGCCACACTGTCGTTCCTCGGTCTAGGCCAGCCCCCAGGGTCACCCGATTGGGGTGCCTCTGTCTCGGACAACAGGGCCTGGCTGCAGAACGCTCCGTGGACTGTGCTCGGTCCGGCGCTGGCCATCGCCTCGCTTGTGGTCTCGGTCGCCCTGATCGCCGACGAACTTCGGACCCGATTGGATGACCGATGACAGCATCAACCGAGGTGAGCGGCGTCGACCTCAGCGGTGTCAGCATCGGCTTCTACACTCGCCGTGGCACAGTCCCGATCCTCGACCAGGTTTCGCTGCGCGTCCCCCGCGGGCGGACGCTTGGCATTGTCGGCGAGTCGGGTTCCGGCAAGACCACGTTAGCCCGCGCCATGATGCGGCGCCTGCCGGAGGGCGCAAGGGTCCTCGGCGGGGACATTACTGTTGACGGCCGCGACCTCCTGCGGCTCCCCGTCCGTCAGCTACGGGAATGGCACCGCTCCCAGCTGGCCGTCGTCCACCAGGAGGCCGGAGCCACCCTGGACCCTTCGATGCGGATCGGCGCGCAACTGGCGGAGATCCTCGCCCTGCAGAAGATCCCCCGCACCGAACGCAGTTACCGCTTGCGGCAACTGCTCGCCGACGTTCGCCTGCCGGACCCCGACACCATCGCGCGGCGCTATCCGCACGAGCTCTCCGGCGGTCAGCAGCAGCGGGTCGTCATCGCGGCCGCTCTGGCCACCCGTCCCTCGCTGCTCATTCTGGATGAGCCCACCTCCGGTTTGGACGCGTCGGTGGCGGCCGACATTCTGCTCCTGCTGTCGGACCTGCGCCGCAGACTCGACGCCGCGGTCGTTCTGATCAGTCACGACCTCGGTGTAGTGAGCCGTCTGTGCGACGACGTGGCTGTGCTGTACGCGGGGAGCGTGGTGGAGCAGGGACCCGCCGCGGCCGTGTTGTCCGCGCCGCGGCACCCGTACACCGCGGCGCTGGTGGGTGCGGTACCACGGCTCGGGGTGCCGCGGTCGGCGCGGCGCCTTGCCACGATCCCCGGTACCCCGCCGGCCGCCGCGAGGGGAGGGGCCGGATGCCGGTTCGCGGAACGGTGCACGTACGCCGACAGCATCTGCCGGGCCGCCGAACCAGCCGATCGGGTGGTGGACGGGCGGCGGGTTTTGTGTCACCACAGCGAGGCGCTTGACTTGGGCGTGGCCGATCCCCGCCCGGCCGTGCCGACGTCCCGGCATCCGGAAGTCTCCGCGGGCGGAGTGCCCAGGCTCCTCGTGGAGGGCCTGACCCTTGGTTACCGCGGTCAGACTGTCTTGGAGGACATCGACTTGGCGATCGGGGGCGCCGAGATCTTCGGCCTGGTCGGCGAGTCGGGCAGCGGCAAGACCACCCTGGCCCGCGCGATCATGGGCATAGGTCCCTCCAAGGGCCGCGGTCACATCACCCTCGACGGTGCGCGACTTTCCGGCGAGTTGCGCCGGCGGCCCGTGGAGGTGCAGCGAAAGCTACAGATGGTCTTCCAGCAGCCCGACTTCACGCTCAATCCGAGCCACAAGGTGCGTACCGTCCTCGGCAGGGCACTGCGCACCTTGAAGGGTATCGAGGCTCCTGAGGCGCTTGCGTCCCGCGTCCAGCTCGACCCGATCGTCCTGGACTCTCCCAGCGGGCTGCTGTCTGGCGGCCAGAAACAGCGCGTCGCCATTGCCCGCACGCTCGCCGGGGCGCCGGGTCTCGTGGTGGCTGACGAACCGGTTTCCGCCGTGGACGCAAGCGTGCAGGCCGGAATCCTCGAGGTGATCGCCGAGCAGAGAGACGCCGCCGGCACTTCGTATCTGTTCATCTCCCACGACCTCGCAGTGGTCGGGTACTTAGCGGACCGGGTTGGGGTCATGTACCGGGGCCGGTTGGTCGAGGTCGGTGCGACGCAGGACGTCCTGGACGGCCCGCATCACCCGTATACGGCGCGCCTCATCGAGGCCGCGAGCGCGCGGCCTGCCGGCGCCAAGCGCGTCGCCGCCGCGATGCGCGCACCAGACAACCCCTCGAGAAGCGGCTGCCCGTTCGCAGCCCGTTGTCCGCTCTACTTGGGAGAGGTCTGTAGGACGCAGCTGCCCCCACTTAAGGAGATCGCTAGCCCTAACGGGGTGTCCCACGCGGTCCGCTGCCACTTGCCCCTTCAAGAGCTGCCCCGGCGCGAGAGCTGAC
>JAVEEN010000149.1 GCA_030840445.1 Pseudonocardiales bacterium
GCCGCCCTCCGAATCGCGCTTCGCCGGGCTCGCGCGGGCTGGGATGCTGGTGACATGTACGTTCCCAGCCACTTCGCGATGTCCGCGGCCGAGACCCGGTCGCTACTCGCTTCCATCACGGCAGCGGACCTGATCACGCCCACGTCCGAGGGCCTGATCGCCACCTTCCTACCACTGCAGTATGACGCCGGGCCGGGCGAGCACGGTGCGCTGTTCGGGCACGTGGCCCGCAACAACGCGCACTGGCGGGCAGCTGACGTCGCTGACGGTGACGGTGCGTCGGGATCCGCCGGCGAATCGCTGGTCATCGTGCGCGGGCCGGACGCCTATGTCTCGCCGTCTTTCTACGCCGCCAAGCGCGAGCATGGACGGGTGGTGCCGACGTGGAACTACGTGACCGCTCACGTGTACGGACGGCTCATCGTGCACGACGACGTCGACTGGCTGCGATCCCTGGTGACCACGCTGACCAAGCAGCACGAGGCCCAGTTCGCAGAGCCGTGGGCCGTGACCGACGCCCCTGTCAGATACATCGACGGGCAGCTGAAAGCCATCGTCGGCGTCGAACTACGGATCACCCGTATCGAGGCCAAGGCCAAGCTCAGCCAGAACCGGTCCGAGGCCGACCGGATCGGCGTGGTGGCCGGGCTGTCCGCGCCCGGTTCAGCCGCCACGACGGCTCGGGCCTCGTTGGCGGCCGCGGTGCAGTCGACCCTGCCGGATCAGGTATCCGAGCCTTAGACCGCTTCTCCCTGCGCGCTCGGACGCTTGTAGCGAGGGACAATGTTGACCATGCGCTACTTGAGTCCGGTCGACAATCCAGCGGATCGCTCACTGATTCGCTGGGTGACCGACGCCCTGGTTGTGGTGCTGGCCTTGGCAGCGGCGCTGCCGGATCTGTTTCGGGACCACGTCCAGCCCCCCGCGCTGGCCATCCCGGTGCTGGTCGCAGTCATAGCACCGTTGGCCGTCCGCCGGCTCTTTCCGATACCGGTTTTCGGCTGGGTGTTGGTCGGCACGGTTGCAGCTGCTCTGTGGAATGACCACGTAGTCGCCGGGTTCGCCGTGTTGATCGCCCTCTACACCGTCGCGGCCACGCAGAGCCGCCGGGACGCGCTCGGTGCGGCAGCGGTGCTCGAAGTCGCCATTGTGACAGCGACAATCGCCAGGGCCGGCAACGCCTGGTGGTATGACTCGATCTTCCTGTCCGGCTTGGTCGGCGCGGCACTCGGCCTGGGCCTCTACAGCGCGACCAGACGTGCCTATCTCGCCGAACTACACGACCGCGCGCTGCGCCTGGAACGCGAACGTGACCAGCAGGGCGCACTCGCCGCCGCGGCCGAGCGCGCCCGGATCGCCCGCGAGATGCACGATATCGTCGCGCACCACCTGACCGTGATGGTCGCCCTCAGTGACGGTGCGATCGCCGCGACCGCCACCTCTCCCGAGCGCGGGATCGAGGTGATGCGAACGGTCTCGGCAACCGGCCGCCGCGCTCTCCTCGACACCCGCCGGCTGCTGGGGGTGCTGCGCCACAACAGCGCGCAAGACCCGCAGGATTCCCTGCAACCCGTTCCCGACCTGGCCGAACTCGACGTGCTGCTCGAACGGGTACGTGCGGCCGGACTGATTACTACGCTCGAAGTGCACGGCGCAGCGCTGGAGCTGCCCGCCGGAGTTCAACTGACCGTCTACCGACTTGTGCAGGAAGCGCTGACGAACACGCTCAAACATGGCGGCTCGGAGGCGAGTGCCTCGGTGCGGCTGCGGTACCTGCCGGGTGAACTGCGCGTCGACGTCGAGGACAACGGTGCAGGCGCGGATGCCTCAACCCCGGTCGGGGTCGGCGGTGGCCTGAGCGGTATGCAAGAACGCGTCCACGCCTACGGCGGCGAAGTGCACTCCGGTCCCGGCCGGTCCGGCGGCTGGCATGTCTCAGCACGATTACGGCTCGACGAAGCGGACGCCACGTGATCCGAGTGCTACTAGTTGATGACCAATCCCTCTTGCGAATGGGCTTTCGGCTGATTCTGGAAGCCGAAGCCGATATCGAAGTGATCGGTGAGGCCGGGGACGGCGAAGCTGGGGTCAGCATGGCCGCCGCGCTTCATCCTGATGTCGTCCTGATGGACATTCGGATGCCCGGCATGGACGGAATCCGAGCGACTACGGCGATCATCGCCGCCGGGATGGCGAGCAAGGTGCTCATCCTGACCACCTTCGACCTCGACCAGTACGTGTTCGCGGGACTCCAAGCCGGGGCGAGTGGTTTCCTGCTCAAGGACGCCCCTCCCAGGGAGTTGCTCGCCGCGATCCGCACAGTAGCGAGCGGGGAAGCGGTGCTGGCCCCGACGGCGACCCGGCGCCTGATCGACCAGTTCATGCCGCTGATGCCCGACCCCAGTCGCCGAACCAACCACGACAAGGTGCTGAACCAACTGACCGACCGGGAGCGATCCGTTTTCGCTCACCTTGCCGCGGGGCGATCCAACCGCGAGATAGCCACCGAACTGCACGTATCCGAAGGCACGGTGAAGATCCATGTCGGACGGATTCTGGCCAAACTCGATTTGCGAGACCGCGTGCAAGCCGTCGTCCTCGCCTACGAATCCGGCCTCATCACACCAGGCAACTGAACCGCGCATCCGCTGAGAACGGCCTCGGGCGCAACTCATCGGGCCACGACGGACGCCGCGTTGCTGCGACGGCGGCGCAGCACCACTACGGTGACGGCGACGACGGCCAGGACGGTCAAGAAGATGTAGCCGGCGTAGCTGGCGTAACTCTCGATTCTTTTGTAGCTGGCCCCACTGAGATAGCCCAGCAGGGTATAGCCAATTCCCCAGATCAGACCGCCGGTGGCATTGAAGATGAGGAACCGCCGGTACGGAAGCTCGGCGGTACCGGCCAGGCCCGGCGTGACGGCCCGGAGGAAGGCGGTGAAGCGAGACAGCAACACCGCCCGTCCCCCGTTCCGGCGCAGGCTGACTTTCGCCCTGCCGAGTGCGTCGGCGTGGCGGGCGAAGATGCGGGTGGCAAGCAGCCGAGTGCCGTAGTGGCGACCCACCTCATAGCCGACGCTGTCGCCGGAGATCGCGGCAACCACGACTACTGCGATCATCAAAGGCAGCGAGACCGAGTGCCGGTAGGCCAATACGCCGCCGAGGATGACAGCGGTCTCCCCCGGCAGGACGAAGCCGAAGAACAACGCGGCCTCGGCGAAGACCAGGACACCGACCAGCGCGTAGGCCGGCAGGCCGTGCAGGTTCAGAATCGGGTTTACGATCGAGCTGATCAGGCTCATCTCGATACTCGCTCTCGTCGATCAGTTCGTCGAATGCCTCGGGTGCCGGCTGGTAAGTGCCGGTGACTGAACAAGATCTAGGCGTCTCGTTCCTTGAGGCGGACGGCTGCCGCAGCAACCGCGGCGGCGGCCCACGCACACAGGACGAGCAGCCCGGTCAGCGCAGCCAAGTGCGATCCGGTCGGGTGTCCCCAGAAGGCCTCGCCGGCGTTGGACGGTAGGTACGGCCCGATGCGGTCGGACCAGCTCTTCGGGAGCAGACCCAGGATCGGCGGGATGACGAAGAACACCGCGACGAGACTGGAGATGCCGGCAGCGGTGTTGCGGAACAGCCCACCCAAGGCCATCCCGATGATGCCGACCAGGACGAGGTAGACGGCGGCGCCAAGGACCATCCGCAGTGCGTTCGGACTGCTGATCGAGACGTTCAGGTTCTTGCTGGAGAGCAGGGACTGTCCGAGGAAGAACGCGGCGAACGTCGAGATGACCGAGAGCGCGCCGACAACTGCGGCGAACACCCCGAGTTTGGCCCACAGGACCGGTAGTCGTTTCGGCACCGCGGTCAACGAGGCGCGGATCATCCCCGTCGCGTATTCACCGCTGATCAACAGGACACCCAGAACTCCCACCGCCAGCTGGGAGATGTTCACGCCGTTCAGGCTGGTGACGACGGCGTTGAAGTCGGCGCGGTCGGCCGGGGATGCCTGCGCCCAGTGGGAAGCGGTGACTGCGCTTATCAGAGCCCCGAGCCCGACCGTGAGCGCGACGCTGACAAGCAGGGTGATCAGGGTCGAGCGTAGCGAGCGGAACTTCGTCCACTCGGACTTGATGACGCGAGCCTGGGTGACTTTCATCCCTGGAAAACGGGGAGTCACGTTCAATTCGGTCCGGGTTGGGGTGAGGGTGCTGGTCATCGGGACTCTCCTGCGGTCTGGGCGACCCGCGTGGGCGCCCCACTCTGGTTACCGCTCTGGTCACCGGTGTGGGCAGTGGTGGTATGGGCGGTGGTGGTATGGGCGGTGGTGGTATGGGCATGGAACTCGACCGAGTCGCGGGTCATCTCCATGAAGGCGTCCTCCAGCGAGGCCTGCTGGACAGCCAGGCCGTGCAGCCGGATCTGGTGGTCGAAGGCCAGATCGCCGATCGTTTCGGCGCTGACGCCGCGCACTTCCAGCAATCCGGCTTCCCTACTGGTGATCGTGACATCCGGTCCGAGCAGCAGATCGCGCAGCTGGGTGGCCTGCGGCGAACGCACCATGATCACGTTGGTGGAGGCCAGCGCTACGAACTCCTCGACATCAAGGTCAGCGATCAGCTCCCCTCGACCGACCACGATGAGGTGGTGTGCGGTCAGCGCCATTTCAGTCATCAGATGCGAGGAAATGAACACGGTTCGGCCTTCCGCGGCGAGGCCTTTGAGCAGGTTGCGGACCCAGAGGATGCCTTCGGGGTCGAGCCCGTTGATCGGCTCGTCCAACACGATCGTCTGCGGGTCGCCGAGCAGCGCGGAGGCAATGCCCAGGCGTTGACCCATCCCGAGGGAGAAGCCACCAGCCCGCTTACGGGCCACCTCGGCCAACCCGACCAGGTCGATGACCTCGGCCACCCTGGAGCGGGGCACGCCGTTGGTTTGGGCCAATGCCAGCAGGTGGTTGTACGCCGACCGGCTGGTGTGGACCGCTTTGGCTTCCAGCAGGATCCCGAGCTCGGCCATCGGCACGTGCGCTCGCCGGTAGTCGGCAGCGTTCACCCGGACCGAGCCTGACGTGGGTTCATCCAACCCGGCGATCATGCGCATCGTCGTCGACTTGCCCGCCCCGTTCGGTCCGAGGAAACCCGTCACTATCCCGGGTTTGACCGTGAACGTCAGATCGTTCACGGCGGTCTTGTCACCGTAGCGCTTGGTCAATCCGGATACTTCAATCATCGATACTCTCCCTTTGGCTTCAGGTACCCCCTGACCGTATGTAGCCGGCCCACCCACCGGCATCAGCCGCACGGCCACACTTCACCCCGGCCACGTATGCACAAAGAGGTA
Organism: Pseudonocardiales bacterium; assembly: GCA_030840445.1. GTDB lineage: Bacteria > Actinomycetota > Actinomycetes > Mycobacteriales > Jatrophihabitantaceae > Jatrophihabitans_A. Next base: position 5,343 of record JAVEEN010000149.1, read on the forward strand.
CGTGAGCGCCGACAGTCACAGGCACTTCTGAAGAAGGGAGTTTCACGTCCCCGACGCCTCGTCCGAGGTCGGGACGGCGCGTTTCGGCCTTGAACGGGGCGATCAAGTTGCATAGCTACCGGTCGGCAGCGGCTTGCCACCCGGGCATCAGATGCTGTGGGTGAAGGGTTGACTGCGGCCGCGACCGACTCGGCCCACTGCCACTGAACAGTACGCGGATCCTTGACTCACGCTCCTCACATTGCTTGGTCGAGCGCCGTGGCGGGATGACAGCCGTGAGTCAGCCGAGCGCGGTTGCGTCATTGCCGGCGGCGGTCACGGTGACGGGCCAGTCTGCGGTGGGTTCTTGAAATCGCATTCCGATCCTGTCGAGCAGGGCGACGGTCGAGTTGCCGATGTCGTAGAACAGGCCGCTCAGGTGAAGCTCCGGCCAGGTTGCCGGTGGTGTCACTGCGGATCAGAACCCCGGACTCCGACGACCACCAGGGCCGGGGGTCAAAGCGCCGCCCAGTACCTCCGCTCGGCCTGATCGTGACCTTCCTGGCAACGACCTCGAGCGGACCGCCGATCTTGAGCTCGAAGGTCTCGACCAGGGTGTCCAGCACGGCAAGGTAGGCAAGGTCTCGGCCAGCCGGTCCCGGAGGGATTCTCGGGCGGCCGCATGGGCATGCTCCTTTCTGCCCTGGTCTATGACGAATTAGGTAAGCCTAGCCTAATAGTCGCACGCGGGGCGTCGCGGGCGCATCCACCGAGGTAGCCGGTCGGCGGAGGTATCGACCGATCTCGCACAACCCCCGCGTCATGGAGCGTTCGTCCGGGCCTCTTGTAGAAAGAAGGGTCCAAGCTCCAGGTGAGGCAGGTCGTCATGAGGCTTCGCCAGCATCCGCGCCCGGCACAGATCGCATCCCACATGCCCTCCGCTGCAACGATGAGATGTCCCGTTCTGAGCATGGTGGGCAGCGTCCGCTCGATCGAGCCCAGTTCCCTGAATGTTGGCCGGAAGGCACGTGGTCCCATGCGAAAGGATCCATCACCTTGCTAACCCAGATCGTCCATAAGGCCCTTGCCGAATCGGTCGGCACGTTCCTGTTGGTATTTCTCGCGGTCGGCTCGGCGGTCTTCGGCATCAACAAGGTGGGTACCACCGGCGTCGCTCTCGCCTTCGGCCTGGTACTGCTGGCCTTGGCGTACTCAATCGGCCCGGTGTCGGGCTGCCACGTCAATCCTGCGGTGACGCTTGCGGTGTTGTTGCGGCGCGGTATCACCGTTGCGGAGGCGGGAGCGTACTGGCTCGCCCAGGTAGCCGGCGCTGTTGCCGGCGGTGCCGTCCTCAAGCTGATGACGTCGTCCTTCGGCAAGGTCACCGACCAGACCGGCGCTTTGGGCACCAACGACTGGGGTAGGACCATCAGCAGCGGCGGCGCTTTCCTACTGGAGATCATCCTGACCTTCGTGCTGGTATTTGTTG
>JAVEEN010000170.1 GCA_030840445.1 Pseudonocardiales bacterium
CGGTTCTGGAACGTGTTCCGGCGGAGTCGATGTCCTGGGTTCCGGTGCGGCGATTCTCGGCCGTGGCGGTGGTCGCCGTCGGGCTGCTGCTGGCCTCGGGGGTCGCGCAAGGTCTTGGGCAGGTAGCGGACTGGGGTGCGCTGACCGGTACGACCTATGGGCGGCTGCTACTGGTCAAGGTCGGGCTGGTGGCGGTGGCCTTGGCGGTGGCCGCAATCTCGACGAGCGTGCTGCACACTCGCCTCGGCGGCCCGAGCGGTGAACGCCGAGCTGATCTGCTGGGCCGCACGGTGGCCGCCGAGACCGCGCTGCTAGTGGCGGTACTCGCAGTGACCTCCGCCCTGGTGGCCGCTACCCCGGCCGCTGCGGCGTACCGGCCTGCGCAGGAACGGATACTGCACGTCGGGCCGGTCACCCTGGACGTGTCTGCGGTCTCCGACTCGCCCCGCACCCTAGACCTGCACCTGTACGCCTACGGTCCCGACGGCGCGCTGGCCGACGTCCCCGAGATCCACGCCCAAGCCACACCACCTATGCGCGCCAGCGGGCTGGGACAGGTCAGCATCCCGCTCATCCAGGCCGGAACCGGGCACTTCCTAGCCAACCGGCTGATGCTGCCCCGCACTGGCGCGTGGACGCTGACCCTCATCGTCCGGACCGGGGAATTCGATTCCCACACCACCACGACCACCCTGACAGTCCGGTAGGAGCCGTCATGAGAAGCACTCGCACCCGATGGCTGCTCGCCACCACTCTGAGTTGCCTGCTCGCCTTCACCGTTACCGCGCCCGGGGCTTGGGCCCACGGCGCCAGCGGCCAACCCATCCCCGACGCCGCGCACTACCTGACGAAGCTCACCGGGATCAGCCCGGCGATCCCCGGGATAGCCGCCTCGGTCGACCCGCGCGGGGAATGGCTCACGGTCACCAACGCCACCAGCAAGACGCTCACCATTCTCGGCTATGCCCGCGAGCCGTACCTGCAGATCGACCCGGCCGGGGTCTCGGAGAACTCCTTCTCTCCGACCCTGGCGCTCAACCAGAGCCTGTTCGGTGACCTGTCCCAACTCGGGGACAGCGCCATGCCGCCCAGTTGGCGGCACACCAGCCGCGGTCATGAGGTCCGCTGGCATGACCACCGCATTCACTGGATGGGCGCCGACCGCCCGCCGGCCGTGAAAGCCGACCCCACTGTCGCTCACCTCGTGGGCACCTGGAACGTCCACATGAACCTGGCCGGCACGCCCATGACCGTAACCGGAACCCTGAACTGGCTGCCCATGAAACCCAGCGTCAGCAACACGATGATCGCGTTCCTCATAACCGACTCGGTCATCTTCGGCATCGTGGTCGCCGGCTCGGGGTGGTTCCTCTACCGCCGCAAGTCCCGCAAGCGGACTACCGACGCCGCACCACCAAGCGAACCCATCCGGGATGACCCGGTGAACCCCAGCAGCACTCCAGGTCCTGTGAGCGCGCCCACACCCGCGCGCTAGCGGGAACCTCGCCATACCCGACGACGACTACAACGACGACGCATCACACCGATGCACCCCGCCCTTAGGAGAAACCGCATGCAGACCCGCCGTCGCCTTGGCGCCCTCACCGTGACCCTGCTGAGCCTGGCCGGGGCCGGGACCATGTGGGCCACCACCGCCTCCGCGCACGTCACGGTCACCGCCCGCGGCGTGACCGCCGGTGCCTCGGATGCCACCATCACGTTCCGCGTCCCCGATGAATCCGGCAAGGCCAGCACCGTGGGTCTGAAGGTGCAACTACCCACCGACAAGCCGATAGCCGGTGTGCTCGTCGCGCCCATGACCGGCTGGTCGGCCACCATCAAGCAGACCAAGCTCGCCACCCCGGTCAAGACCGATGACGGTGACATCACCGAGGTGGTGTCTGAGATCGATTGGAAAGCCGACGCCAGGTCTGGCATCAAGCCGGGCTTCTTCGGCCAGTTCAGCATCATGGCCGGCAAACTTCCCGACGGCGTGTCCAGCCTGACGTTCAAAGCGATCCAAACCTACAGCGACGGCTCGACGGTGGCCTGGATCGAGGAAGCAGCGCCCGGCAGCACCACCGCACCCGAGCACCCCGCACCCACCCTCGAGCTCGCAGCCGCGTCCGCTGATCCCTCCGGGTCCAGCACCGTCAGCGCCTCGCCGGCGGCGGCATCATCGTCGAGCGCCGTGCCCGCTGTGACCGCCGCGGCCGCGACGACGGCTGCAGCGAGCAAGGGTGCGGCGAACACCGGCATCGCGCTGGGAGCAGTCGGGGTGCTGCTCGGCGCGGCAGCACTGGTGCTGATGGTGGCCCGCGGTCGTCGCGCTTCCTGAGGGCACCCGGAACTACCGGCGCCACGCTGCGCTGCGGGGAGGCTCAGCCGTACGGGTTCTTCGGTGCCGGGATCCCGGTCGTGGCGGTGGCGGCCAGCGCCGGGGTGTGGTCGGCGTCGCTACCGACGCCGGCGAACTGTCCGGTGACCTGGACCCACGAGCCGACGGCCGGCGGCGGAACGTGGGCGGTGATAGTGACCTTGACGGTGCTGGCGTCGGCGGCGCAACAGGTGATGACCAGCCGGGCGAGGGTGAACCCGCCGGGCTGCTGCTTCTCCACGAACCCGACGAGCGTCACCGGCCTCCCGGCCAGGGCGGCTGGTTTGGCGCTGGACAGCAGGTAGAACATCAGCATGTTCAGCTCGACCGGTGTCGAGCCGGCAGCCAGCGACGCCTTCTGGCCGGATGCGGTGGCGTTCACCGCGGGCGCGCGGTTGGCCGTGAACTCACCGAGCGCCGGCGGCGCCACGATCAGCAGCGCCAGCACCGGAGCCAGGACCAGCCACGCCGTCCGGGTCGCCCCGTGGTGGTTGTGACCGCCCGACGCTGATCCGGCCTGCGACAGGTGAGCCTCTGCGTCCGCCTGATCGGTGACCGAGCGCCGGGGGTCATCGCTGTCCGGCGACGAGGGAGGCCGGAACTGGCTCAGCAGCGACCAGCCCGCCAACACGAGCAGCGCGAGGCCGGCGGCGAACACCCACGGCCGCGACGCCGGACGGACGTAGTGCAGCAGTTCATCAGAGATACCGAGCTTCACCAGCGCCGCACCGAACAGCAGCAGGATGGCGGAGGACACCGCCGACGTCACAGCAGCCACCCGCCGACAGCCGCGGCAGCCAGAGCGGCGGTAACCGCGGCCAGCGGGGCGAAGCGTGTCACGAACCGTCGACCGAACGTGCCGGCCTGCATCGCGATCAGTTTCACGTCCACCGCCGGGCCGACCACCATGAAGGCCAACCGGGCGGTCAGGGAGAACTGAGTCAGGCTGGCGGCGACGAACGCGTCCGCTTCCGAACACACCGCGAGCACGATGGCCAGCGCCGCCAACGCTGGAATGGCGACCACGTCGTTTCCCGCGAAGTGGGCGAGGAAGGATCGCGGTACGGCAACATTCAATGTGGCGGCAGCGGCCGCGCCGATGGTCAGAAAGCCGAGCGACTGGGTGATGTCATGAGCGGCGACCGTCCGGGCCCGTTCCGCGCGGCTGCTGCCATCGGGGTGGGTGAACCGGCGCGGCACCGGGACCGAGCGGCCCAGCCGCTGCCAGATCCAGCCGACGACGATCGCGGTCAACAGTGACGCTGCTGCCCGCGCAACCACGACCGCCGGGTGGCCCGCGAAGGCGACCGAGGTCGCCACTAGCACCACCGGATTGATCGCTGGAGCCGACAACAGAAATGCCACCGACGCCCCCCGAGCCACCCCGCGCTCCATCAGGCTCGCCGCGACCGGAACCGACCCGCACTCACAGCCAGGCAGCGCCGCCCCGGCCATGCCGGCAACCGGCACCGCGAGCATCGGATTGCTCGGCAGCGCCCGTTGGAAAAACGTTGGCGGGACGAACACCGCGATCGCCGTCGACACTGCGACACCGAGCACGAGATACGGCGAGGCCTGCACGCACACAGCCACGAACACCGTCGACCACGCCGCCACCGCCGGCTCAGAAAGCAGTCCCGGCGCGAAGAACTTCACGCCCAGCATCACCGCTAAGGCCAGCAGCAGCACATCCACAGCTCGCCGCTGATGGCGCAACTCCCCGGCTGGTTGTGTTCGGACATCTGCTGTCACTCGACCAGGGTCCCAGCCCCACCTCGGCAGCTCATGGACCGGGTCCCACGGCGGCCCGACTGACTGACCTCGATAATTTCCTCCGGCCACCCTTGCGGGTTCGTGGCGTGGCGGGATGATGGGTCAGAGGCGCGCGGTTGGACGGCGCCGGGCCGTGGGTGGGGGTGGCCTGCATGGTTCTGGCGCACGCGTTCGGTCAGCGGTATGAGTTGCCGATCCCGTTGCTCATCTTCGTCCTCGGAGGCGGCGCTGTCGTCCTGGTGAGTTTCGCGCTCATCGCGACGAGGCCGGTCATCGCGGGTGGGACAGCCGCGGCGGCCGATGTGCCCACCCTGGGTCCATTGCGGGTGGTCCGCGGTTCGCTGGCCACTGTCGTGTTGGCGGCGTTGGTGGTGTGCGGGTTCGGCGGGAGCCAGGTGGTGGCAGAGAACATCCTCCCGACGTTGTTCTGGCTGATCGTCTGGATCGCGCTGCCGCTGTCGGTCGGCGTGCTGGGCGATTGGACGCGCGCGGTGAACCCGTTCGCCTTCCTGAGCCGGCTCACGGACCGTCCTGGGGCACGGAAAGCGTTGCTCGGATCGGCCGAACCGGTGGCCTGGCCCTCCTGGCTGGGATGGTGGCCGGCGGTACTGCTTTTCTTCACCGCCGCTTGTGGCGAACTGGTGTTCAACCTGACGGCGACGGTCCCACGCAACACCGCCCTGGCGTTGACGATCTACGCGGTGCTCAGCGTCTTCGCGGGATTCCTGTTCGGTAAACGATGGCTGCAACGAGGCGAACTGTTCACCGCGCTGTTCTCCACCTGGGGCCGCCTGGGCTACTTCCGGTTCGGCTCGCCCGGGCCGCGACGTTTCGCGGGCGGCCTGATCGTCCCGTTCGAGGCGACCTGGAGCCGGATCACTTTCCTCCTGCTATTGCTGGTCAGCGTGAACTTCGACGGCCTGCTGGCCACACCCCGATGGACGGCGTTCGAGCGAAAGGTGCCGGGTCACCTGGCCGCGGACCCGGCCCGGCTGGAAGCATTTCGCACCGGCGTCTTTCTACTACTCGCCGTCACTTTGGCCCTGCTCTTCGGTCTGTTCGCCTATGCCGCCGCCCGCGTCGGACGCCATTACAGCGGCCTCCGTGCTGGCCTGACCGGGCTGCTGCCCAGCCTGTTGCCGATCGCGTTCGCCTATCTGCTCGCGCACAACATCGAGTACCTCGTCGTCAACTCCCAGCTTCTGCTGCCCCTGCTCGGCAACCCGGCCGGGGTGGACTGGTGGCCCGGACTGCCGTTCCCGTTCAACGACAGCTACGAGGTGCACGCGCACCTAATCCCCAACGGGGTCTACTGGTACGTATCGGTGATCGTGATCGTCGTCGCCCACGTCATCGCGGTGATCCTGGCTCACCGTCACCTGGGTGCACGCCAACCGGACCCACATGCCGCTCGCGAGAGCGAGTACCCGTGGCTGACGGTGATGGTCGCGTACACGATGCTCAGCCTCTGGCTGCTCGCTCAGCCGCTGGTCACCGAACATCCAACGGCGACGGCAGCTACGCACGACCGCGCGAGCCTGATTGACCCGCAGCCGGACGCGCACCGGTGACCGCCGGCGGGAGTACCCGGTCTCGGCGCGGGCTGCTCTATCTGACGGCGGCCGCGCTGGCCGTTGCATGGCTGCTCCCCGGCCGGCCGGTGCCAATCTATGACGGCATCGGCGCACCGGACGAGCCCTACCGTTACGTCAGCGTGCCGCCCGGAGTGCAGATCCGGACGCGACCGCCGACCCTGGCGAAGGTGACCGTCCCGGTGGAACGCGGCGTGGCCTCGGTCGTCGAGCTCTTCACTTCCGAGCAGGGACCGCAGGCCGAAGCCGACATCACCGGCCCGTCATTACTGACGGTGCCACCCGCCTCAGGATCCACGCCGGCACCGAGGTCGATCACCGTGACGCTGACTCCGCTGGCGCCGGACCCGGCCGATCCGCAGATCGACGGCAACATCTACCGCCTGACTTGGGTCGCCGGTTCATCGACGCCGACGTTCCACAACAACGGAGCGGACCTGTTTTACCTGCGGGCGACGGTCGGTCCGCCGCCCCGCGCGACGTTTCTGTACCGCCACGGCCCGAGCGAGCCCTGGCGTGCGGTGGCCACCGAACTAGCCGGCGCCGACATCTACTCCGCGCTGATCCAGGGCGCGGGTGACTACGCCTTGACTCGGCGGCCATTCCCAGCCGCCGCAACAGGAAACGCTAACAGCGGCACCTCGCCGTGGTCGTTGATTCTCGTAACCATCCTGATCCTTGCCATGGTCGGCGCCGTCCTCACGATCCGTCTCATGCGCATTCGGAGCGCGACATGAACGGCGGTTTCCCGCCTCCGCGAGCGATGACCGCCCCCCTGACGGCGCGGACGACGATCCTGCTCCTGGCCTTTGCCTGCGCGGTCTGCCTGCGCTCGGTGCTGTCCGGCGCCAGCGGGTCGGAGTCGATGTCCGCCGGCCTGGTTTTCGCCGGCTGCCTGACTGCCCTCGGCGTGGCCGCCGGCCTGCCCGCGCCGCGGCGTCCGATGATCAGCGTCCTCAGTGGCACGCTGGGGGCCGCCGTCCTGACTGTGCCTGCCCTGCTGCGTGCTGACCCGGTGTCTCTCGCCCAACGCCCGATCGCCGGTTTCGTGCCCTGGATCGCGGTAGCCGCGACAGTGGCCGTCACCGAGGAAGCGTTCTTGCGGGGCACACTGTTCGGACTCATTACGCAACTGCACGGTGAGGCCGCTGCGGTCCTCGTGTCAGCGATCGCGTTTGCTGGGCTGCACGTCCCGCTGTATGGATGGCATGTTGTACCGCTAGATATCGCAGTCGGCATGCTGCTAGCAATGTTGCGGATCCTCACCGGCAACTGGTGCGCCGCTGCCGTCGCACACGTGCTCGCCGACGCTGCGGGCTGGTGGTTGTGACGACGAGAATGGGCACGGCGACAGCAGTTGGCAGGTGCTCGGCCCAGGACCAGACGGAGGACGCACCGGCGAGACCGGTGCCGATGCTGGCGGTGACGTACAGCAGGCCGGTGGTCGGATGCCAATGCGCGATCAACAGGTCGGCCGACGCGGGCTCCATCTGCGGAATTTTCGACGCACAGTAACTGGAACCTCACAGGCCGTAGTTCTTAAACCATCACTGGCGCATTTAATTTAACAGGGGCTTGACGCTGGGGGGTTTGATAGGCAATGGTGTCTCCTGTTCCCTCCACAGGAACACGGGTAGAGCGAAGATCCGCCGGGCGACGTTGGTCGCCGAGGCCTGGCGGGGAGCAGAGGCGAAACCGGCACCCGTCGAGCCAGACCGACGCGGAGCCGTACCCATGCCACTGCCCAGTGCACCCCACCGAACAGCTCGCCATCGCAGCCACACCGCGGCGGTAGCGACCAGCAACAGATTCTCGCCTGCGCTGCAAGCTCTGGTGGCGATTAGCCTGCTTCTCGCGTCGAGCCTCGTCCTGTTGGCCTCACCGGCCCACGCCGACACCGTGACCAACAACGTCACGGTCGGCGGCAACGACACGACCACCGTCGGTAACACGACCACTGTCACCTACAGGCTGAACGCGACACACGACCCGGGCGAGCCTGGCAGCAGCGCGAAATGCAACGCGAAAGAAGGCACGGTGTTCGCAACCGTCAGCATCGCGGTGCCTAACGGAACGACCTCGACGGTCAGCCCATCCTCGATATCGTTCACCGATTGTTCGACCGCAGTGCCGGTCAGCCTGAGCGTTAACAAGGCCGGGGACTACACC
>JAVEEN010000185.1 GCA_030840445.1 Pseudonocardiales bacterium
ACTGGTGCGTGGCCTGATCTATCCAGTACCCGATCCGCGCTATCCCTTTCTCGGTATCCACCTCACCCGCCGGATTGACGGAGCTGTCGACGTGGGCCCGAATGCCGTGCTGGCCACCGCGCTGCAGGGCTACCGGCGTCGTGATCTCGCGCCCCGGGACCTGGCCACCATCTTCGCCTGGCCTGGATTCCGGAAGATGGCGCGTCAGCACTGGCGGACCGGCATTCGCGAGATGCGGGGCTCGCTCAGCAAGCGGGCCTACCTGGCGCAGGCACGCCGTTACCTACCCGAACTCGGGCTGTCCGACCTGCGTCCCGCGCCCTCCGGCGTCCGGGCCCAGGCCGTGGGCAGGGACGGGCAGCTGGTGGACGACTTCTGCATCTCGCGCAGCGCGGGAATCACCTTCGTCCGTAACGCACCGTCCCCGGCGGCCACCTCCTCCATGGCTATCGCCGAGCACATTGTCCGGGGCGTCCTCGACTCGAGCGCAACCGGCTCGGCCACGCCGTCGAGACCGCCGTCGTGAGAATCTCCTGGCCCACCAAGTGGGCCAACCCCCATCCGTCCGACCGAACGCAGCTGGCACGCCAGTACGGCCGCAGCGAACGCCTACCGACGTGACCTTGCGGCTCGGTCCTGACCTCAGCCGCAAACTGCCCGCGTCGGACGGTTAGGGGCCGAGGGGGTTGACCTTCGTGTTCAAGGTCGGATAGCGGTGGCTGACGAGTTCCACGAAGGCGCGCGCAGCAGCGGATAGCGGTTGTGCGTCCGAGGTAATCATCGAAACCACGAACTCGGGACTCGGCCGGACGCGACGCAACTGCCCCTTCTTGCCGGCCGCCATGGAAGGGCTCAGGAACGCAAAGCCGAATCCAGCGTTGACCAGATCCAGGACGTTCGGGATATCGGCAACCTCCACGGAGATCTCGCGCTGCAATCCGGCGGCTAGGAACAGCCGGTCGGCGGCAATCCGGTTGCCCCACCCGGGCGGAAAGTCGACGAAGCGCTTGCCGTCGAGTTCGGGCAATTCGATAACTCGGCGCTTGGCGAGGGGATCGCCGGGCGGGCAGGCAAGCAACATCTGCTCCGCGGCCAGTGCCCGCACGGTGAGTCCACTGGGGTACCGGTCGGGCAGTGCCGCGAAGGCCAGATCAAGTCGGCCGTCGGCGACATCCTTGGTCAGCTCAGAGGAACCGCCTTGGGCTGCTGCCTTAGGGAGTAGCTGGACCCCGGGCCGTTCGCGATGAAAATCGGTGAGCAGCCCGGCCAGATCGATGAGCGACAGCGAGTGCATCATGCCGATCCGCACCGTGCCGCGCAGGCCGCCGTGGACGGCGGCCACCGCGTCGCGGGCGGCGTCGACTGCGGCGAGGGTGCGCCGCGCCTCCGGTACCAGAGCCTGCCCGGTATCGGTCAGTGCGACGCCGTGGGTGTTGCGGTCGAACAGCCGTACCCCGAGTTCTCTTTCCAGAGAACGGATCGACACTGACAAGGCGGACTGCACAAGATGCAGCCGGGCCGCCGCACGGGTGAAGCTTCCCTCGTCGGCGACGGCCAAAAAGTGTTCAAGGTGCCGCAACTCCATGCCATGCTCCTGGTGAATAACCATCATCAAATGATTTCGTTGGACAGAATAACAGTGTTCGGGCATCGTCATTGAGGTCAGCACATCGATGAGGAGCAGCTCTCATGACTTCAGTACTGCCAGTGACCTCGGGCGTGACCGGTCGTCGCGCCCACTCTCCCGGCGCGTCGTCGAGTCGGCATCATTCGTTCGGGTTTTGGATCGCGGCCCTGGCGTTCATGGTGAATATGGGGTTCTCGGCCGTTCCGACCCCGCTCTACGCCTTGTACCAGCGCCGCGATCACTTCTCGACGTTCATGGTCACGGTGGTCTACGCCGTCTATGCGGTGGGCGTGATCGGCAGCCTGTTCCTCGGGGGGCATGTCTCGGACTGGGTCGGGCGCAAGTGGGTGTTCGTGCCGGCGCTGCTGGTCAACGTGCTCAGCGCGCTGGTGTTCCTGTTCCTTCCGAGCCTGCCGGGCCTGCTCATCGCCCGCGTCATCACCGGCATCTCCATCGGGTTGACGACCGCGACTGCCACCGCTTACCTCGCTGAGTTGCATGTCGGGATCTTCGGCTCGGAGCCCGTGCGCTCACCGCGCCGGGCCCAGGTCGTGGCCACTGCCGCGAACCTCGGCGGCATCGGGGTCGGCCCGCTGGCGGCCGGTCTGTTGGCCCAGTTCGCGCCGCAGCCGCTCCGGTTGCCCTACCTGATCTTCGGCGGCGTGCTCATCGTGCTGGCCCTGTTGGTCGCCGTCTCACCGGAGACAGCAGCGCGCCCGGATCCCGCGCCGGCGTGGCGACCGCAGCGGATCGCGGTCCCGCCCGATGCCCGTCGCGCGTTCTTTGCCGCCACTGCGGCCGGTCTGGCCTCCTTCGCGGTGTTCGGGGTGTTCAATTCGCTGGCGCCGAGTTTCCTGGCCGGGACGCTGCACGAGAGTTCCGCGGCGGTGGCGGGTGCGGTCGCGTTCGCCGCGTTCGCCGCGGGCGCCGTCGCGCAGATCCTGCTGAGTCGGCTGGGCGTGAACGCGACCCTGCGCATCAGCATGCTCATCCTGGTCCCGGGGTTGGCCCTGTTGATCGGCGGGATGTGGCTGCCGAGCCTGACCATGTTCCTGATCGGTGGTGTGCTTACCGGCGCCGGAGCCGGCCTGGTGTTCCGAGGCGCGTTGGTCGCTGCCGGCGCCGCGGCACCGCCGGAGTCGCGCGCCGAGGTGCTGTCCGGCTTCTTCCTAGGTGCCTACGTGGGGCTCTCGGTGCCGGTGCTCGGCCTGGGCATCGCGACCCAGTACTGGGCCGCCCGTGACGTGATGCTGGTCTTCGTCGCCATCGTCGTCATTGCTCTCATCGCATCGCTGCGGGCCGTCATCAGGGCAAATCGCTAGCAGTAGCCACTCGTACCACCGGTCCTCTTTGGGCCACACCCTGGTTTGACGTGCCAGGCTTAGGTATGCGGTTCTACGAGGTGGCCACTACGTCGGACGAGCTGGCGATGATGTCCGCCCGCAGCGCCAAAGTGACCCGGCTCGCCACGCTGCTCGCAGCCGCCGGTCCGACGGAGACGGCGGTTGTGGTGTCATGGCTGTCCGGCGAGCTGACCCAGCGCCAGATCGGCGTCGGCTGGGCGTCGTTGCGGGAGTTGCCTTCACCGGCTCAGGACCCCTCGCTGACCATCGACCAGGTCCAGTCGAGTTTCCACGAGATCGGAGCTACGTCCGGGCCGGGGTCGCAGGCCCGTCGCCGGACCCTGCTCGACGAGCTGTTCTCGGCCGCGACCGCCGTCGAGCAGGCCTTCCTGCGACGCCTGCTCACCGGAGATCTGAGACAGGGTGCCCTGATCGGGGTCATGACCGATGCCGTGGCGCGGGCCGCAGCACTATCGCTCACCGAGGTTCGGCGGGCCGCCATGCTCAGCGGCGACCTACCGCTCGTCGCCGCCACTGCGTTGTCCGGCGGCAGCGAGGCGCTGGCTGCGTTTCGCCTCAAGGTCGGGCGGCCGGTGAGTCCGATGCTGGCCCAGACCGCGGCCAGTACGGACGATGCGCTCACCCGATTGGGTGGCCACGCGGCGTTCGAATGGAAACTGGACGGAGCCCGCATCCAGGTACACCGATCCGGTGACGAGGTGGCGATCTTCACCCGCAGCCTGGACGACGTCACGGCACGGATGCCCGAAGTGGTCGAAGCGGTCCGGGATCTGGACGTCCGCGAGTTAGTGGCTGACGGTGAGGTCATCGCGCTGCGGACCGACGGCCGTCCGCACCCGTTTCAGGTGACCGCCTCGCGGCTAGGGACCCGCTCATCCTCGGGCTCATCCACCGGCAAGACTGGTCGCCTTCCGGCCGTGACCCTGACGCCGTTCCTCTTCGATGTGCTGCACCTCGACGGCGTGGACCTGCTGGACGAACCAGCGACGGAGCGCAGTGTCGTCCTGGACGCGCTGGTGTCGGCCGGCGCTCGGGTGCCTCGGTTGGTCACGACCGATCCCGCCGAGGCCCGGGAGTTCCTGGCCGACGCGCTGCGGCACGGCCACGAGGGAGTGATGGCCAAGTCCCTGACCGCCGCGTACGAGGCCGGCCGGCGAGGTGCCGGCTGGCTCAAAGTGAAGCCCGTGCACACCCTCGACCTCGTCGTACTGGCGGTCGAATGGGGCTCCGGCCGTCGCAAGGGCACGTTGTCGAACATCCATCTGGGGGCGGCCGATCCTGCGACCGGCGGGTTCGTCATGCTCGGCAAGACGTTCAAGGGCATGACGGACGAGGTGCTGGCCTGGCAGACCAAGCGGTTCCTGGAACTGGCGGCTGGTCCCACCGACCAGTGGGTGGTGTCATTGCGCCCGGAACAAGTCGTCGAGATCGCGGTCGACGGCGTCCAGCGGTCCTCTCGCTATCCAGGGGGTATGGCATTGCGGTTCGCTCGCGTCGTCCGCTACCGCGACGACAAGCGAGCCGATGAAGCGGACACGATCGACGCGGTTCGGGCCTTGTACATCGAGTGAACCGTCCTATCTCCGGCTCCCGTGCGGTCGGCGGCCGGAGAGGGACTCCACGGCCTGCTCGATGCCGGCCCCGTCCCGCTCCACGTCCTCCATGTACAGCCGCCCAGCCACGATCTGGTCGTTGCTGATCTCGAACAGCGTGATCCCCCGCACCTCGAACGCCTGGCCGTCACCCCGGGTGCCCGACCAGCGCCATTCGGTCCAGGTCGTGTCACCGTCCTCGGCGGACCGGCACATCTCAGCGCGAAAGTCAGGGATTCCGGCGAACATGGCCTCCCAGTTGGCCCGCATCTGAGCCCGCCCGACAAAGGCCCGGCCCGGGTGTGCCGGTTGCTCACTGCGGTAATCCTCGTGGATGAGTCCCGCCGCCGCGTCGAGATCATGTGCGTTCATGGCCACGACCAGCCGATCGATTACTCCGGACACCGAGACCTCCCCAGGGCTTGCGCACCGGCGCGCACCGGGGGCATCGGCGCGCATCGGCGACATCTCCATAGTTGCCGCCGCTGCCCATCGAGTCCATGGCCTCGCCTTGGAAGCTGGCAATTTAGATTTGAGTATTAAACGACCGTACGACTGGTGTAATGCGACTGTTAGTTTATGCTCTACCTGTGGACCCTTTGCTGAACAGGATCGAGGCACTCGCCGAGGAAGGCTGCTATTCCCTGACCTTCCAGGTCGATGGCGGTCAGGAACGCAACGTCGTCATGCGGCTGCGGGACGGCGAAGCGGGTGTGCCCGGTGCCAACCTGTTCCCGGGATGGTCGCCCGGAAGTGAATCGTTCCGAGCGGCGGTGGCGGCAGTGCGGGCGCTGCACCAGGCCCGCGAGATCTCCGGCCCGGGCCGGGTCCGCTTGCTGGACGTCGAAGGCGGTTGGGATGTCAGCCTCGGCAACGTCGTCCTGTCGGCCGACGGAGTCCCGTCCTGTGTCGCCCACGGGGTCATGCAGGCAGGTCCGCCGCCCACCTACCAGTGCACTACCTGCGGAGCCCGGGCCAGCTACGGCATCGCCTGAAACCAGGCATCACGCGGCCCGAACCGTTCTGGTCACGGCGTGAGTGGCCCAATTCGGGACGCGGGCTCGGCTCTAATTACTGGCTGACTCGAGAACGAAAACTGGGATCTCCCGGTCGGTCTTCTCCTGGTAGTCCGCGTAGTCGGGATAGGCAGCAACAGCACGCTTCCACCACGCGGCCTTCTCGTCGCCGGCGAGCTCGCGTGCAACCATGTCCTTTTTGACCGACCCGTCCTGAACTTCCACCGACGGATGCTCGATGACGTTGTAGTACCAAACCGGGTTCTTCGGCGCTCCGCCGAGAGAGGCTACTGCGGCGTAGGCACCATCGTGCTCGACGCGCATGAGCGGTGTCTTGCGGACCTTGCCGGACTTGGCACCCAAGGTGCTCAACACGATCACCGGCATGCCGCGCATGGTTGTTCCCTCGGTGCCACCGGAGGACTCGTAGAGATCGACCTGGTCGCGGACCCATTGGGCTGGGCTGGGTTCGTATTCACCATCAAGAGGCATGACCTTGAGTCAACACCAACTTGGTGCCGACCGGCCAACCGGCCTCACGTCTCGGTCTGTGGCTCGGGAGCGGGTGCACGCTCGGACTCGCTGTCGGGTGCCACCGCGGGTGCCACGACGGGATCCGGGGCGGGTCCGACAGCAGCGGCCAGCAGGCCTGCATTCGGGAGGTTCACCGGCCCAGACTCGGTGACGATCGTCGTATACACCAGGCCCGCGTCGACGATGATGCCCTCGAACGGCCCGCCCATCCCTCCTGAATAGACGATGACCCGCTGACCGGGCACATACGGCCGCGTGAACATCAGCACCAGTCCGGCGAAGAAGTTTCCCAGGGACTGCTGGGCGGCGATACCCACGACCACACCAGTGACCGCGCCGCCCACCAACAGGCTGGCCAAGTTCACGTTGAGTAGCTGCAACATCCCCAGCAGCACCAGGCCGTAGCCAAGTACCGAGACGATCAACCGCATCGCCGACGCGGTCGCCGGTCCACCACGGGGCGCACTGATTCGGAACGACTCACGGGCCGCCGAGCGGACAGCACCGACCCCGAACACGGCGAAGGCGATGACCAGGCCGAGAACCACGAATCGAGCCCGGCCCGTGCGGTGCACGCCCCCCAGGTTGTCGCCCACGCCCAGACAGACGATTGCGAGCACACCGGCACCGACCGCGCGCTTGAAATCCGGTTTGATCTTTGCGTCCAGGGTGAGCAAGGCGTCTCGCCCCAGAACACGTCCCTGGGCTGCCGAGCGCGGAATCCGCCGTCTTCGTTTCTCGCTCATGCCAGCCAGTTTCGCAGGCGCGAACGAACAGCCACAGGCTCACCCAGTCTCAAGGCGCATCGCGCTCGGCCGCACGGGGCCTTACGGGCGTTCGAACAATTCGAGAATGTCGGGCTTCTCGAAATAGGCCGCGGTCTCGCGCGCAGAAGGGGACCCGAGATCGGGATCGGCGCCGGCGCCGAGCAACACGACGACCACATCGCGCGTGTCCTTGAACACCGCGCCCGCCAGCGGCGTCTGGCCGCGGTCGTTGACAGCGTTCACGTCAGCACCTCGTTCGGCCAACTGCCCGGTCAGGCGAGCATGGCCGTGGTAGGCCGCCAGCATGAGCAGGGTGTTGCCTGCGGCGTCCGTGAGATTCGCGGGCACGCCTTTGTCGACCAGTCCGGGCAGCAGCTCCGAACCCTCACGGGCCAGATCGAACATCCTATGGGCGAAGGCGACCGCGTCACCGGCTTCGGGATCCGTCATGCCCTCGACCCTACGGACTCAACGACCCTACGGACTCAACGACCCTACGGACTCAACCGAACCGACCCGAGATGTAGTCCTCGGTGCGCTGTTCGCTCGGGTTGGAGAAGATCTTCTGGGTGTCGTCGATCTCGACCAGCTGGCCGGGCTTGCCGACCCCGGCCAGGTTGAAGAACGCGGTGCGCTCCGACACCCGAGCGGCCTGCTGCATGTTGTGGGTCACGATCACGATCGTGTACTTCTCCTTGAGGCTCTGGATCAGGTCCTCGATGGCCAGCGTCGAGATCGGGTCCAGGGCCGAACAGGGTTCGTCCATCAAGAGCACCTGAGGTTCGACGGCGATGGCCCGGGCGATGCACAACCGCTGCTGCTGGCCGCCGGACAAGCCCGCGCCGGGCTTGCCGAGCCGGTCCTTGACCTCTTCCCACAGGTTGGCGCCGCGCAGTGACTTCTCGACCGTGTCGTCCAACTCGACCTTCTTGATACGACCCGACTGCAGCTTGAGGCCGGCCACCACGTTGTCGTAGATCGACATGGTGGGGAACGGGTTCGGGCGCTGGAACACCATTCCGATGGTTCGCCGGACGTCGACCGGATCCACTGCGGAGCCGTAGATGTTCTCGCCATCGAGCAGCACATCGCCCTGCACGTGCGCGCCGGCGATTACCTCATGCATCCGGTTGATGGTGCGCAGCACGGTCGACTTCCCACAGCCGGACGGGCCGATGAACGCCGTGACCGAACGCGGCGCAATCGTGAAGTTGACCTCTGAAACGGCCAGGAACTTGCTGTAGTAGATGTTGAGGTTCTTGGCTTCGATCCGCTTGGCCATGGTGGCGATTGTCCTTATGTCGGCGAGTATCTGTGCGTTGATCCGCAGGGATTAGTTGGAGACCTTGGAACGTCGGGCCACCAGCCGGGCGACCAGGTTCAGCGCCATCACGATGATGATGAGTGTGAGCGCGGAGCCCCACATCCGATCGGCTGCGTAGTGGTATCGGATGTTGCCCAGCTGCGGCACCTGTGCGTAGATCATGCCGGGCAGCGAGCCCTGGAAACCGCTGAGCAGGTTGGAGTTGGTATCCGGCGAGTACCCCACCAGGATCAGCAGCGGAGCCGTTTCGCCCGCTACCCGGGCGATGCCCAGCATGATCCCGGTGACGATGCCGGAGAAGGCGGTGGGGACCACGATCTTGACGATGGTCTTCCACTTCGGCACGCCGAGGGCGTACGAGGCCTCTCGAAGCTCGTTCGGTACCAGTTTCAGCATCTCTTCAGTGGTCCGGACGATGACCGGCACCATCAGCATGACGAGCGCGAGTGAGACGTAGATACCAGCGCGCTGGCCGTGGAAAGTGGTGATGAAGACCGCATAGATGAACAGTGCCGCGACGATAGATGGAATACCGGTGAGGATGTCGACCATGAAGCTGGTCAGCTTGGCCAACCGGCCGCCGCCGTACTCGATCAGGTAGATGCCCACGAGGAGCGCGATCGGTACGGAGATGAGGGTGCAGAGCAAGACCTGCTCGGCCGTCCCCAGGATCGCATGCCAGACCCCGCCGCCGGGCTTGCGGTAGGTGATGTTGCGTTGCGAGCTGGTCCACCAGCCGGACTGGGTGATGGTCTTCAGGCCCTTGCTCAGAACCGTCCACAGCAGCCACACCAGCGGGATCAGCGCGATGCCGAAGGCGGCCGTGACGAGCACGGTGGCAAGGGTGTTCTTGAAGGCGCGAACTCCGCCCTTGGACGATCCGGCCAGGGTGGTCGGGGCTGCGGCCGTCATGAGAACTCCCTGCGACGGTTGACGACTATGCGCGCCGCGGCGTTGACGGCAAAGGTCAGGACGAACAGCACCAGGCCTGCTGCGATATAGGCGCCGGTCTGTGTCGGGTTGTTGAACTCCGCAGCGGCATTGGCGATCTTGGACGCGAAGGTCTCGCCGCCGTAGAACAGTGAGGGGCTGAACGGGGCGCCAGACGGTGGTGCGACCAGGATCAGGGTGATGGCGATGGTCTCACCCAGTGCCCGCCCCAATCCGAGCATCGCGCCGGAGATGACCCCGGGCTTGCCATAGGGCAGCACGGACAGCCGAACCATCTCCCATCTGGTGGCGCCCAGCGCCCACGCGGCTTCGACGTTCTCCCGCGGGGTCCGTTCGAACACCTCCCGTGCGATGGCGGTGATGATCGGCAGGATCATGATCGCCAGGATGATGCCACCGGCGAAGACGGTTCCGGGGTCGCTGATCTGCTTCTTGAACAGCGGGATCCAGCCGAGGTAGCGGTTCAGAAAATCGATGATGCCGTGCAGCTTCGGCGCGAACACGGTGATCCCGAAGACGCCGTACACGATCGAGGGAATTGCGGCCAGCAGGTCGACCACGAACGCGACCGGGCGGGCCAGTTGCCTCGGCGCGTACTGGGTGATGAACAGGGCGATGCCGATCGCCACCGGAACGGCCAGCAGCATCGCGAAAACCGAGGAAAGCACCGTCGTCCACAGCAGGTCGACAATGCCGAACTGCAGCGTCGAACCGCTGACCAGCCAGGTACGGGAGGTGAAGAAGTTCACCTTGTCGTTGGCGATCGAGGGAATCGCTTTGGCCAGCAGAAACACTGCGACCAGGGTGATCAGGATGCACACGAACATTCCGGCACCGGCGGTGAGGTACCGGAACACCTTGTCACCGATCCGGACCTTGCCCCGGCCACCGAACGCGCCGACGCCCGAGCCACTGATCGTTGCGTCCGCGGGATCGGGCGTGGTCAACGCCGATGAGGAAGGAATCGGACCCACTCCGTTGGGGTCTGCATTTGCGTAATCGTCCGGGGTGTCTGAACCGTGCGTGGCCTCGCGCTCGGCCCTGGCACGAGCGTGCTCACGGTCCCTGGACTCTTGGTCGGTCATGGAATGCGGTCCTGTCATCGGTTCCCCCGCCTTGCGGCCGTGATCAGTGTGGGAGAACCCCGCCGGCCGCCCGGTTTCATACGGGGGGCCGGACGGGGTCCGCACACTGTGGAGCAGCCTAGCCAGTTGCGGCCGATTCGACAGCTAGCTGATCTTGGCGATCGAGGCCTTGACCTGGGTGGCGATGGTGTCAGGCAACGGTGCGTAGCCGAGATCCGTCAGACCGGTTTGCCCGTCACCGGCGATGTAGGACAGGAAGTCCTTGACGGCCGTGCCCTTGCTGGCGTCGGCGTACTTGCTGCACACGATCTCGTAGGTGACCAGGATCAGCGGGTAGGCGCCGGGGGCCTTGGTCGCGTAGTCCAGCTTCATTGTCAGGTCACCGCCCGTGCCGGTTACCTTGGCGGACTCGACGGCCTTCGCGGCAGAGGCAGCAGTCAACTCGACCGCACCGCCACCGTTGTCGACCTGGGCCACCCCGAGGTTGCCGTTCTGGGCGAAGGACCACTCCATGTAGCCGATACCGCCGTCGGTCCCGGACACGCCCTGCTGAACGCCGTCCGAGCCCTTCTTGCCGGAACCGACCTTGCCCGTCCACGACTTGCTGGGCGTGTCGGTGTAGTCGCTCGGCGCCGCGGCCGCGAGGTACTTCTCGAAGTTCTGTGTGGTGCCGGACGCGTCGGACCGGAAGAACACGCTGATCTTCGTTGCAGGCAGCGTGACGCCGGAGTTTGCCGCGGCGATCGCCGGGTCGTTCCAGGTTGTGATCTTGCCCAGGAAGATCTTGGCGATCAGGCTCGGGGTGAGGGTGAGCTTGTCGACACCCTTCACCTTGAAGGCGACCGCGATCGGGCCGGTGACCATCGGTAGGTCGTAGGCGGGTGAGCCGCAGGCGGTCTGCGCCGCGGCGACCTCACCCTTGGTCGGATCCAGGGCCGAGTCGGAGCCGGCGAAGTCAACCTGCTTGCCGGTGAACTGCGTGACGCCCGCCCCCGAACCGGTGGCGTTGTAGTTCACGGTGGCGCCGGTGCACTTGGTCTGATAGTCGGTGATCCACTGCTCGATGGCGTTCTTCTGGGCAGTCGAACCTTCGCCCTTGAGGGAGCCGGAGAAGCAGGCCGTTGCCGCGGCGCTACTCGACGAGCCACCCGCGGGCGCGGTGCTGGAGTCCGATCCTTTGGAGCTACTGGAGCTGCACGCGGCAAGCGCGACGGCGCCCAGCGTCAGACCGGCGGCGATACCAATACGGTTCATCTGCACCCGTAGTCCCTTTCGTTCGGTCATCGTTGATCGATCCTCTCGATCAGTAGTCGATGTCATGTCGAGAGCGACGCTAAGCAGCCGAGATGGACTGTCGGGGAGTGCTTGGTGAACGGCAGGTGAATGGAGCGACCATTTTCGCTAACGGTGTGGTTCCCTTCGGGTTGCGAGGAGATGAATTCAGCCGCGGCGCTATGGCTTTCGGTCGCCACGTGGAGTAAGACGCCCACTTTGCCCGCTTAGCACGGAACCGTATCGAGGCAGGCGGTCAGCCGAGCTGGTACTGCACGTCGGTCGAATAGGTGCCGAACCCCAGCTTGCGATACAGCCGGACAGCCGCGCTGTTGGACTCGTCCACGTACAACAGCACCGTGTTCAGGCCGAGACCGGCCAGGTGCAGCAGTCCGGCGTCGAGCAGTAGCTGACCCAACTTCATACCCTGCGCTGCCGGGTCGACGCCGAGCACGTAGACCTCGCCCATCGGCTCGGCGCCCCGTGGACCGTCCGTGCCCGGATGGACCTTGGTCCAGTGGTACCCGAGCATCTCGGCCTCCTCGTCCGCGACCGTCGCGCCCGTCTCGGCGGTGTGGCCGTGAACGGCGACCAGAAAGCCATCGGCGTCGAACCAGTCCGAGGCCATGCGGTCGTCCAGATCCCGCTGGGTCCAGCTGCCCTGCTCGGGATGATGGGCGAAGGCACGGGCGTTGACGCCCAGCCAGGCCGCGTCGTCCAGCCCGGGCCGAAACGGCCGGACCACGACGGATGCGGGGGCTTCGGCGCGCATCGGACGGTAGTCCGGAAGGCTGCGGCGCAACTGCAGCAGCCTGCGGACCGGACGGAATCCGGCGGCCGGCGCGATCCGGTTAACCGGGCTGGCGGCTCCGTGCGCCCAGACCAGCACACGCCGGTCGGAGACGATCTCGACTGCCCGCCGGAGCAGGCTCGCCGCCAGCCGTTCGCCCGAGCCGTTGGCGCTCTCATCGACGGCGCTGCCGCCATCGTCCAGCCGGCTGGTCACCAACTCGACTTCAACGGTCGGGGGCACGCCGTCAACGATCTCGGCCGGCTGCAACTGGGCATAGCCGCGCACCCCGCCGTGGCCGGCGATGCCGACGATGATCAGGTGCTGGACCGGCGGACCGGCCTGCAGTTGCAACATCGCGTGCTCGCTGAGGGCCGGGTTGTCGGCCGCATCCGGCGCGGTACGTACCAGCGCCCGCACCTGTCCGGCCTGTTCGGCCGAGAGTGCGGGCACCAGCACTGGATCAACGGACATATCGGGATTGGCCACGGTTGAACGGTAGCGGTGGCCGGTCGCCGCTAAGAAAAAGGTTCGCTAGTCGGCGAAGTCCTCAAAGGTCGGTCGAGCGAAACCGGCGTCGGCGAAGTCGTCCTCGGCGAAGTCGTCCCCGGTCATGCTGAGGGTCCCGTCCTGGACGTCCGAGCCGTCGTCGGCGAGGTCGCCGCCCCGGGCACGCAGGCCCGGCTCGGCCGGCTTCACGAACTTGTAGCCGACGTTGCGCACAGTGCCGATCATCGCCTCGTATTCGACGCCGAGCTTGGCCCGGAGTCGACGCACGTGCACGTCGACCGTTCGCGTGCCGCCGAAGTAGTCATAGCCCCAGACCTCTTGCAGGAGGTGCGACCGGGAAAACACCCGGCCCGGGTGCTGTGCCAGGAACTTCAGCAGTTCGAACTCCTTGTACGTGAGATCGAGTGTGCTGCTCTTGAGCCGGGCGGTGTAGGTGGATTCCTCGATGGTGAGGTCGCCGACCTTGACCATGCCGGGCTCGCCGTCGACCACGGCACTGCGCCGGGCCAGCGACAACCGCAGCCGAGCATCCACCTCGGCCGGTCCAGCTGTGTCGAGCAACACATCGTCGACGGCCCAATCGGCCGAGAGGGCGACCAGGCCGCCTTCCTTCAACACGGCCAGCACGGGCAACGCCAGTTCGGCGGTGGACAACACCTTGGTGAACGCCCGCGCACCCGCGAGGTTGAACCTGGCGTCGATGAGCACGGCGTCGGCATTGCTGGTCAGCAACGGGCTGACGTCGAATTCTGAGATAGTGACCTGGTGGCCGAGCAGGCCCAGGGCAGGAAGAACCTCGGTTGTCGGCTGCGCTGCCGTGGTGAGGAGGACTAGATCCATGGTTGCCTCCCGCTGGCGGGGTTGGGTAACGAAGGGTGTAGGTGAACCATCATCGCTTACGTCGGCCGGAGAGGACAGCCAGATGTCTCGTGTCGAGCAGGTACAGCTGAACTCCTCGGATGGCGTAAGCCTTGCCGGTCACTATTACGGCGGTGTTTCCGACGGCCCCTCTTATCTGGTAGGTCACGGTTTCACCGGTTCTGCGGCCCAGCCCCAGGTGGCCGGCATCGCCGAGCATTTGCACTCCCGGCACGCGTCGGTTCTGGCCCTGGATTTTCGGGGGCACGGTGGCTCAGGGGGGTTGAGCAGCGTCGGGATCACCGAAGTCGCGGATGTGGCGGCCGGGGTCGATTGGCTTCGCGCCCGGCGTCCGGATGCGCCGGTGATCACCCTGGGCTTCTCGATGGGAGCCTCGATCGTCATCCGGCACGCCGGTCTGGGCGGCTCCGCTGACGCGGTGGTGGCGGTAAGCGGTCCGGGACGCTGGTACGAGCGCGGCACGGTGCCGATGCGGCGGGTGCACCTCGGCCTGGAAACCCGGCTGGGCCGATTGGCGCTGCGCCGGGCATTTCGGACCCGGGTCGGTGGCGGCTGGGAGCTGTTGCCGGTCTCGCCGGTCGAGGTGGCCGGCGCGGTGAACGTACCGTTGCTCATCGTGCATGGCGACGCCGATCCCTATTTCGGGATCGAGCACCCCCGAATGCTGGCTGCCGCGGCGCCGCGCGCCGACCTGTGGATCGAAGCCGGCATGGGGCACGCCGAGAACGCCACCGGTCCAGAGCTGCTGGACCGCATCGACGACTGGGTCCGAACCACGCTGGCGCCGTCGAGTGGGCGGCGTGACGACGAGTCTGCGACGATGAAAACGTGACCGATAGCCGCGTGACCGGGCCCACGGCCGACCCCACGACCGGGCCATCGACGGACGCGACCGCCGAGGCGACCGCCGGGCCCACGGTTGGCCGGGCCGTGGACGCTGCCGGCTCGGTGTCCGGCTCGGTGTCCGGACGGGCCGCCCAGGTGCCGCTGGCGACGATCACCCTGCTCGCCGGTGTTGCGCTGGCGGGTGGCTCCTACCTTGGGCCGGCTGCGCTGGTGGTAGCGGTGGCGGTCCTGCAGGGACTCCTGGTGATCAGCTGGGTTCTGGGCACCGGCCTCCCCGGGCGGATCGGTGCGCTGGTCCTCGGTGCCCTCGCGGCCGGCGGATGCGACACCGTGATCGTCCGATGGCACGACCACGGCTACGAACCGGTGCTGGGCGTCCTCGGCGTCGCCCTGCCACTGATGTTCATCCATCAGTTGACCCGCGGCGTGGTGCGGACCCGGGTCGTGGAATCGCTCGCCGACATCACCCTGCTGCTGCTCGCTGTAACGGCGGTCAGCGGGCTGATGTTGCTGCGGTATCAGGCCAACGGCGACAAGACCACGCTGGCGGTCATCGCGGCAATGACGGCCGGACTCGTCGTCGCACACCTGGTCGACGCGGCGTTCCCGGCGCTACGGTTCGATCCGGCGATCGATCGTGGTCTGCCGGCCGTCGTCCTGGGGGTGCTGGCCGGCGGCGGCGTCGGAGTGCTCGTGCTGCGCGACATCATCGATTTCGCCGGTGGCCGCGCCGCGTTCGCCGGGGCCGCGTTGGCGGCGGTGGCCTGCCTGATCTCGATCGGTGCGAGCTTCGCCGGCATGCACTCGACGTTGTTACCGAAGACTGCCGGGGGCGCCGCTCATCCGCTAGGCGGCGCCGGTTCGGAGGGTGTTGTGGTAGCCGTGACCCGCTCAGCTGACGTAGTGGAGGGCATCGGCGAGGATGCGCTGCCGGATTCCCGAGTATGGACCGGAGTGCTCCGGCTCCGCCCGGTTGCCGCCGCGCTGATCACGCTGGCGCTCAGCACACCTGCTGGGTACGTGCTTATCAACGCGCTGGGTTCCTGAGTTACTCTGTAGCCACTATGGGGTTTTCGCTGACACCGCGCTTTCTGACGTCTCGGCGCGCGGTCGACCTGTGCCGGGTCGACAGCTGCCTCTGTCGCATGCCCTGACCGGGTAGCTCCCGCCGCAGCCTGCTGAGCTCGATCACCCGTGATCGGGTACGGCCACGCCGGATCCCGAGCTGTCCGGCCGCACCCCATCCGCCGATCGGGTCCTGGTGCGCGAAGGCATTTGCCGCAGATTTTGTGCTGTTCCGTCTCTACCTACCAAGGAGAAAACTATGAGCCGCTCCGAAGCGCTCGTCACGGCCGATTGGGCCGAAGAACATCTCAACACCCCCGGTGTCGTGCTGGTCGAGGTGGACGAAGACACCTCCGCCTACGACGGCGGCCACATCGCGGGCGCGGTGAAGCTCGACTGGAAGAAGGACCTGCAGGACTCCGTCATCCGGGACTTCGTGTCCAAGGAGAAGTTCGAGGCCCTGCTGTCCGGCAAGGGCGTCAGCAACGACGACACCGTGGTCCTCTACGGCGGCAACAACAACTGGTTTGCCGCTTACGCCTACTGGTACTTCAAGCTTTACGGTCATGACGACATCAAGTTGCTCGACGGCGGACGGAAGAAGTGGGAACTCGACGGCCGTGAGCTGAGCAAGGACGAGGTGTCCCGCCCGGCCACGAACTACAAGGCCAAGGACCAGGACACGTCCATCCGCGCGTTCCGTGATGAGGTCATCGCCTCGATCGGAAACAAGAACCTGCTCGATATCCGCTCGCCTGACGAATTCGCGGGCAGGCTGCTGGCCCCGGCCCACCTTCCGCAGGAGCAGTCCCAGCGCGCCGGGCACATCCCGACCGCGGTCAACGTCCCGTGGTCCAAGACCGCCAACGAGGACGGCACCTTCAAGACTGACGAGCAGATCAAGGCGCTGTACGACGAGGCGGGGCTGGACTGGTCCAAGGACACCATCGCCTACTGCCGGATCGGCGAGCGCTCCTCGCACAGCTGGTTCGCGATCCACGAGCTGCTCGGCCAGACCAACATCAAGAACTACGACGGCTCCTGGACCGAATACGGTTCACTGGTCGGCGTACCAATCGAGAAGGACGTCTGAATCCCATGTGCGGAGCTCCTGCCCAGACCCCCACGCTGCCGGCCCACGAGGACATCACCAAAGAGACGGTCATCTACGGCGTCGTCTCCAAGGACGACGCCCCGGTGCCCGCGGCCTACGTCCGGCTGCTCGACAGC
>JAVEEN010000190.1 GCA_030840445.1 Pseudonocardiales bacterium
CTCGGATGTCACACTAACTCCTAGTACCCTAATCGAGGGTGCCCTAAATGTTTGTGGCCTAAGTATATCTCGGTCGGAGATCAGATGGCGAAGAAGGTGGGTCGGCTCAAAAAGGCCGGGCGGCCGCAACGGGCGGCTGCCGAACTCGGGGGGAGCGTCGGCCAACCGGACCCGCTGGCCCTGGAACGGCAGGTCTGTTTCGCTCTCGCAGTGGCCAATCGGAGTGTCCTGGCCGTGTACCGGCCGTTGCTCGAACCGATGGGGCTGACCCATCCGCAGTACTTGGTCCTGCTGGCACTCTGGGGAAAGTCACCCCTGTCGGTCAAGGAACTGGCGGCAGTCCTGCAGCTCGATCCCGCCACCCTCTCGCCACTGCTGAAACGCCTCGAACTGGCCGACCTGATCAGCCGAAATCGAAACGTCGACGACGAGCGGAAGCTCCGGGTGGAGTTGACTGCCGCCGGACACGCCTTGCGGTCGCGGGCCGAGCAGATCCCACCGGCTGTGGTGGCGGCCCTCGGTGCCGACCTCAGTGAGCTCGAGGCGCTGCACGCAGCACTGGCCCGGGTCAACGCCGCGGCACTGCGGGTCCGGCCGTCACCGGTACCGGAACCCGTCGAAGAACCGGCGGAACACACCGCCCTGGCGAGGTAACGGCGCGGCCGGTGCAGGCGCGGTCACCCGCTGCCGGGCGATCGGCTTGTCGTAGTCGGTGCGCGCAATGGCATCGATGGTTTGCTCGTCATCGAAGTCCTCGGAGCCCTCGATGACAGGTACGAAGCCGACCAGCACCCCGTCACGCATCACGTTGGCCTCGAGCCCGGCCGTGCCGTCGGTATCCCACACCGCCTCGCGACCATCGCCGAGCATCACCCGCACGCCGAATTGAAACACCCCTGCCCGCGCCATCTCGGCGTTGATGCCGCGATCGCGCAGCGCGTCCGTCACACGTCGAGACCGGTTTTCTTCCATAGATCCACGGTACCGAGTCCAACGCGGCCGGCAGGCTAGCGTTGCGGTGTGACCCTTGACTGCACAGCCGTCCGCGCCCGATGAGCCGCCTTGAGGAGATAGCCGAGCGTGACCACTGGCTGTGCTGGCTGTGCGACGAGCCCGTCGACCCCACCATGTCCGTCAACGACTCCCGGGGTCCCAGCGTGGATAGCCTGAGCTCGGACAGCAGGAGCGGCAAGAGTGCCCGTCGCAAGGGCGGTTCGGCCGATTCCGGCAGGGGCGATTCCGATACGGGCGAGCGGCTGGCCCACCGTGGCTGCAATACCAAGAAGGGTGCGGTCAAGCCGGTCGTGCCGTGGCCCGATCGGCTGTTCGTCTCCGACCCCGCACCATTGATCGGCGTCGCCGAACGGCTCGGGCGCAAAGGCGGACGCGAGGTGGTGGCCAGGTGCCCGAGCCGTCCCGATGCCGAACAGACCGCCGCTTGGCTGGTGGACCGGTTCTCCCGCCTGGTGCCCGGCTTGACCGTCAGCGCATCGGTGGAACCCGGCGGTGGCCAGTTCATGGTGGCTCTCGCCACCCCGCGATCTTGAACTGCCTACCCTGATTACCGACAGGTACCACATGATGATCACAACCGCTGGCCGACCCGTGCGATTATGGGACCAGCGGTCAGTGTCGGCCCGTCACCCCTGGGCTGTCACCGGCTACGACCCGGAACCACCACACTCTTGTGGCAGCACTCGGCGGCGATCCCGCGAACAGTGCTCGAGACGCGAGGAGCGCAGATGACGTTGCACGGCCACGTCCCGCCCGAACCGGACCTCGTCCAGTTACTAACCCCGGAAGGCGTCCGGGTCGAGCATCCCGACTTCCCCCTCGAGATCACCGATGACGAGATCAAGTCGCTGTACCGCGATCTCGCCTTGGTCCGTCGCTTCGACGGCGAAGCGACCGCCCTGCAGCGACAGGGCGAACTGGGGCTGTGGGCGTCCTGCCTGGGCCAGGAAGCGGCGCAGGTCGGCGCCGGCCGGGCGCTGCGGACCCAGGACATGGCCTTTCCCACCTACCGCGAGCACGGTGTCGCCTGGTGCCGGGACGTCGATCCGGTCACCCTGTTGGGCATGTTCCGTGGCGTGAGCCTTGGTGGCTGGAATCCCAACGAGAACAACTTCAACCTGTACACGATCGTGCTCGGTGCTCAGACCCTGCATGCAGTCGGCTACGCCATGGGCGTGGCGCGGGACGGTGCGGTCGGGACCGGCGAACCGGACCGGGACACCGCCGTGCTGACCTTCTTCGGCGACGGCGCCTCCAGCCAGGGCGATGTCAACGAGGCGTTCATCTGGGCCGCCGCAGCCAACCTGCCGGTCGTCTTCTACTGCCAGAACAACCAGTGGGCCATCTCCGAACCGGTCGAGCGGCAGAGCCGAGTGCCACTCTTCCAGCGGGCCTCCGGCTTCGGTTTCCCCGGCATCCGGATCGACGGTAACGACGTGCTGGCCTGCCTCGCGGTGAGCCGGGTGGCGCTGGATGAGGCCCGCTCAGGTCAGGGACCCACCCTCATCGAGGCATTCACCTATCGGATGGGCGCCCACACCACCTCCGACGATCCCACCCGTTACCGGCTCAGTGAAGAACTCGAGACCTGGAAGCATCGCGACCCGATCGAGCGGGTGCGGGCATATCTGATCCGTGAGGCCGGGGTAGCGCAGGAGTTCTTCGACAGTATCGAGGCCGAAGCGGAGGAGTTGGCCATCCGGATCCGCCAAGCGTGCCGGGCGCTGGAGGACCCGAGCCCGCTGTCGGTCTTCGACCAGGTCTACGTAGAAATCACCGACGAGCTGGCCGAACAGCGGTCCGACTACGCCGACTACCTGGCTTCGTTCGAGGGAGCTGGTCGGTGATGGCCTCGACCCTGACGATGGCTGCCGCGCTCAACGCCGCCTTGCGCGAGCGGCTCGAGGCCGACGACAAGGTCCTCATCATGGGCATGGATGTCGGCAAACTCGGTGGTGTTTTTCGAATCACCGACGGCCTGCAGAAGGACTTCGGCGAGGACCGGGTGATCGACGCTCCGCTCGGGGAATCGGGCATCATCGGCTCTGCGGTCGGCCTGGCCATCCGCGGCTACCGGCCGGTGTGCGAGATCCAATTCGACGGTTTCGTCTACCCCGCATTCGACCAGATCGTCAGCCAGGTCGCCAAGATCCACAATCGGTCGCTGGGTCAGGTCCGGATGCCGATCACCATCCGGATTCCCTACGGCGGCGGTATCGGCGCTGTCGAACACCATTCCGAGTCACCCGAGGCGTACTTCGCGCACACCGCGGGGCTCAAAGTGGTGACCTGCTCCAACCCGGCCGATGCCTTCAGCATGCTGCGCCAGTCGATCGCCTCCGATGACCCGGTGGTGTTCTTCGAACCCAAGCGCAGGTACTGGGGCAAGGGCGACGTGGACGTGACCGGTTTGCTGGCCGACGCGCCGCAACTGCATCGCGCGCGCGTCGTCCGCTCCGGTGCTGACGCCACCGTGGTCGCCTACGGGCCGATGGTCGTGACCGCACTGCAAGCGGCCAAGGCCGCCACCGAGGACGGCCGGGACCTCGAGGTCATCGACCTGCGTTCGCTGTCGCCGATCGACACCGGCACGGTGGTGAGCTCGGTGCAGAAGACCGGACGCCTGGTCGTGGTGCACGAGGCATCGGTGACCCTGGGTATGGGCGCCGAGATCGCCGCCCGCGTGCAGGAGCGCGCTTTCTACTCCCTCGAAGCCCCGGTGTTGCGGGTCGGCGGTTTCGACACCCCGTATCCGGCGAGTCGCGTCGAGGAGGAGTGGTTGCCCGACGTCGACCGCATCCTCGACGCCGTCGA
This sequence comes from Pseudonocardiales bacterium, assembly GCA_030840445.1. Lineage (GTDB taxonomy): Bacteria > Actinomycetota > Actinomycetes > Mycobacteriales > Jatrophihabitantaceae > Jatrophihabitans_A. The sequence goes on from JAVEEN010000190.1 coordinate 3,829, forward strand.
CCGGACCTTCTCCTTCTGACCCGTTCTTTTCTGACCCGCGTGCTTGGAAACTGGCAGGGATTACTCGATGGCTGAACTCAAACACTTCAAGCTGCCCGATATCGGCGAAGGCCTGACCGAGGCCGACATCCTGCGATGGGACGTCGCGGTCGGCGACACCGTGACGGTGAATCAGACGCTGGTCGAGGTGGAAACCGCCAAGGCAGCCGTGGAACTGCCGTGCCCGTTCGCCGGCGTGATCCACGAGATCTTCTTCGACGTGGGAGCAACCGTCGATGTCGGGCAACCCATCGTCTCCATCCAGGTCGGCGAGGGGGAACTCGTCGGCGCGTCCAGCGGGAGCGGCGGCGAGGATTTGGTGCCGACCCCACCGATCGACGGTGGGCTATCGCAGAGCGTCGGCCCGACCAGCCCGAACGGGATACCCGAACGGGAGGCCGTCCTGGTGGGTTATGGCGTCTCTGGCGAGCGCGGCCGGCGGCGCAAGCGGGCCAAGCCGGACGCGGTACCTGCGCCAAGTGCCAACGACGCCTTCGGCGTGACCCCAGGGGCCCACGCGGCCAACGCGGTGGTGCCCGCCGGGCGGGGCGCGCTCGCCAAGCCACCGGTCCGCAAACTCGCCAAGACCCTCGGCGTGGATCTGGCCAACATCGCGGCGACCGGTCCGAACGGCTCCATCTCCCGGCTCGACGTCGAGGAAGCGGCAAAGCTGCCCGCTGGTACAACAACGGCCGCGCCGTCGGTGGATACCGAAACCCGGATCCCGATCAAGGGGGTCCGCAAACACACCGCGGCCGCGATGGTCAGCTCGGCGTTCACCGCTCCGCACGTCACGGAATTCATCACCGTCGACGTCACCGACATGATGGAACTACGCAACCGGGTTGCTGCTCGCCGGGAGTTCCGCGAGGTCAAGGTCTCGCCGCTGTTGTTCGTCGCCCGCGCGGTGCTGTGGGCGGCTAAGCGCACGCCGGTCATCAATTCCACCTGGGACGACAAAGCCGGCGAGATCGTTGTCAAGCACTACGTGAACCTGGGCATCGCCGCGGCCACCGATCGAGGGTTGATCGTTCCGAACATCAAGCGCGCCGACACGATGTCGCTGCTCGAGCTGGCTCAGGCCATGGGCACGCTCACCGAGGTCGCCCGGTCGGGACGGACCGCACCGGCCGATATGAGCGGTGGCACGTTCACGATCACCAACGTCGGCGTCTTCGGTGTCGACACCGGCACACCCATCATCAACCCGGGAGAAGCCGCGATCCTGGCCTTCGGAGCGGTGCGCCGGCAACCATGGGTGGTGAGCTCGGACGGCACTGAGCGCATCGAGCCACGTTGGGTCACGCAGCTGGCGGTGTCCTTCGACCACCGTTCAGTGGACGGCCAACAGGGCTCGGAATTCCTCGCCGACGTCGCTGCGGTGCTTCGTGACCCCGGTTTGGCTCTGCTCTAGGGCAGAACCAACTGCACCAGCGACCCGGCGCTAAGAAAGAGTGGCCTCGATCGCCGCGCTGACGCGATCGTCCTCCGGGTCGGTCTTCGGATCGAACCGGGCGACGACCTCACCGGACGGGCCGATCAGGAACTTCTCGAAGTTCCAGCGGATGTCTCCGGTGTACCCACCAGCGTCCGGGACGTCGACGAGTTCGGCGTACAGCGGGTGCCGCCCGACTCCGTTGACGTCGACCTTCTCGGTCAGCGGGAACGTGACACCGTAGGTTGCGGAACAGAACTCGGCGATTTCCGCACCGGACCCGGGTTCCTGGCCGGCGAACTGGTTGCACGGCACCCCCAGCACGGTGAAGCCGCGGTCGGCGTAGCGCTCCTGCAGCCGCTCAAGCCCGGCGTATTGCGGCGTCAGCCCACATTTGGAGGCCACGTTGACCACCATCGTGGTGACCCCGGCCTTCGGCGCGAGGTTGGCTGAAACGTCGGTCAGCCCCGAGATCTCGATATCGGAAACACTCATGGGCCAACTGTAGGTAGCCAAGCGCCTCGCCGGACCGGCCACCTACGTGACACCGGTCTCAGTACAGACTGGAATGATCCCAATACCCGTGGCGTTAACCACATGTGGGCAAAACAATTTGATCTATTAGGCACGACGACTAAAGTGGCTAACAGATCGAGGCCGTAGCAGGTGATCGTTCGAATGATGTCTGACGTTGATCATTCGGCTGATCAGCCCCGATGAAGCGACAACGACGTCATGATCAGAGGGAAGCACCATGAGCATCAAGCAGAAGATCCGCAAGCGTCGGGCAGTGCGCCAGTTCGAGCGCGCCCTGGACTCGGCATCACCGGCCATGCGCCACGAACTGATCGCGCTGGCTGCTCGCCAGAACTGGCACCGCTAAGCGCCGACACGGGCCCGTCTCCCCCGAAAGGGAAGGCGGGCCCTTTGCTGTCGGGGTTCGGATATCGTCCTGGCAATGGTGGCTTCCACAATGGTGGCTTCAATCGGGTTGCGATGGTAGCGACGATCATCGGGCTAACTGGGGACGCGACGAGCGCCCGGTCAGGACTCCGGCGTAATCACTACTCCCACATCGCCGTAGGGAAACGGGCCCTTGCCCAAGTGGCCAACCTTGTTGAAGAACCTGGATATGCCCACCATCGCCCCGTACTTCGCCCGTACCTTGCCCTGGATCGCATCGAAGTCGGGACCTGACGTCACCAGCTCGGCATGTCCCCCCAGGGCCGAACTGCCGGGCTTCACCCGGCCGCGGGAGTCACTGGGCTGCAGGCTGATCTGCGGGTTGTTGCGCAGTCGCTTGTACTTGCCACTGCGCGAGGATGTCCAGAAGCCGACCTTGCCGTCGTCCAGCAGGACGATCCAGGTCGGGCTCGCGACCGGTGCGCCGGACCTGCGGAACGTCGTGGTCTTCACGTATTTCTCGTCGCTGACGGTCATGGCCGGAGTTTAGGACGTCTGGACGTCAGCCGAGCAACTTCTTTCTCAGCCGGTCGGTGTCCGCGCTGGTCCAACCGTGCCCGGCCAACCAGCCTTCGATGCCACCGGACCCGGCGCTCAGCGCGTCCAGAACCGCCGTCATCACCGCCGACTCTGGCGCTGGGATGGCCGCGGGGTCAGCGACCTCCCGCTGATAGGTCTGGGTTCGGCGCAGTAGTCGCACGATGGCACCGATCTGCTGCTCGGTGGCGGCATAGTCGTTGACGATGGACTCCCGGTCGACGCCAACCAGGCTGAGGGCGATCGCGATCACGACCCCGGTGCGGTCCTTGCCGGCGGCGCAGTGCACCAACGCTGCCCCGTCCGTTTCGGCGATGGCTTGCAGTGCCGCGACCACCGAGTCTGGCCGCTGGTCCAGATAGGTGAGGTACAGGTCGGCCACCGGGACGCCGGTCACCGCGGGCGGCCGGTGGCGGTGATGCCAGGGCAGCAGCATGCCGCCCTGCTCGTCGCTGCTCTGCTCGTCGCTGCTCTGCTCGTCGATCCCCTCGCCCCCTTGCTCTACCCGGTCGGCGGTTCGTCCGGTTTCCGGGAACAACGAAAGGTGATGGATCACCACCCCGGGCTGACGGGTCATGGGCCCGGGGCCCTCGGCCTCGACCTCGACGTCGGTGCGCAGATCGACAACGCAACGCACCCCGAGTTCGGTGACCAACCGGGCCAGGTCGGCGTCGGTCAGGTGCTGGAGGTTGGCTGACCGGATCAGCGCGCCGGCCCGCGTGCTCCGGCCGTCGGTCGTGGGCAGTCCGCCCACGTCACGGGCGTTGGCGCCGCCTTCGAGTTCGACCCAGTTCGGCACGGCAGCAGACATATCGCAACCCTAACCGTCCAGAAAAAAACCCGATCGTGTAACGCTGGGCACGCATATGAGGGTCAGCGTTACACGATCGCGTCTTAGAAGGCGGCTTCGGATACGTCCATGACGGCCAGGTCGGTGCCTTCGACCACCTTGCGGCGGGCCACGAGCTCCGGAAGCACAGTCGCCGCGAAGAACTTGGCCACGGCGAGCTTGCCCTCATAGAACGCCTGGTCGGCAGTGGTGACTCCGTTTGCGTCGAGCTTGCCCAGCGCCACCGCGGCCTGACGGAGCAACAGCCAGCCAATGGCCAGGTCACCGCAGGACATCAGCAGCCGGGTCGAGTTGAGGCCGACCTTGTAGATGTTGCGAATATCTTCCTGGGCCGAGGTCAGCTGGCCGATCATGGCGGCGACCATCGTCCCGACCTCGGAGAGCGCCTTCGCGACGGCCTCGCGCTCGACCTTGAGCCGGCCCTCGTCGGCGATCGAATCGAGGAACGCCTGAATCTCGGCCGACAGGGCCCCGAGGGCGACACCCTTGTCCCGGACGATCTTCCGGAAGAAGAAGTCCTGGCCCTGGATCGCGGTGGTGCCTTCGTACAGCGAGTCGATCTTGTTGTCCCGGATGTACTGCTCGAGCGGGTAGTCCTGGAGGAATCCGGAGCCACCGAAGACCTGCAGGGCCTGGCCGAGCTGCTCGTAGGACCGCTCCGAACCGACACCCTTCACGATCGGCAGCAACAGGTCGTTCAGCCGCTCGTCCAGCGACGCATCGGTGTGCTCGAACTCCGCCACCTGGATCCGGTCCTGGACGCTGGCGGTGTAGAGGGCCACGGCCCGCAGCCCCTCGGCGTAGGCCTTCTGTGTCATGAGCTGCCGCCGCACGTCTGGGTGGTTGATGATCGTGACCCGCGGTGCGGTCTTGTCGGCCGACCGGGTCAGATCGGCGGACTGGACCCGGGTCTTGGCGTACTCCAGGGCGGCCAGGTAACCGGCCGACAACTCGGAATAGGCCTTGGTGCCGACCATCATCCGGGCGTGCTCGATCACCTTGAACATCTGAGCGATACCGTCGTGCACCTCGCCCAGCAACCAGCCCTTGGCGGGTGCCTTCTCGCCGAACGTGACCTCGCAGGTGGTGGACGCCTTGAGGCCCATCTTGTGCTCGACGTTGGTCACCATGGCGCCGTTTCGCGCACCGAGCTCACCGGTGTCCCAGTCGAAGTCGTACTTTCCGACGATGAACAACGACAGCCCCTTGGTGCCCGGTCCGGCACCTTCGGGACGGGCCAGCACGTAATGGATGATGTTCTCGCTCATGTCGTGTTCAGCGGAGGTGATGAACCGCTTGACACCTTCGATGTGCCAGGTCCCGTCGTCCTGCCGGATGGCCTTGGTACGTCCGGCGCCGACGTCGGACCCGGCGTCGGGCTCGGTCAGCACCATCGTGGCACCCCAGCGCCGGTCGATCATCAACTGACCGATCTTGCGCTGCTCGTCGGTGCCGACCTCGTGGATGATGTCGGCGAACGCCGGGCCGCAGTTGAACATCCAGATCGCCGGGTTGGCGCCCAGTACCAGTTCGGCGATGGACCACACCAGCGAGCGCGGCGCGGGCGTGCCGCCGTAGTCACGCGTGGTCTCGAGCCGCCACCATTCGGCATCCTGCCAGGCGGCATATGACTTCTTGAACGCCGCGGGCATCGTCACCGATCCGGTGGCTGGATCGAAGACCGGCGGGTTGCGATCGGAGTCCACGTAGGAGTCAGCCAGGGGTCCCTCGGCCAGCTTGCGAACCTCGTCGAGGATTCCGCGCGCGGTGTCCGGGTCGATCTCGGCGAAGAGCCCGGAGCCGAGCTTGTCTCCGGTGCCTAATACCTCGAACAAGTTGAATTCGATGTCTCGCAGGTTGGACTTGTAGTGGCCCATCGAAGATCGCTCCCTGGGGTGAAGTGCTCGACGTGATCCCGATCGCGGTGACAGCGACGGGGAAACAGCCGATGTTACTGGCCGGTACGAACACTGTATTACTGGCCAGTAACCACCGCAAGCCCAGGCGGGTCACATCACTGGAGCTCAGCCAGCCGGCCTTCGAGGAACCGTCGCTCGGCGGTGTTGTCGCACGCGGCCAGGGCCAACCGGTACTGCTCGGCCGCCTCAGCCCGCCGGCCCAGTTGGCGAAGCAGATCGGCCCGAGCCGCCGGCAGGTAGTGATATCCCGCCAGCACGGGACGGGCACCGCCCCGCTGAGCGGAGTCGAGGGCGTCGATTTCGGCCAGGCCGGCCGCCGGACCGTCACACATCGCCACGGCGACGGCGCGATTGAGCGACACCACCGGAGACGGCCAGCGGGTGAGCAGCAGGTCGTAAAGCCCGACGATCTGCCGCCAATCGGTGTCCTGGTAGCTCGGTGCCTCAGCATGCAGCGCGCCGATGGCCGCCTGCAGCACGAACCGCCCGGGGCGGCCGCCATGCCGAAGCGCACTCATCAGCAACTCCCGGCCCTCCTCGATCGCCGTCCGGTCCCAGCCCGATCGGTCCTGGTCGGCGAGCAGGACCAGCTCCCCCGAGGCATCGGTGCGCCCGGTCCGGCGAGCATCGGTGACCAGCATCAGGGCTAGCAACCCGCGGACCTCCACCTCGTCGGGCATCAGTACCGCCAGCATCCGGGTCAGCGAGATCGCGCGGACGACCAGATCGACGCGGATCAAAGCCTCACCGCTCGGGGCCGCATGTCCGGTGGTGAACAGCAGATGCAGGACGGTGAGGACGGCGTCGAGCCGATCGGGCAACTCCTCAGAACCGGGCACCCGATAGGGGATCCTCGCGGCGGCGATCTTCTTCTTGGCTCGAGTGACCCGCGCCGCCATGGTGGGTTCGGGCACCAGAAATACGCGGGCGATCTCGGCGGTGCTCAGGCCGCACAGCAACCGAAGGGTCAACGCGACCTGCGCCTCACGGGCCAGCGCCGGATGGCAGCAGGTGAAGATCAGGCGCAGCCGGTCGTCGGCGATCACGGTGCCTCCCGGAACAGCGCCATCGTCGTCGGCCAGTGCGGCGTCGGCGCCGGGTCCGTGGGCACTGTCGATCAGCAGCGGGAGCTTGGCGCGCAAGGTCTGGTTCCGCCGATGCGCGTCGAGCACCTTGCGCCGGGCGGTGGTAGTCAGCCAGGCACCCGGGTTGTCGGGAATGCCGTCGCGTGCCCAGGTCTGCAGAGCGGCCACAAAGGCGTCCTGGGTGCATTCCTCGGCCAGATCGATGTCGCCGGCAAGCCTGGCCGTGACCGCCAGGACGCGTGCCCACTCGTCGCGGTGCGCGCGAGCCAGCA
>JAVEEN010000192.1 GCA_030840445.1 Pseudonocardiales bacterium
GTCATATGTCTCCCGATATGTACAGGGGCGGCGGACCGATCTTGTCCGGCGCCCCCTTGACGTCGTGGGCTTGCTGACCTTGGGCCGATTGATGGTCGTCACAGACAGTGACGAACTGTCTGCGCGCCGCTTCACCGCGCGGAGCAATATGGGCCATGCCCGATCTCAGCGGGCCCCAGCAGCAACAGATGTCGAAACCTGAACTGGTTGGTAACAAGTCTGTGACGATACTTTTCGGGAGCCGCCACCGAGGGATATGTTTCCGACGACAACAATCACCTGCGCTCGGCGGTCGAGCGCAGTAAGTCAGTGGGAAAGGCGGGAAGCCCATGCGCATTCGTGCGCTCGGTGTGGTCGCAGTAGGAGTCACCATCGCGGTGTCGCTCGCGGCCTGCAGCAGTTCAAAGAGCAATAACAACAGTGCCGGCGGAAGTTCGAGCAGCAGCAGTGCGGGCGGTTCCGTCAAGGGCAGCGTGGGCGTAATCCTGCCCGACACCCAGTCCTCGGCCCGGTGGGAAAGCTTCGACAAGCCCCTGCTGACCAAGGCCTTCGCCGATGCCGGCGTCAAGGCGGACATCCAGAACGCGTTGGGCGACAAGAGCAAGATGATCTCCATCGCCCAGTCGATGATCACCTCGGGCGTTTCGGTCCTGGCCATCGTCAACCTCGACAGCGCCACCGGCGCTCAGATCGAGCAGACGGCCAAGCAGGCCGGCGTGAAGACCATCGACTACGACCGGCTCACCCTCGGTGGTACGGCGGACTACTACGTTTCCTTCAACAACGTTGAGGTCGGCAAGCTGCAGGGCCAGGGGCTGGTCGACTGTCTGACCGCCGCCAACAAGACCAACCCGCAGATCATCGAACTGAACGGCTCGCCGACCGACAACAACGCAACCCTGTTCAAGCAGGGCTACGACTCGGTCCTGGACCCCAAGTACGCCGCGGGCTGGAAGAAGGTCGGCGACCAGAGCGTGCCCAACTGGGACAACGCGCAGGCCGGCACCATCTTCGAGCAGCTGCTCACCAAGAACGGCGGCAAGGTTGACGGTGTACTGGCCGCCAACGATGGTCTTGGCAATGCCGCGATCACGATCCTGAAGAAGAACGGCCTGAAGGTTCCGGTCACCGGCCAGGACGCCACCGTCGGTGGGTTGCAGAACATCCTCTCCGGCGACCAGTGCATGACGGTCTACAAGCCGATCAAGGACGAGGCCAACGGCCTGGCCAACCTCGCCATCTCGCTGCTCAAGGGTGAGGCCGGTAAGACCAACGGTACGACCAAGGACACCCAGGGCAATCGCGACGTCCCGTCGCTGCTGCTGACCCCGGTCGCGATCACCAAGGCAAACATCAAGAAGCCCGTCGAGGACGGCTTCGTGAAGGCGTCCGAGCTGTGCACGGCTGCCTACGCCGCGGCGTGCAAGACTGCTGGTATCTCGTAGCACCTCGCTCGATATGTGGCGGGGCGACCTAAGGGTTGTCCCGCCACAGCCAGGTGAAACACGGTCGCTTGGACTGATCGAACGGAGAGGGCAATGGCGGAACCCATCCTCGAATTGCGCGGCGTGAACAAGAGCTTCGGCCCGGTTCACGTCCTGCACGACGTGGACCTGCACATCTATCCCGGTGAGGTCACCGCCCTGGTGGGCGACAACGGTGCCGGCAAATCGACGCTGGTGAAATGCCTCGCCGGCATCTACAGCATCGATTCCGGCGAGGTCCTCTTCGAGGGCAAGCCGGTTCACATCCACGGCCCGGCCGAGGCCGCGGCGCTGGGGATCGAAATCGTGTACCAGGACCTCGCACTCTGCGACAACCTCGACATCGTCCAGAACATGTTCCTCGGCCGCGAGCTGCACTCGCGCTTCGGCGCCCTCGACGAGGGAACAATGGAACGCAAGGCCCGTGAGACGCTGGCCAGCCTGTCGGTCCGCACTGTGAAGTCAGTCCGGCAACTGGTAGCCAGCCTCTCCGGTGGCCAACGACAGACGGTCGCCATCGCCAAAGCTGTGCTGTGGAACTCCCGGGTGGTCTTCCTCGACGAACCGACGGCCGCGCTCGGCGTCGCGCAGACCCGCCAGGTTCTCGATCTGGTCCGCCGGCTCGCCGACGCGGGGCTCGGTGTCGGTCTGATCTCGCACAACATGAACGACGTCATGGAGGTCTCCGACCACGTGGCAGCGCTGTACCTGGGGCGGATGGCCGCCGAGGTTCCGGCTAGCCAGACCAGCGTCAGCCAGGTGGTCGAGCTGATCACGACCGGCCGGTCAGGCGATATCGGCCTGTCCACCGCCGCCGCCAACGCGAGCATGTGAGAGGACGACGACACTCATGACTGACCCCAAACTCACCACTCCGGCGGCCGACGTCGCCGGCACCTCGGCTCAGAGCACTGCTGCGGTGGACTTCGCCAATGACGTGGGCCCGCGCAACATCGCCGAGTCCTTCCGCCTGTACACCCAGCGGGTACGCGGTGGCGAGGTGGGCGCGCTGCCCGCCGTCGCCGGTGTGATCATCCTCGCGATCATCTTCTACTCCGCGAACAACCTGTTTCTGTCCAAGTCAAACTTCGCCAACTTCCTGACTCAGGCGGCTCCGATCGCCGTACTGGCCATGGGCAGCATCTTCGTGCTGCTGATGGGCGAGATCGATCTGTCGATCGGCACGGCCAGCGGCGTGTGCGCCGCGACCATGGCCCTCGGCGTAACCCGCAACGGCGATCTGAACGCCGCGCTGGGCACCCCGACGTACCTGGCCCTGCTGCTGTTGCTGGTTGTGGCCATCGGTATCACTGCCCGGTACCGGTTGTGGATCGCGACCGGCGTCATCGTGCTCGGCGGCATCTTCATCGTCACCAAGCTCACCCAACACGCTCCGGCAGCGATCTTCGTCTCCATCGCGGTCGGCGTGGCCATCGGGTCACTGATCGGCTTTCTCGTTGCCCACGTTGGCATCCCATCGTTCATCGTGACGCTGGCTCTCTTCCTGGCGTGGCAGGGGGTGCTGCTGAAATTCATCGGTCAGGGCGCGGCCATCTCCACCCAGCGGGTCGACCTGATCAACAAGATCGAGAACGAAAACCTGTCGCCCACCACCGGGTGGATCCTCTGGGTCGTCGCCGTAGGTATCTACAGCGCCTACACCATCGGACGATCCCTGCAACGACGCAGGGCGAAGCTGACCGGCGAACCCATCGACCTGGTAGTCCTGCGGGCCCTGCTGATCGCGGTCGTGACCGGCATCGCGATCTATGTCCTGAACGAGAATCGCGGCCGTACGGTTTTCGCCAAGCTGCAGGGCGTGCCGTACGTGGTGCCGATCATCTTCATCCTGCTGGTCGTGGGAACGATAGTGCTGGCCAAGACCCGCTACGGCCGCTACGTCTACGCCGTCGGAGGTAACACCGAGGCCGCCCGCCGGGCCGGTATCGATGTCAAGCGAATCCGGCTCAGCGTGTTCGTCATCGCCTCGGCCATGGCCGGCGTGGCGGGCGTCATCGGCGCTTCTCGTCAGGGTGGTGTGCCGTCGGACTTCGGTAGCCACACCGACCAGCTGTACGCCGTCGGCGCTGCCGTCATAGGTGGTACCTCGCTGTTCGGCGGCCGCGGCAAGGTGCGCGACGGTGTCATCGGTGCCCTGGTGATCGCGATGATCCCGAACGGGCTGGGTCTGAAGAACCTGGGCTCGTCGTATGAGTTCATGATCACCGGCCTGGTCCTGCTGCTCGCCGCCAGCGTCGACGCGATCTCGCGCAGGCGAACCGCAACGAGCTGATCGAGCTGTGGCCCGAACCTCGGCGGTGCGCCCGGAGGAGATCCGGCGGCACAACCTCGGACTTCTCCTCGGCGAGATCCACCGGCGAGGAGAGCTGACCCGGGCCGAACTCACCACCCTGCTCGGGCTGAACCGCAGCACGATCGGTGGGCTGGTCACCGACCTGGTGGGCCTGGGCATGGTCACGGAGTATGTGCCAGCCGGCCGCCTCCGGGCCGGCCGGCCGTCCTACGTGGTCGCGCCGCGCCCGGACGGTCCCTATGTGCTGGCCGTCGAGGTCGATGTCGAGCGGGTCGTCTCCGCCGCCGTCGGACTCGGCGGCACGGTGCATGCGCGACGGGAGACCCCGATCGAGGGCGACGGTCGCACCCCCGATGCGGTGACCGGCCAGATCGCCCGCGACGCCGACTGGATCGCCGGGCGGCTGCCTGACAGTGCCGTCCTCATCGGCGTGGGCGTGAGCGTGCCAGGCACGGTCGGTCGCGAGAACGGCGTCATCGAACACGGGCCAAACCTGGAGTGGCGGGGTGTCCCGCTGGCCGATCTGCTGAGCGCCCGGCTAGGCGCCCAGCTGGACGTCCAGGTCGGAAACGACGCCGATCTGGGAGCGTTGGCCGAACACCTGCGCGGCGCGGCCGTCGGCCTGGACAACGTCATCTTCGTCAACGGCAGCGTCGGCGTGGGTGGCGGCATCATCGCCGACGGCAACCAGCTACGCGGCGTGGGCGGGTACGCCGGCGAGATCGGCCACATCATGCTCAATCCCGATGGGCCACCCTGCCACTGCGGCAGCAACGGCTGCATCGAGACCTACATCGGCGAACACGCGCTGCTGCGCGCGGCAGGCATCGACCGGCACGGACCGGAGGAAGTGGCGGGTGTGTTCGCCAGCGCCCAGCAGGGTGACCGGCGCGCCGTCGCCGCGGTGCACACGGTGGCCACCTGGCTGGGACGGACCCTGGCGACGCTGGTCAATGTCTTCAATCCACAGGCGATCATCGTCGGCGGCTCGCTGGCTGAGGTGCTCCGGCTGGAACGGGCCACGATCGAGTGCGAGATCGATGCGCGGGCCATGTCGGCCTCCCGATCCAGCGTTCAGGTGCTGACCCCCGGTCTCGGGGTCGAGTCGTCGCTTATCGGCGCCTCGGAACTCGCGTTTCAAAGCATGCTGGCCGCACCGGACCTGTTTCCGGTCGCTATCGAACTGGCCCAATCCCAGGTCTGAGCGATCCCCCGGCCAGATCTGAGTCGACGCCGTGTTCCAGCATCGTCTCGCCGGTAGCGAATTGAGTGCGATACAGCTCGGCGTACACCCCGCCGGCCCGCAACAACTCATCGTGGGTGCCGCGCTCGGCAATTCTGCCGTCGTCGACCACCAACACGAGATCGGCGGCCCGGATGGTGGACAACCGGTGTGCGATGACCAACGAGGTTCGGCCTTTCAAGGCGGAAGCGAGCGCATCCTGCACCGCCCGTTCGCTCTCACTGTCGAGGTGGGCCGTGGCCTCGTCGAGAATCACGATCCGAGGTGCCTTGAGCAACAACCGGGCAATGGCGATGCGCTGCTTCTCCCCTCCGGAAAGGCGATAACCGCGGTCGCCCACAACCGTGTCCAGGCCGTCGGGTAGTTCGGTGACCGTGTCGGCGATATGTGCGCCGCGCAGCGCGTCCCACAGTTGCTCGTCGGTGGCATCGGCCCGGGCGTATCGCAGGTTCTGGGCGATGGTGTCATGGAAGAGATGCGCGTCCTGACTCACCACGCCGATGGCCGCCCGCAGTGAATCCTGTGTCACCGAACGGACATCCTGGTCCCCGATCCGCACCGAACCGGATCGCACGTCGTAGATTCGTGGCACCAGCTGGCTGATCGTCGTCTTACCCGCCCCGGACGACCCGACGAGGGCCACCATCTGGCCCGCCCGCGCGGTGAAACTCACTCCGCGCAGCACGTCCTGCGAACGAGAGTTGTCCAGTACCGCTACGTCTTCCAAGGATGCCAACGACACCTCCTGTGCGGTCGGATAGGAGAACCAGACATCGTCGAACGTGATGGATGCCGCGGTGGGATCTAGCGGCACGGCGGCCGGATCATCGTCGATCAGGGGATCGAGATCGAGCACCTCGAAGACCCGGTCGAAGCTGACGAGGGCACTCATGACGTCGACCCGGACGTTGGAGAGGGCCAGCAACGGCCCGTAGAGCCTGGACAACAGCAGCGCCAACGTCACCACAGTCCCGGTCGACAGCTGACCAGTCAACGCATAGTAGCCACCCAGCCCGTACACCAGAGCCTGAGCCAGGCTGGCGACCAGCGCCAAGGCTACGAAAAGGGCTCGCGCGTAGAGGGCCGAGCGGACCCCGATGTCACGAACTCGCGCGGCCCGGTTGGAGAACGATTCGGCCTCGACACTCAGGTTGCCGAACAGTTTCACCAGCAGTGCGCCGGCAACATTGAACCGCTCGGTCATCGTTGCGTTCATGGAGGCGTTGAGGTTGTAGGACTCGCGGGTTATCCCCTGCAGTTCGCGTCCGACGCGCTTGGCCGGAAAGACGAAAATCGGCAGCATGACCAACGCCAGGGCGGTGATCTGCCACGAAAGCGTGAACATCACCGCGGCCGTGAACACCAGGCTGACCGCGTTGCTGACCACGCCGGACAAGGTGGAGGTGAAGGCCTGTTGAGCTCCCAGCACATCGCTGTTGAGGCGGCTGACCAGCGCACCGGTCTGGGTCCGGGTGAAGAAGGCCAACGGCATCCGCTGAACGTGGCCGAACACGTTGGACCGCAGGTCGAAGATCAGTCCTTCGCCGATCCGGGCGGAGTACCACCGCTGGGCGTAGGAGAAGACCGCATCGACGACGGCAAGCATCGCGATGACAACGGCGATCCAGACGACAGTACGGACCTGGCCACGGCTGGTGATCTCGTTGACCACCCGCCCGGCCAGCACCGGGGTCGCGACGCCGATCATCGCGTCGAGCACGATGATGAGGGTGAAGAAGACGAGTTCGCGTCGATAGGGACGAGCGAATTCGAGCACCCGTCGTGCGGTGCCCTTGCGGAGTTTGTTCTTCGAAAACGCCGGGTCGCGCCGCATCGATCGCATCATGGAGTAGCTGCCCATGCCGCCACCGGGCATCATGGGCGGACTTCGTCCATCATCGGTGCCATCGGCACGGCTGCCCGGCTGCGGGCCGCACCTGGCCGGCCGCGGGCCGCAGCGAGCGGAAGTGGCAGAACGAAGGTTCGCATCACAACGCTAAGTATCGCCGCCGCTCGGCCGGTCATTCCCGGACGGTGGCCACGTTCGCCCAGGGAGGAACCTTCAGTCGTCGGCGTCGAGCCCGGCCAGTTCGCGCAACAGCCGGTATTGGGCGTCCCGCTCGGCCTGTTCCTGCTCGTCCTGGGTGCGCTGAGCGGCCCGGAGCAGGAGAGCTTTCGTCTCAGTGACGGCGGTTCGCGGCAACGCGAGTACCTGAGCCGCGAACGCGTCGCCGGCCGCGCCGAGACGATCGACCGGGACGACGGCGCTCACCAGACCGATCTGATCTGCCTCCGCCGCCGAGACGCTGCGGCCGGTCAGACAGATGCTGGCCGCCCGGGAATACCCCACGAGTTCGACCAGCCGCTTGGTGCCGCCCAGGTCAGGAACAAGGCCGAGAGTCACTTCGGCCATCGAGAACTGCGCGTCCTCGGCGGCGATTCGGATGTCACAGCTGAGCGCCAACTGGAAACCGGCCCCGATGGCGTGACCCTGGACCAGCGCGATGCTGACCAGATCCGGGCGAGACCCCAGAGCGAAAGCCTCTTGGAATGAGGCGATGGCGTCGGACGCGGCCGCCGGCCCGGCGTGCGCGATGCCGGCCAGGCCTGGTGCCTCGGCCGTGCCCAGCGCGGTGAAGACTTCCTTGTCGAGCCCGGAGGAGAACGACGGCCCGTTGCCCTGCACGAACAACACCCGGATCGTGCCGGGTAGGGCATTCAGCGCTCGCACCAGCCACAACCAGGTATCCGGCGTCTGGGCGTTTCTCCGATCCGGGCGATTGAGGGTGATGGTCGCAATGGTAGGACTGTGCGCCGAGTTGTGAGCGGCGGTGTCGGTTACTCCGGACAGGGCGAGTGTGAACCCCGCCTCGACTGGGATGGCGGGGACGAGGTCTGTTTTCAGGGCTACTTCTTCTTTCCGCGCGTGGCGCCACCGCGTCCGCGGAGAGCAACCTCATTTTCGCTCAGAAGCCGGTGGATGAAGCCGTACGACCTGCCGTGACTGTCCGCCAATTCGCGGATGCTGCGACCCTTCTCGTATTGCCTCCTGACCTCGGAGGCCAGCTTGCTGCGATCGGGCCCGGTGATTCTGGCGCCCTTTTTGAGATCGGTCACGTTGACTCCCCTGTTCGAGCTGCACCGTGCCTTTCTTGCTAGCAGTCCCGAAGACGCAAAGCAATGATTACGCGAGAGCAATCAGGTCCGCGAGGTCGGCGCTCCAGCTGTCTTCGATGCCGTCCGGTAACAGAATCACCTTGTCGGGGTCGAGCGCCTCGACGGCTCCCTCGTCGTGGGTCACCAGCACGATCGCGCCACTGTAGCGGCGCAGCGCATCGAGGACCTGCTCACGGCTGGCCGGGTCGAGGTTGTTCGTGGGCTCGTCGAGCAGCAGAACGTTCGCGGCACTGGTCACCAACATCGCCAGGGCCAGCCGGGTCTTCTCCCCACCGGACAGCACCCCGGCCGGCTTCTCGACATCCTCGCCGGAGAACAGGAATGCGCCGAGCACGCTGCGCAGCTGCAGGTCAGCCGGATCAGGCGCGGCACTGCGCATGTTCTCGAGCACGGTGCGGTTGGTTTCAAGGGTTTCGTGCTCCTGCGCGAAGTAGCCGAGGCGCAGGCCGTGTCCGGGCACCACGTCACCGGTGTCCGCGGCCTCGGCACCGGCCAGCAAGCGGAGCAGTGTGGTCTTGCCCGCACCGTTGAGGCCGAGGATGACCACCCGCGTGCCGCGGTCGATCGCGAGGTTGACGTCGGTGAAGACCTCGAGCGAACCGTAAGACTTCGACAGGCCCTCGGCGGTGAGGGGCGTCTTGCCACAAGGTGCCGGGTCCGGAAAGCGCAGCTTGGCCACCTTGTCGTTCACCCGGATGTCGGACAGGCCGGCGTTCAGAGCATCGGCCCGACGAAGCATCTGCTGGGCCGCCTTGGCCTTGGTGGCCTTGGCCCGCATCTTGTCGGCCTGCCCGCGCAGCGAGTCGATCTTGCGTTCGGCATTGGCGCGCTCGCGGTGCCGCCGTCGCTCGTCGGCCTCACGCTGCTTCAGGTAGGTCTGCCACCCGACGTTGTAGACATCCACCTCGGACCGATTGGCGTCCAGGTACCAGACCTTGTTGACCACCGCATCGAGCAGTTCGACGTCGTGACTGATCACGATCAACCCGCCACGATGGCCCTTGAGGAAGTCTCTGAGCCAGGTGATGGAATCGGCGTCCAGGTGGTTGGTCGGCTCATCGAGCAGCATGGTTGTGGGTTCACCGGCCGAGTCGGCGAACAGGATCCGGGCCAACTCGATCCGACGACGCTGCCCACCGGACAGGGTGCCCAACGGCTGGCCGAGGACCCGGTCCGGCAAACCGAGATGAGCACAGATCCGCGCGGCTTCGGCTTCGGAGGCATATCCCCCGCGCGATGAGAACTGCTCCTCCAGAAAGCCATAGCGCCGGACCAGTGCCTCGTCGTCGCTGTGTTCGGCGAGGGCATGGCCGACAGCCGTGAGCTGGTGCAGTAGTTCGTCGAGTCCCCGCGCGGACAGCACCCGGTCGCCGGCCGTCTGCGCCAGGTCGCCGGTCCTGGGGTCCTGCGGTAGGTAGCCGATCGGCCCGGTGGCCGACACCGAACCGCCATGCGGCATGTTCTCACCGGCGAGCACCTTCAGGCTGGTCGTCTTGCCCGCCCCGTTGCGGCCGACGAGTCCGATCCGGTCACCGGGTTGCACCCGAAGCATGGTGGGGTTGAGCAGGATGCGCGCGCCCGCGCGGAGTTCGAGATCGGTCGCGGTGATCATGAGGGCACTTTCCAGGAACTAGCAGAAACGGACTGATGAGCGGATAGGAACTCGGGTCCGTCTCAATGCGGAACGGTGCTCACGAAGGTCCAGATTACCGTACGGTAGGGCCCCGGACTGACCGCGCCGGCTGACCCGGGTGCCGCGCCGACCTCGGGCCGTCGACAGCACGAATTGCGATCAAGATGCCGGCGATAGGACGATCAATCATGCAGTACAACGACAACGCCCAGCTCGACACCTCGGTCGTGGAAGATGCCCGGTCCGGAGGCGGTGGTGGCTTGGGCGGGGTAGCGCTCGGCGGTGGTGGTCTCGGCATCGTGGGCCTGATTGTCGTCGTGCTGATCAACGTGCTGGGTGGTGGCAGCGGCGGCTTGCCGGGCGGGATCGGCGACCTCAGCGGCGTGGGCACCGGCTCCAATGTGACGTCGGTCGACAACGCCCAGCTCAGTGCCACCTGCAAGACCGGAAAGGACGCCAACCGCAGCGCCGACTGCGCCCTGGTGGCCGACATCGAATCGGTGGAGGGCTACTGGTCGCAGAAACTGCCGAGCCTGGGCACCCAATACGTCCACAGCCCCACGAGGTTCTTCCGGGGCCAGACCAACACCGGGTGTGGTGCGGCGGATTCCGGCGTGGGTCCCTTTTACTGCCCGGCCGACCGGAAGGTCTACGTCGACCTGGCGTTCTTCGACCAGCTGAAGACCCAATTCGGGGCTACCGGCGGCCCCTTCGTCAATGCCTACGTGCTAGCCCACGAGTACGGGCATCACGTACAGGATCTGCTTGGCATCGAGAGCAGGGTCGACCACACCGCGACCGGCGCGAAATCCGACTCGGTCCGGCTGGAACTGCAGGCCGACTGCTACGCCGGGGCCTGGGCCAACCACGCCACAACCGTGCCCTCGGCCAACGGTCAGCCGTTTATCCAGAACCTCACCAAGGATGACATCACCGCGGCGCTGGACACCGCCGGCCGGATCGGCGACGACTGGATCCAGTCCCATCTCGGCGGCGGCGATGTGGACCAGAGCAGGTTCACGCACGGCTCGTCCGCGCAGCGTCAGAAGTGGTTCGGTACCGGCTACTCGACCGGGGACCCCACACGGTGTGACACCTTCGGGACCAGCGTCCTCGGCTGAGCAGTTACCGATCCCAGCATCGACGACTTTGGACCGATGCAATGTTTGCGCCGTCCCGGCACGTCAAGAGCAGGTAGAGCCTGTCGTTGATCAGCTGCCCGCTGCCCCAAAGCTGCGCCGCAGGTGGGTTCAGGAAGCGGGAAGGACGTGTCATGCAGAATCGGTCGGCATCGGGTGTCTCTCGTCGGGCCTTGATTCAGAGCATGCTCGGGATGCTGGCGCTAGCGGCTTCGCCGTCGCTGGCCGGGTGTGCGTCACGGTCGGCCACGTCGCCGGAGCCGACCGGACTCCGTCCGCTGCTCGTCGATAGGGCCCGGGAAAAGGTCTCCGTAACCAGCATTGCCGATCTGCCGGATGTGGTGGCGGGTGTGCGTACCTTCGGCGCGAACCTCTATCGGACCAGCGCGAGCCTGGGGGGCAACTTCACCATGTCACCGTTGTCCATCGCGGTGGCCTTCGCAATGCTGCGGGCGGGCTGTCGCGGAACCAGCGCACGCGAGATCGACGCAGTGTTCGGCTTCCCGAACGGCGCTGCGCCCGAGGGGTCGGCGCACCCGGCGATCAACGCACTCACCGCTCAGCTTGTCACGACCGGACCGGTGGGAACGGCGCCGAGCCCGACACCGTCGGGGCAGCTCGCGCCGGATCCGATTGTTGCCGTAGCGAACGGTCTTTTCCTGGATCAAGGCTTCGCCGACCGGGTGGCACGGCCGTTCCTGGAGCTTCTCGCGCGCCAGTACGGGGCCGGGCCGACCGCAGTGTCGTTCGCCGACCCGGGCTCGGCCACTGCCACCATCAACGCCTGGGTGGCACGCCAAACGCGCGACCGGATCCGGAAGTTGTTCGACCACCTGGACGCCGCCACGGTGTTGGTGCTCGCCAACGCGGTGTACCTGAAGGCGACGTGGCTGAGCCAGTTCAGCGAGGAATCCACCAGCACCGGACCGTTCACCACGGCCACCGATCAACAGGTCGGCGCACGCCTGATGCGCCAAGAACTGCAGGCAGTCCGGTACGCAGCCGGCGACGGCTGGCAGCGGGTCAGCCTGCCCTACGTCGGCGGCGAACTCAGCATGCGGGTCGTGGTTCCGGCCCGACCGGCGATGGAGCTGGCATCACTTGCCTCGGCGTTGGCCATCGCGACTCGACCGTCGATCCAGGATCGGCCCGAATGGGTCGACCTCACGCTGCCTCGATGGAATACCGCCAGCGACCTCGGCCTGGTTCGTGCCCTCACGAGTCTGGGCATGGCCGAGTTGTTCGGCCCGCAGGCTGACCTCAGCGGCATCGCCCCAGGGCTGTTCGTCAGTGATGCGATCCATCGTGCCAACATCACCGTCGACGAACGGGGCACCGAGGCCGCGGCTGTGACCGGAATCGCCGTCGCCGTTTCGGGTCGGTCAGGCCGACCGATCACCGTCCGGGCCGACCGCCCCTTCGCGTGGGCCATCGTGCATGAACCGACGGGTACCCCGATCTTCACCGGCCACGTCACGGACCCGACCCGGTGATTCACCACATCGGCGGCTAATTCGGTCGATGTTGTCGCAGTCTTGTGCTTGTCTGGCCGGGTGGTCACAGACGCCGAAGTCGAGCTGCTGAATGCGGACGTAGCCCCTCCCCACCGATGGCTGCGAGACCGACTGGACGACCAGATCGGCGGCCTGCCGAACGCGTTCTGGTGGTTATGGCTGGGGACTCTGGTCAACCGCGCCGGCACGTTCATCGAGCCGTTCTTCGTGCTCTATCTCACCGGCCCGAGGCATATCTCGGTCACGACCGCCGGGCTGGTACTTACCATCTGGGGTCTGGGGTCGCTGATCTCCCAGCCGGTGGGCGGCGTGCTGACCGATCGATACGGCCGGCGCACTACGTTGGCCGCGAGTCTGACGGCAACAGCTATGGCCTTGTTCAGCCTCAGCTTCGCGCGGCCCCTGTGGGTCATCGCCGTTCTGGTGTTCCTGCTCGGGCTCGTAGCGGACATGTACCGGCCGGCATCCACAGCAGCGGTGGCCGACCTGGTCACGGGTACCGACCGGACCAGGGCGTATGCCTTGCAGTTCTGGGCCATCAATCTCGGTTTCTCCATCGCCGCCACGGCGGCCGGTGTGCTGCTCCATTTCGGCTTCGGCCTGCTGTTCGCCCTCGACGCCGGGACCACACTGGCCTTCGGCCTGCTGGCCCTGCGCTTCGTGCCGGAGACCAGACCCGAGTCCTCGGCGGCGCCGGCGCGGCTGGCGGATCCGCTGCGGCTGCTGCGCACGGACCGCCTGCTGCTGGCGGCTACGGTGCTGGTCCTCGGCTACGCCGTGCTGTACGGACAGGTGAATGTGGCGTTGCCGCTGGCTATCGTCCACGCGGGTCTGACCGCCTCGACCTACGGCTACGTGATCGCGGTCAACGGCGTGCTGATCGTGATCGGACAGCCGCTCACGCTGCGATTGCTGACCCGATGGCCGCGACGACTGAGCCTGCCGATCGGGATGGCCTTGGTCGGGATCGGCGTCGCGGCGACCGGCCTGTGCCATCGGCCTTGGCAGTTCGCGCTCACCGTTGCCGTCTGGACGATCGGCGAGATCGGCACGGCCGGTTCGTTCCAGGCGCTTATCGCGTCATTGGCGCCGGATCACATGCGGGGTCGCTACGCGGGCGCACTGGGGCTGGCCTGGGGCGCGTCGGGCTTGCTTGCCCCACTTCTCGGTGCCGGCGGCTTCGCACTGTCCCCCACGCTGCTGTGGACCTGTTGTCTGCTGACCGGGCTGCTGGCCGCCGCAGGTCAGTACTGGCTTATCGATGCCATCGAGCACCGCCGGCCGGATCCACCGGACAGCTTTGCCATCCAGGCTTGATCAGACGTTGAAGCCCAGCGCCCTGAGCTGTTCGCGACCATCGTCGGTGATCTTCTCCGGGCCCCACGGCGGCATCCAGACCCAATTGATCTTGATGGCGCTCGCGAGCGGCTTCGGGCCGCCGGTCAACGCGGTCTGAGCCTGTTCCTCGATCACGTCGGTGAGCGGGCAAGCCGCGGAGGTCAGGGTCATGTCCACGGTCACGGTCGCATCATCGGCGATGTCCAGGCCGTAGATCAGGCCCAGATCGACGACATTGATGCCCAGTTCGGGATCCACGACATCACGCAGCGCCTCCTCCACGTCGTCCTGGGACGGGACAGGCATGCTCACGGTTTCGGTCATGGTTTATCTCCTGCTCCGGTTGCCGAGGCAACGGCTGACTTCATGGCCATCCAGCCCAGCAGCGCGCACTTGACGCGCGCCGGGTACTTCGAGACACCCTCGAAAGCTATCGCGTCCTCGAGGGCTTCGGTCTCGTCCTCGGCCAGATCGTTATGGCCCTGCGATTGCATGAGCTGCAGGAATTTCTCCTGTAGCTGCAGGGCATCCGTCACTGATGAGCCGACGACCAGATCGCTCATCACCGACGTCGAGGCCTGGCTGATCGAGCAACCCTCGCCGGTCCAACCGAGGTCGGCGATCTCACCGTCGGCCACCCTGATCCGCAAGGTCACCTCGTCGCCACAGGTCGGATTGACATGGTGGACCTCGGCGTCGAAGTCAGCCAGTTCCCCCCGGTGGTTCGGGTGCTTGTAATGGTCCAGGATGATCTGCTGGTACATCGAATCCATGTTCACACTCACGAGAACATCTCCTGCACCTTGATTACTCCAGCCACCAGGGTGTCGATCTCGGAGGTAGTCGTGTAGATGCCGAACGAGGCCCGGGTCGTGGCCGGAATGCCATAACGTAGGCAGACCGGGCGGGCACAGTGGTGCCCCGCGCGCACTGCGATCCCCTGCTCGTCCAGAAGCTGGCTCACATCGTGGGGGTGAATGCCCTTGATGGTGAACGAGATCGTGGCACCCCGATCGACGGGAGTACTCGGTCCGATCACCCTCAGGGCCGGTACCTGAGCCAGGGCATCGAGTGCGTAGGCGGTCAACTGGGCCTCGTGGGTCTGGACCTGGTCCATGCCGATCGCGGTGAGGTAGTCGATCGCGGTACCGAGGCCGACGGCTTCGGCGATCATCGGCGTCCCGGCCTCGAACCGGTGCGGTGGCGCGGCGAAGGTCGTACCCGACATGTCGACGGTCTCGATCATCTCGCCGCCACCGAGAAAGGGCGGCAGGTCGGCCAGCAGTTCGTAGCGTCCCCACAAGACCCCGACACCAGTTGGCCCGTACAGCTTATGGCCGGTGAAGGCCACGAAGTCCGCACCCAGGGACTGGACATCCAGCGGCCGGTGCGGTGCGGACTGGGAGGCATCGATCACAGTCAGCGCGCCGACTGCCTTGGCCCGGGTGACCAGCCCCTCGACATTGTTGACGGTGCCGAGCGCGTTGGACTGGTGTACGAAAGCCAGCACCTTCGTCCGCTCGTCGACCCGCTCATCGATGAGCGATTCGACCAGCCGGCCCTCATCATCGATAGGGATGTACCGGAACTCGGCTCCGGTCCGCTGCGCCAGCAGTTGCCACGGGACGATGTTCGAGTGGTGTTCCATTTCGGTCACCACGATGTTGTCACCGGGTCCGACCCGGAACCGCTCGGCTCCGGGCGTGGTGGTCGCGTTGGACAGGGTGTAAGCCACCAGGTTCAGGGCTTCGGACGAGTTCTTGGTGAAGATCACCTCATCGCGCCGGGGCGCGTTGATGAACCTCGCCACCTTGTCTCGGGCTCCCTCGAACAACATGGTGGCCTCGGAGCCCAAGGTATGCACCGCGCGGGCCACATTGGCGTTGTGCCTGGTGTAGTAGTCGGTGAGCGAGTCCAGCACGACCTGCGGTTTCTGCGATGTGTTCGCCGAGTCGAGGTACACCAATGGAACCCCGTGCACCTGCCGGCTCAAGATGGGGAAGTCCTTGCGGATGACCTCTACGTCGAACACGTTGCAAACCACTTTCAGTCGAGAAGTACCCGGCTAAGCGCCGGCGGTAACCGCTTCGGTGTCCGCGGGCTCGTTGACGCCGTAGCGCGCGTAGCCGTTGGCCTCGAGCTCATCGGCCAGCTCGGCACCGCCGGACTCGACGATGCGCCCGTCGAAGAAGACGTGCACGAAGTCGGGCTTGATGTAACGCAGGATCCGCGTGTAGTGGGTGATCAGCAGCGTGCCGATCCCGGTCTCGCGAACCCGGTTCACGCCTTCGGACACGACTCGCAGCGCGTCGACGTCCAGGCCGGAGTCGGTCTCGTCCAGGATGGCGATCTTGGGCTGGAGCAGCGCCATCTGCAGTATCTCGTGACGCTTCTTCTCGCCGCCCGAGAAACCCTCGTTGACATTGCGTTCGGCAAAGGACTTGTCCATCTCGAGCACCGACATCGCGGCATTGACTTCCCTGACCCAGGTCCGCAGCTTCGGGGCTTCGCCCCGGACCGCGGTGGCGGCGGTACGCAGGAAGTTCGACACCGAGACGCCAGGAACCTCGACCGGGTACTGCATGGCCAGAAACAGCCCGGCCCGGGCCCGCTGATCGACGGCCATCTCCAGCACGTTCTCACCGTCCAGCAGCACCTGACCCGAGGTGATGGTGTACTTCGGGTGGCCGGCGATGGAGTACGCCAGAGTGGACTTTCCGGACCCGTTCGGACCCATGATCGCGTGGGTCTCGCCTGAGGAGACCGTGAGGTCGACCCCCTTGAGGATCTCGGTCTCCTCCACATTCACGTGCAGGCCGCGGATCTCGAGCTTCGACATGATTACTTGTTCTCCAATTCGGCGTACACGACACCGTCGATCACGGATGTTTCGAAAACGGGCACCGCGCGGGTGGCGGGTGGGCCGGTGGGCTTGCCGGTTCGCAGGTCGAACCGCGAACCGTGCAGTTCACACTCGATGGTGCAACCTGAAACCTCGCCCTCGGACAGCGGTACCTCGGCGTGCGAGCAGACGTCTTCTATCGCAAAGACCTCGTCGTGCACCTTCACCACGGCGACGTCGATATCGTCCAACTCCACCCGCACGGGCTCGCCGTCCTTCAGCTCGGCCAGCGTGCACAACCTGACACTCATCAGGCGGTTCCCGTTTCGTCGGCGGCCGAATCGGCTGCGTCGTCTGAGGGCTGTCCTCCGAGCCGCGCGTCGATGGCGGCCATCAGGCGGTCGTGCAGTGCTGCCACCTTGATGTGGTTCAACACATCAGCGAAGAAGCCGCGTACAACGAGCCGGCGGGCTTCGTCCTCGGGGATGCCACGGGACTGCAGGTAGAACAACTGCAGGTCATCGAAGCGTCCGGTGGCACTGGCGTGTCCGGCGCCGGTGATCTCACCGGTCTCGATCTCCAGGTTGGGCACCGAGTCGGCCCGCGCTCCTTCGGTGAGCAACAGGTTCCGGTTGAGCTCGTAGGTGCTGGTACCGGTGGCCTCGGGGCGGATCCGGACATCGCCGATCCACACCGTGCGGGCGCTGTCGGCGTCCAGAGCGGACTTGTAGACCACGTTGGACGAGCAGTCGGGCATCGCGTGGTCGACGTAGAGCCGGGACTCGAAATGCTGGCCCGCTCCGGCGAAGGACAGCCCGTACAGTTGCGCCGAACCGCCTGGACCGGCGAAGCGGACCGTGGGGCTGAGCCGAACGATGGCGCCCCCGAGCGTGACCGAAACATGGTCGAACTGGGCGTCTCGGCCGACCAACGCGGTATGGGTGCTGACGTGGATGGCCTCGCTGTCCCAGTCCTGCACGGTGACGACGGACAGTTGCGCGCCGTCGCCCAGCAGGAATTCGACATTGGCGGTGTCGGTCGTGTTGCCGGTGTGGTCGAAGACGACAGTGGCCTTGCTGTACGGCTTGGCCTCGACGACGACGTGCCCATAGTTCAGGCCGGGCTTGCCCGCCACCGTCACGTTGACCGGCTCGCTGAGCTGAGCCTCGGCGTCGATCTCGACGAACAGGATGTCCGACACGTTCGCGAAGGCCAGCGCGCTGACCCGATCGGCCGGACGGAGCACCGAGCCGAAACGCGGGTGATCGCGCCCGACAATGCTCCACCGGGCTCCCTGCGGGCCGGACAGGCTGACCTCTTCGGTGCCCTCGGACTGGTACGGCCGCAGGATCGAACGGAGCTTGCGCATCGGAGTGAAACGCCAGTCCTCCTCACGTCCACTGGGTACCGCGAAATCATCAGGGTTACGCGAGGTGAACCGCTCGGCCGGCGAGCCGGTCTTGGTAACCGGCCCGCCGTGGCTGTGCGCCCCGGCGGCTGGCGGATGGACCTGTGGGTCTGTGCTGGTAGCAGTCACGTGTTAGCCGACCGCGCCTTCCATCTGGAGTTCGATGAGCCGGTTGAGCTCGAGGGCATATTCCATCGGCAGTTCACGGGCGATGGGCTCCACGAAGCCCCGCACGATCATCGCCATGGCCTCGTCCTCGGACAGGCCACGGCTCATCAGGTAGAACAGTTGATCGTCGCTCACCTTGGAGACCGTCGCCTCGTGACCCATCGACACGTCGTCCTCGCGTACGTCGACGTAGGGATAGGTGTCCGAGCGGCTGATGGTGTCCACCAGCAGCGCATCGCACTTGACCGTGGACTTGCTGTGATGGGCACCGGGCTCGACCTGGACGAGGCCGCGGTAGGAGGTGCGGCCACCGCCACGGGCCACCGACTTCGAGATGATCGTCGAGGACGTGTGTGGAGCGGCGTGCACCATCTTGGCGCCCGCGTCCTGGTGCTGGCCCTCGCCGGCGAACGCGATCGACAACACCTCGCCCTTGGCGTGTTCGCCGGTCATCCAGACGGACGGGTACTTCATGGTGACCTTGGACCCGATGTTGCCGTCGACCCATTCCATGGTCGCGCCTTCCTGGGCCACCGCGCGCTTGGTCACCAGGTTGTAGACGTTGTTCGACCAGTTCTGGATGGTCGTGTAGCGGCACCGGCCGCCCTTCTTGACCAGGATCTCCACGACCGCGGAGTGCAGCGAGTCCGAGGAGTAGATCGGCGCGGTGCAGCCCTCGACGTAATGCACATATGCGCCCTCGTCGATGATCATCAGGGTGCGCTCGAACTGGCCCATGTTCTCGGTGTTGATCCGGAAGTAGGCCTGCAGCGGGATCTCGACATGTACGCCCTTGGGGACGTAGATGAACGAACCACCCGACCACACCGCGGTGTTCAGGGCCGCGAACTTGTTGTCACCGGACGGGATGATCGTCCCGAAGTACTCCTTGAACAGGTCCTCGTGCTCGCGCAGCGCGGTATCGGTGTCCAGGAACAACACGCCTTGTTCTTCCAAGTCCTCGCGGATCTTGTGGTAGACCACCTCGGACTCGTACTGGGCAGCCACACCGGAGACCAGCCGCTGCTTCTCGGCCTCGGGGATACCCAACTTGTCGTAGGTGTTCTTGATATCCGCGGGCAGATCGTCCCAGGTGGCCGCCTGCTTCTCGGTCGACCGGACGAAGTACTTGATGTTGTCGAAGTCGATGCCGGACAGGTCCGAACCCCAGTTCGGCATGGGCTTCTTGTAGAAGATCTCCAACGCCTTCAGCCGTCGCTCGAGCATCCAGGCCGGCTCGTTCTTCTTCATCGAGATATCGCGGACGACATCCTCGCTCAGACCGCGCTTGGCCACCGATCCCGCGGCGTCGGTATCCGACCAGCCGAACTTGTATGTGGAAAGCGCGTCGATCTGCTCGTCTTGGCTGAGCACTCGTTCGGGCGCTGTGGTCACTATTTGCCTCCCGGATTGGGCGAACCAGTTGGTACGTGGGTGGTACATACGCCATCACCGTGAGCGATGGTGGCGAGTCGTTGGACGTAGGTACCGAGCACCTCGGCCAGAGCGCGGGTCTCGGCCTCGCACAACTGGGGGAACTCGGCTGCTACATGGGCAACCGGACAATGATGCTGGCAGATCTGCAGACCGTGTCCGGCGGGTTCGAAACTTGCGGCGTAGCCCTCATCGGTCAGCGCCTCGGCGATAAGCGCGACCTTGGTGGCGGTGCTGAGCGTCCGGTCGTCGGAGGGCGGCTGGACCGCGCCGGAAGGCGCTGCCACCTGAGCCCCGTGCTTGGCTCCGGCCTCGGGCCTGAGCTCAGCGTCGATCCTCGCCTCGATTCGATCAGCGAGAGTGCGCGCGCGGTGCTGGGCGAACTTGCCGACTGCGGCCTCGCCGCCGGTATCGCGTAGGTAGCGCAGCGCGGTCGAGGCGAGATCGTCGTAAGCGTGGGCGAAGTGGGTACGGCCATGATCGGTCAGCGCGTAGGCCCGGGCCGGACGACCGCGGCCTCGGGGTCGGGTGCTGACCCGGGGCTCTACCTCGACCAGCACACCCTCATCGACCAGGCCGTCCAGGTGGCGGCGGATCGCCGCCGCCGACAGGTTCAGGCGTTCGGCCAGGGTGGCAGCGGTCAACGGACCGGACTCGAGGATCGACCGCGCCACGGAGTCGCGGGTGCGCCCTTCGCCCGAGCCGGGCAGCGTGACCCCAACCGTCCCACCGGCATCAGCCGATGAGCGGTGAAGGTCGGCCGGAGCCAACGGGGCGAATTTCACAACACCAGTATGACCTATTTCCGGGGACGATCCCAGCCGCCCCCCGGTGTGACGCCGGTGCAGTACGTTCTAGCGGTGCTCTACCGGGTCGCCGAACTGACAGTCTCCCCCGCGTTGCGCGCGTACTTCAAACCGCAGGTCACCGGTCAGCACTTTGTCCCGAAGACTGGACCGGCCATCCTCGCCGCCAATCACCTCTCGGCCGCTGACGAGGTCTTCACTCCGATTACCGCCGGACGCCAGGTCCTGTACTTCGCCAAGGCCGAGTACTTCACCGGGACCGACCTTCGCGGCCGGTTGAAAGCGGCGATGTTCCGGGAGTTCGGGCATGTTCCGGTCGAGCGGTCCGATCCACGCGCGGCGGCCTCGACGATCGACATCGGAGCGGAACTGCTGGCGGCCGGAAAGGCCCTCGGCATCTATCCCGAGGGCACCCGTTCGCCCGATGGCCGGCTGCACAAGTTCCGCACCGGCGTGGCCCGGCTCGCCCTGCGCACCGGCGCGCCGGTCATACCGGTGGGACTGATCGGCACCGACCGGGTGCTCATTCAAGGTGACTGGCGCTGGCACCGCGCCGCGGTCGAGGTCCGCTACGGAGCCCCGCTGTACTTCGCCGGACGCGCTGATCAGGAACGGTCCGCCCGGGTGCTGCGTGAGGTGAGCGAGACGATCCGGGCCGCGGTCCAGGAGTTGTCCGGTCAGGACTACGTCAACGCCTACGGCAGCGCGATCAAAGCCGCCGATTAGGTCCAAGAACGCAATGCCATCCCAATGCCATCCCAATGGCATCGCAAATGTCAACGCAATGTTCCAGCCCCCGGTGTCCGGCGAGTCACTCATTCATGACGGCATGCGAACACCGGGCTCACGGGTACCTAGACTCGTGGCGTGTCCGCGCCCGCCGTCGAGGTACGTAACCTCGTCAAACGCTATGGCGCTGCCACCGCTGTCGACGGGATTTCGCTGACAGTGGCACGCGGTCAACTGCTGGCGCTGCTGGGCACCAACGGCGCGGGAAAGACGACCACCATCGAGATCTGTGAGGGCTTCCGCCGCGCCGATTCCGGATCCGTGCGGGTACTCGGACTGGACCCGTCCGCTGATGCCCGGCAGTTGCGTCCACAGGTCGGGGTGATGCTGCAGGACGGCGTGGGCGGCTACACCGGGGCCAAGGCGCTGGAACTGCTGGAGCTTTTCGGCAGCTACGCCGCCCACCCGCTGGACGCGCGCGATCTGCTCGCCCACGTCGGACTGGCCGAGGCGGCCTCGCGGCCGGTCAAGCGGCTCTCCGGAGGTCAGCAGCAGCGGCTCTCCCTGGCCATGGCGCTGATCGGCCGGCCGGCGTTGCTGTTCCTCGACGAACCGACCGCAGGCATGGATCCGCAAGCTCGCCGGACGACCTGGGGCCTGATCCGGCGACTGCGGGCCGATGGGGTGAGCGTCGTACTCACCACCCACTACCTCGACGAAGCCGAAGAACTCGCCGACAACGTGATCGTGCTGCACGAGGGACAGATCGTCGCCGAAGGCAGCCCGGCCGCACTGGTCCGGTCCGACGCCGCCGGCAAGATCCGCTTCTCTGCGCCGAGCGGCCTGGTCATCGCCGATCTACAGCTGGCCCTGCCGTCCGGAGCTCAGGTAAGCGAACCGGCGCCGGGCAATTACCTGGTGGCCGCACCGGTCACGCCGGAGCTGCTGGCCGCGGTCACCGCATGGTGCGCCGCGCACGGGGTCCTCGCCGAGGGTCTCACCGTGGAACGACGCCGCCTGGAGGACGTCTTCCTCACCCTCACCTCGAGCAGCGGATGACCACGTTCACTCCCGCTCCGGGTGCCGCGGGGACCGGGCGGATGCTCGCCGCGCAGACCCGCATGGAGTTCAAGCTGCTGCTGCGCAACGGCGAGCAGGTGGGCCTCACCCTGGTCATCCCGCTGCTGCTGGAATTCTTCTTCAACCTGCCGATGCTCTACTCGCTCGACGGGCGACGGATCGACTTCATGGTTCCGTCCATTCTCGCGCTGGCCGTCATGAGCGCCTCGTTCACCGGATTGGCCATCGGCACCGGGTTCGAGCGCAAGTACGCGGTGCTCAAGCGCTTGGGCGCCACCGCACTGCCGAGACAGGTCCTGCTACTCGGCAAGACCTGTGCCGTGCTGATCCTGCAGGTGTTCCAGGCCGCCCTGATCTGCGGCTTCGGGTTGATCCTCGGCTGGCATCCGGCTGGCAATCCGATCTGGGCCGGCCTGCTGCTCATCGCCGGCACCCTGGCCTTCGGCGGCCTGGGGCTGTTGCTCGCGGGGACTGTCCGGGCCGAGGTGACACTGGCGGCCGCGAACCTGATCTGGCTCGTGCTGCTGTTCGGCGGCGGCATCGCTATCCCGCTGAGCCGGTACCCGGCCGCGGCCGCCGACATCCTGCGGTTCCTGCCGTCCGCGGCGCTGTCCGACGGCCTGCATCAGGTTCTGCAGCACGGCGGCGGATTCCCGGCCCGAGACCTGCTGACGCTGCTGGTGTGGGCCGGTCTCGCGCTGCCCGCGGCGGCTCGGTGGTTCCGATGGGAATGATGACCGCGGGACCCGCGGCCCGGTTGCGAGACCTGCTCACCTTGAGCCGGCTGGCGATGGCCTCGGTAGTGGTCAATGTGGTGATCGTGGTCACCGGCGGCGCGGTACGACTGACGCAATCAGGCCTGGGCTGCCCGACCTTCCCCTCGTGTGGGGACGGTTCCCTGACCCCGACTCGCAAGTTCGGGGTGAACGGCATCATCGAGTTCACCAACCGGCAGCTGACCTTCGTCGTGGTCGCTGTAGTGCTAGCCACCCTCGTCGTCGCCGTACTGGACCGCCAACAGATCCGGCTCGCCGTGTTGCTCGCGGCGAGCATTCCGGCCCAGGCGCTGCTCGGTGGCCTGACCGTGCTCACCCACCTCAATCCATGGCTGGTTGCCTGCCACTTCCTGCTCTCGATGGCCATCATCGCGGTCGCCTACGCCCTCTGGTGGCGGGTCAGCGGCCATCGGGCCGCACCGGTCCGGCCCGGGTTGAGGCAGGCTGCCGGCGCTGTCACCCTGCTCACCGCGGCCGTTCTGGTATTGGGAACGGTGGTCACCGGCAGCGGACCCCACGCCGGTGACAAGGACACCAGCGGCAAAGTCCATCGCACCGGCCTGGATGTGGGCTCCATGAGTCAACTGCATGCCGACGTGGTCATGCTGCTCATCGGCGTCACGGTCGGCTTCGTGCTGCTCGCCCGCGGCGCTGGTGCGTCCAAGGATCTGCAGGCCGCGGCGATCGCATTGCTCGGGATCGAACTGGCGCAGGGTCTGATCGGATTCGTGCAGTACTTCACGCACATCCCGGCCATCCTGGTCGGCTTCCACATGCTGGGCGCCTGCCTGGTCTGGCTAGCCGCGCTGCGGGTGTTCGCCGGTACGCGAGGGGCCGATCTCGCGACACCGGTTCCCGAGCGGAAGATCTGAGGCGGGTCGGAGGTTGTCTCTTCAGTGAAGAACCTTGCCTTGTCCGTCCTCGATCTCGCGCCCGTCGATTCACGCCGCGACACCACCGAGGCGTTGCGTTACACCACGGAGCTCGCCCAGCGGGCGGAGTCGTTCGGGTATCAACGGTTCTGGGTCGCAGAGCACCACAACATGCCAGCTATCGCGTCGTCGACGCCAGCAGTGCTGATCGCCCACCTCGCCGCATCGACCTCGACCATCCGGCTGGGCTCAGGCGGGGTGATGTTGCCCAACCACGCCCCACTGGTGGTGGCCGAGCAGTTCGGCACCCTGGCATCCCTGCATCCGGGCCGGATCGACCTCGGTATCGGCCGGGCGCCCGGGACCGACCAGCGGACGGCACTCGCCTTGCGACGGACGGTGGACGGACTCTCTGCTGAGGATTTCCCGAACGAGCTCGCGGACCTGATCGGCATGCTCGCCGGTGATCCGCAGCGACTGGCGGCGGTACCCACGCCCGAACTGCTACCGCAGGTCTGGTTACTCGGTTCGAGCGGTTTCAGTGCCCAACTCGCGGGCCTGCTGGGCCTGCCGTTCTCCTTCGCCCACCATTTCTCGGCCGCCAACACCGAACCGGCGCTGGAGCTCTATCACCGTTCCTTCCGGCCCTCGCAATGGCTGGACGAGCCGCACACCATGATCGCGGTCAACGTGACCTGTGCCGACACCGACCAGCGGGCCGAGGAACTGGCCCGGCCGGGCTGGATATCGTTCCTACGCTTGCGGACCGGACGCCCGATTCCGCTCCCGACCGTCGCCGAGGCAGCCGCTCATCAGTTCAGCGAGTCCGAACTGGCGTTTGTCGAAGAGCGCCGGGCGGGCCAGGCCATCGGTTCGCCGGCCACGGTGGACGCCCAGCTCACCGAACTGGTCCAGCGCACCGGGGTCGACGAGCTGATGGTGACCAGCCAGATCTATGACATCGCCGACCGGGTCCGCTCCTACGAACTCGTGGCTCGATTGACGGACCCGGTCGCCGTCGGCTGAGCCGGTGGTCAATGCACCGTGACGTTCTTGGCCGTCAGATCGACGATCAGGCCGTCGGAGTCAGCGCTGACGTTGCGAACGGTCAGACCGGACGGCAATCGGTCGAGGACCAGCGGCGGAAGCAGTCCGGCAAACTGATCGGTGACGATCTGTGGCACCCCCAGCCCGGACACCGTGACCTTGGGCTTGGCGAACTCGACGGTGTTACGCCCGGCCACCACGACCTCGGCGCTCACCGAACCG
>JAVEEN010000269.1 GCA_030840445.1 Pseudonocardiales bacterium
GGCCCGGCGGCGCCGGCGCCACTCGGCGTGACCCGCTAGTCGGAAGGCTCACGGCCGGCAGCTACGGTTGTCCCATGCAGTCCTGGAGCGCCCCTGACGTCCCATCCCTGCCTGGCCGGGGCCGTCCGCTCCGGCTGTATGACACGGCGACCGACCAGATCCGTCCGACCGCGCCGGGTCCCACTGCGAAGATCTACGTGTGTGGGATCACGCCCTACGACGCGACGCATCTTGGTCACGCCGCGACCTACCTGGCATTCGATCTGGTGCAGCGGGTCTGGCTGGACGGCGGCCACGACGTGCACTACGTACAGAACATCACCGACGTGGATGACCCGCTGCTGGAGCGCGCCCAGGACACCGGTTCGGACTGGGTCGCCCTTGCCGAGCGGGAAACCGACTTGTTCCGCCAGGACATGGCCGCCCTTCGAGTGTTGCCGCCGAAGGATTACATCGGCGTGGTGGAGGCGGTCGACGAGATCTCGGACACCGTGGCCAAGCTGCTCGCCGACGGGCATGCCTACCGGCTTGGCGAAGACATCTACGCCGGCGTCGCGGACAGTGGCCATTTCGGTTACGAATCCCGTTACTCCCGCGAGGAAATGCTAACCCTGTTCGCCGAGCGGGGTGGTGATCCGCAACGTCCGGGTAAGCGGGATTCGTTGGACGCGCTGCTCTGGCGCGGCCGCCGCGAGGGTGAACCGTACTGGGAGTCAGCAGTCGGTCCGGGCCGTCCCGGCTGGCACATCGAGTGTTCGGCCATCGCGTTCAACCGGCTCGG
Source organism: Pseudonocardiales bacterium (assembly GCA_030840445.1). Taxonomy (GTDB): domain Bacteria; phylum Actinomycetota; class Actinomycetes; order Mycobacteriales; family Jatrophihabitantaceae; genus Jatrophihabitans_A. The sequence goes on from JAVEEN010000269.1 coordinate 782, forward strand.
GATGGGCTTCGACGTCCAGGGCGGTGGGTCGGACCTGCGTTTCCCGCACCATGAGCATTCGGCTGCGCACGCCGAGGCCCTCACCGGTCAGTGGCCGTTTGCCCGCCATTACGTGCACGCCGGCATGATCGGGCTGGATGGCGAAAAGATGAGCAAGTCACGGGGAAATCTCGTGTTCGTCTCGAAGCTGCGTGGCGCCCGGGTCGATCCGATGGCGATCCGGCTGGCCTTGTTGGACGGCCACTACCGCGCCGATCGGGAGTGGACCGGCGGGCGGTTACCGGCCGCCGAGACCCGGTTGGACACCTGGCGGCGGGCCATGCTGTGCGATCGGGCGGCGCGCGGCCAGGTTCTCGTGGACCGGATCCGCGACCGGCTCGCCGATGATCTGGACACCGAAGCAGCGATCTCGGCGATCGACCGGTGGGCGGCCGACACACTCGAACGCCGGCAGTCCGACGCGGAGGCGCAGTCACCGGTCCTGGTGCGCAACGCCATTGACGCGCTGCTGGGCATCCACCTCTAACAACCCGATCGTGTAACACGAGGCATCCTGATCATGCCGAGCGTTACACGATCGGGTCGTTGCCGGCCAGGTCGACGACGATTGTGGTCACATTGTCGTGGCCACCAGCGGCGTTCGCGGCCCGGACCAGTTCCTCGGCTGCCTCCTGGGGGTCGGAGAATTCCGCGAGAAGCTGCTCGATCTCGGCATCCTCGAGCTCCCCGGTCAAGCCATCGGAGCACACCAGGAAACGGTCTCCGGCTCGCGGCGGCAACACCCATAGATCGGCGATCGGCGGGGGGTCGGAGCCGAGCGATCTGGTAACCACATTCCGCCTGGGATGAACCCGTGCTTCTTCCGGACGCAGATGCCCTGCGGTGACCAGTTCCTGAACCTCGGAGTGGTCGACGGTGACCTGGCTCAGCTGGCCCTCAGTGAACCGGTAGACCCGTGAATCGCCGACATTGAAGACCGCCCACTGGTCGTCCTCCTCGGCGGACACCACGGCCAGACCGGTCACCGTGGTGCCGAGGCCGAAGCGGTCGCCCCGCTCGTGCCCGGCCCTGAGGATCGCCTCGTTCGCCCGCCAGATGGCGGTGATGATGTCCTCGGCATGCAACGGCGCCGACTCCGCGATGCGGCCGATCTCGGTGGCCGCCAGCCCGCTGGCAACCTCGCCGGCCGCGTGCCCGCCGATCCCGTCGGCGACCAGGAACAGCGATTCGGACGCCCAGAGACTGTCCTCGTTCTGGTTGCGGACCCGACCGACATCCGTGGCCGATCCCCAGTTCAGCGTGAGCATGGTTCGCGACTCCGGGCCCTCGGGTATCGCCGAAGACGCGATCGCCGGCGACAGGTGGTCGATGAAGCTCGGAGTGTATTGCTACATCGATCCAGGTGGCCCGTTACCTCGGTCGCGCCGGCGCAGGTATCGCTCGAACTCCTTGGCGATGGCCTCGCCGGAAGCTTCCCGCATCTCGCCCGCGTCGTCGCGCTCCTCGAGGTTGCGGATGTACTCCTGGACGTCCTCATCCTCTTCGGCCATCTCGTCCACGAGCTTCTGCCATTCGTCGGCTTGAGCGGGCAGTTCACCCATCGGCACCGCTATGTCGAGCACTTCCTCCACCCGGTGCAGCAGGGCGATGGTGGCCTTGGGGTTCGGCGGCTGCGACACGTAGTGCGGGACCGCGGCCCAAAACGAGATGGCCGGGATGCCGACTCCCACACAGGCGTCCTGCAGGACACCGACGATCCCGGTAGGGCCTTCGTAACGAGAGCCCTCCAGCCCGAAGCGGGCGGCGCTGTCCGAGTCGTATGAGGTGCCGGTCACGGGCGTTGGACGGGTGTGGGGAGCATCGGACAGCAACGCGCCCAGGGTGACGACGGTCTGTACCCCGAGCTCGGTGATGATCTCCAGGAGTTCCTCGCAGAAGGTCCGCCACCGCATGTTGGGCTCGATGCCCCGGACCAGCACCAGGTCGAATTCGGCTCCGGCCGGACGGCAGACGGACAACCGGGTGGTCGGCCAGCTGATCCGCCGCGAAACCCCGTCCACCAGGCTCACCGTCGGCCGGTTGACCTGGAAGTCGTAGTAGTCATCCGGGTCCAGCGCGGCCAGGGGAGTGGCATCCCAGGTGAGCTCGAGATGCTCGACGGCGCCGGTCGCGGCATCGCCCGCGTCGTTCCAGCCCTCGAATGCCGCCACCAGCACCGGGTTCTGCAGCACCGGCCAGTTCGCGGGTTCTGTCATCCGCCCAGCCTACGGCCGCCCGGGTCGCGGTCGTGCGACGCCGTGTGCATAAAGCGCTACGGGTCGCCGGTAGATTGTAGGGATGCCGCTAGGTCCTTCGCAGAGCCCATTTCTCGCTGCCCTCTCCGAGCGCGTGCTCGTCGGCGACGGTGCGATGGGCACGATGCTCCAGGCTGCCGACCTCAGCCTGGCGGACTTCCAGGATCTGGAGGGCTGCAACGAGATCCTGAACGTCACCAGACCGGATGTGGTGGGCGGCGTGCACGACGAGTACTTCGCGGCCGGCGCGGACGCCGTGGAAACCAACACTTTTGGGGCCAACTGGGCTAACCTCGCCGAATATGACATAGAGCACCGAATTCGAGAGTTGGCCTTCCATGGCGCCAAGATCGCCCGGGAGGTCGCCGATCAGCATTCGACGCCGGAGCGCCGACGGTTCGTGTTGGGCTCCATCGGTCCCGGGACGAAGCTGCCCAGCCTCGGGCACGTCCATTTCAGCAAGTTGCGGGACGCCTACTACGAGCAGGCCCTGGGGCTGCTCGAGGGTGGGGCCGACGCGCTGATCGTCGAAACCGCGCAGGACCTGCTGCAGGTCAAGTCGGCCATCATCGGTTCCCAGCGGGCCATGACCGAAGTCGGCCTGCAGATCCCGATCATCGCGCACGTCACGGTCGAGACCACTGGCACCATGCTGCTCGGTTCGGAGATCGGTGCCGCCCTGACCGCCCTCGAACCACTGGGCATCGACCTGATCGGCTTGAACTGCGCGACCGGCCCGGCCGAGATGAGCGAGCACCTACGTTACCTGTCCCAGCACGCGAAGATCGGTGTCTCGGTGATGCCCAACGCCGGCCTGCCCGTGCTCGGCCCGAACGGTGCGACGTATCCGTTGCAACCGAGCGAACTGGCCGACGCGCTGTCCTCCTTCGTCACCGAGTTCGGCTTGGGCTTCGTCGGTGGTTGCTGTGGAACGACGCCGGAACATATCCGCCAGGTGGCCGATCGGGTTGCCTCGTTGCAGGCCTCGCCGCGACGGCCCGAGTCCGAGGCGGCAGTCGCGTCCCTCTACACCACCGTTCCGCTGCGCCAGGACGCCTCGGTGCTGATGATCGGCGAGCGCACCAACGCCAACGGTTCCAAGGCCTTCCGCGACGCTATGCTCGCCGCCGACTGGAACAAGTGTGTCGAGATCGCCCGATCCCAGACCCGCGACGGTTCCCACCTGCTCGACCTCAACGTCGACTACGTGGGCCGCGACGGCGCCGGTGACATGCGGGAACTGGCCGGACGTTTCGCGACCGCGTCCACGTTGCCCCTGATGCTGGACTCCACCGAGCCCGATGTAATCGACGCCGGCCTGCAGATGCTCGGCGGCAGGTGCATCGTCAACTCGGTCAACTTCGAGGACGGTGACGGCCCCACCTCACGTTATGCCCGGATCATGCCGCTGGTCGTGGAGCACGGCGCGGCCGTGGTCGCGTTGACCATCGACGAAGAGGGTCAAGCCCGAACGCGGCAGACCAAGGTGGCCATCGCCGACCGGTTGATCGAGGATCTGACCACCAAGTGGGGGATGGCCATCTCCGACATCGTGGTCGACACCCTGACCTTTCCGATCGCCACCGGCCAGGAGGAGACCCGCCGGGACGGCATCGAGACGATCGAGGCCATTCGCGAGATCAAGCGCAAGTACCCGGACATACAGACCACCCTGGGTCTGTCGAACGTGTCGTTCGGCTTGAGCCCGGCGGCCCGGCAGGTTCTGAACTCGGTGTTCCTGCACGAATGTGTCGAGGCCGGCCTGGACTCGGCGATCGTGCACGCCTCGAAGATCCTGCCGATGTCCAAGATTCCCGACGAGCAGCGCGAGGTAGCCCTCGATCTGGTGTATGACCGTCGCCGGGAGGCCACCGCGGACGCGGACGCCTATGACCCGCTGCAGAAGTACCTGCGGCTGTTCGAGGGCGTCTCCACCCAGTCCTCCGCCGCGTCGCGCGCCGAGGAACTGGCCCTGCTGCCGCTGGACGAGCGGCTTCAGCGCCGGATCATCGACGGCGAGCGCAACGGGCTGGAGGGCGACCTAGATGATGCCCTGCAGGAGCAGTCCGCCTTGCAGATCATCAACGACACCCTGCTCAACGGCATGAAGACCGTCGGTGAGCTGTTCGGGTCCGGCGAGATGCAACTGCCGTTCGTGCTGCAGTCAGCCGAGGTCATGAAGACCGCTGTGGCCTACTTGGAACCGCACATGGAGAAGGCCGACAGCGGCGGCAAGGGCACCATCGTGCTGGCCACGGTCAAGGGCGACGTGCATGACATCGGCAAGAACCTGGTCGACATCATCCTGACCAACAACGGCTACACCGTGGTGAACATCGGCATCAAACAGCCGATCAACGCCATCATCGACGCGGCCGAAGAACACAACGCCGATGCGATCGGCATGTCCGGACTGCTGGTCAAGAGCACGGTCGTCATGAAGGAAAACCTGCAGGAGATGAACGCCCGTGGCATCGGCGAGAAGTATTCGGTGCTGTTGGGTGGTGCCGCACTGACCCGTGCCTATGTCGAGCAGGACCTGGGAGAGCTGTTCGTGGGCGACGTCCGCTATGCCCGCGATGCCTTCGACGGCTTGCGCCTGATGGACGCCTTGATGGCCGTGCGCAAGGGTGGCGTTGCCGTCAACCCGAACGGACCCGACGACACCAAGCTCGGTGACGAGGAAAACCGCAAGCTCGCTGAGCGAAGGGCCCGGCGGGAGCGGTCCCTACGGATCGCGGCCGAGCGACAGGCGGCGGAAGACGCGGTGATCGATCCGCTCGAGGGCACCCGATCTGACGTCGCCACCGACGTGCCGGTTGCGACACCGCCGTTCTTCGGTTCCCGGGTCGTCAAGGGCATCCAGTTGGCCGAGTATTCGGCGTTGCTGGACGAACGCGCGACCTTCATGGGTCAGTGGGGCCTGCGGGGTGCTCGCGGCGGCAACGGGCCGTCATACGAGGATCTGGTGGAAACCGAAGGACGGCCCCGGCTGCGCTACTGGCTGGAGCGTTTCCACACCGAGGGCATCCTCGAAGCCGCGGTCGTGTACGGCTACTTCAGATGTGTCAGTGACGGCAACAAGCTCATCGTCCTGGGCGAGGACGGTCGCGAGCCGGAGTCCTTCGACTTCCCGCGGCAGCGGCGTGAGCGTCGGCTATGCCTGGCCGACTTCTTCCGGTCCCGGGAGTCCGGGGAGACCGACGTCGTCGCGTTCCACATCGTGACAATGGGCCGGCGAATCTCGGAGTTCGCCAACGAATTGTTCGCGGCCAACAACTACCGCGACTACCTCGAGGTGCACGGACTCTCGGTACAACTGACCGAGGCACTGGCCGAATATTGGCACCGCAGGGTCCGGTCCGAACTGGGTTACCTGGCCGAGGATTCTGCCGACCTCGACGAGATCTTCAAGCAGGGCTACCGCGGTTCCCGCTACTCCTTCGGATATCCCGCCTGCCCGAACCTCGAGGATCAGGAACAGCTCTTCCGGCTCCTGGAACCGGAGCGGATCGGGGTGGAGTTGTCGGAGGAGTTTCAGCTCGTCCCGGAGCAATCCACCTCGGCGATCATCGTGCCGCATCCCGAAGCCAAGTACTTCGCGGCCAAGTAAGGCGCCGCGAATCATGAGGAACTGCCTGGACGCCGTCCTGTGGGATATGGACGGCACTCTGGTCGATACCGAGCCGTACTGGATCGCGGCCGAGTACCGGTTGGTCGAGTCCTTCGGCGGCCAGTGGAACGACGAACACGCGCACGCGCTGGTCGGCAACCCACTGCTGGTGTCCGCGGCCTACATTCGCGAGCACGGCGGCGTCGATCTGCCTGCGGAGGACATCGTCGACCGCCTGCTGGAGGAGGTCATCCTGGACACCAAACGGGAGACCTCGTGGCGCCCAGGAGTGCTCCCGTTGCTGGCCGAACTCCGCGCCGCCGGAGTGCCGTGCGCCATGGTGACCATGTCCTACCGGAATCTGGCCGAAGCCGTTGCCTCCCAGCTGCCGCCTGGGACGTTCCAGGCTCTGGTGACTGGCGACGAGGTCAGCCGCGGTAAGCCCGATCCCGAGGCCTATCTGACGGCGGCGAGACTGCTCGGCGTCGACCCGGCCCGGTGCATTGCCATCGAGGACTCGCCGGCCGGAGTCGCGTCCGCCGAGATGGCCGGCTGTGTGACGATCGCTGTTCCCAATCAGGTGCCCATCGAGCCCGCCAGCACCCGGATCGTCCTCGACACCGTGGCCGGCGTGACCCTCGCCGATTTGCTCAAGCTGGCCGAAGATCGGGTTCCCTGTACGTGAGCCATGGTCGGGCGCACGATCCGGCTGCCATGCAGAGTTCAGACCTCGGGCACCACCACACTGCCGCGGGCGCTACGTTCCGACGTTGCGTTGGACAGGGCATCGGCGGGAAACGGCGGCGGGGTGCCGCCCTTGGCCGGGCAGAGCGCCTGGTGTGAACACCAGTCGCACAGCCGCGACGGACTCGGGCGGAAGTCACCGGTCAGGCTTGCCTTGGCGATGGCTTTCCAGATGGCGTGCACGGTGTTCTCGAAGCGCGCGAGCTCTTCGGCGTCAGGCTGGTAGCTGAGGGTGTCCTTGTCGGCGAGGTAGATCAGGCGGAGCTGTCGAGGCACCACACCACGGGTGCGCCACAGCACCAGCGCGTAGAACTTCATCTGAAACAAGGCCTTGGCTTCGAACGCTTCGCGTGGAATCGAGCCGGTCTTGTAGTCGACCACCCGGATATCGCCGTCGGGTGAGACGTCCAGACGATCGACGTAGCCCCGCAACCGCAGGCCGTCCAGCACGACCTCGACGAACTGCTCCCGCGATTCCGGCTCCAGGCGCGTGGGGTCCTCGAGCTCGAAGTAGTTGGCGACCAGCTGTCGCGCCGAGGACAGCCATGCCGTCAGTTCTGCGCCTTCGCTGTCCTCGGCGAACAGCTGCGCCAACCCGGGTTCGGCGGTCAGCAACTCCTCCCATGAAGGGGTCACTGATGACTGAGCAGCCGCAATGGTCCGCTCGGCCGCCGGCAGGTCATACAGGTGTTCCAGGACCGCGTGTACGACAGTGCCCCGAGTGGCGTCGCGGGTGGGTTTCTCCGGCAGCCGGTCGATGCTGCGGAACCGGTATAGCAGCGGGCAGGTCTTGAAGTCCGCTGCCCGTGACGGTGACAGCGATCCCACGACGGCGACGGGCAACCCGAGCTCGACGGTAGCGACGGCGGTAGCGGTAGCGGTATCGGTATCGGTATCGGTATCGGCGCGAAGTAGGGGATCGGCGCGAAGTAGGGGATCGGTCATGCCACGAGACTAGACATCGGCACCGACAGTTCCGGCCGTTACAGGCCGTGGATTCGCTTGATCGGCCACACCACTACGAATGCGCGCCCGACGATGGACGACAGCCGGATCGGTCCGAAGACCCTGGAGTCCGAGGAGTTGCATCGATTGTCACCCATCACGAAATACTGTTGTGGCGGAATGGTGATCGGTGCAAAAGCCACCGTTCCCTGGCATCGGGGGTTGACGTAGGGCTCGTTCAGCGGCGTGTTTCCGATGTACACCTTGCCATCGTGCGCGCTGACGGTTTCGCCGGGCAGGCCGATCACGCGCTTGATCAGTTCCTTGTCGTTCACCGGGAGCTTCGGCGGCCGGTCGAACACGATGACGTCCTTTCGCCCGACCGAGGATAACCGGTAGGAGAGCTTGTCGACCATGACCCGATCCGGCTCGCACGTCGGGCATCCGTGCAGGGTGGGTTCCATTGAGGCGGACGGGATGTAGAACGACGCGATGACGAAGTTGCGCAGCACCAGTACCAGGACCGCGGTGGTCGCGAACAGGAGGGGATACCGGACGAACGCCGACCGTTGGCTGCGGTGCCGGGACGGACGGACGAAGGCATGCCGGGAACTCGGGCGAGCGTGGCGACCTCGGCGGCGGGCACGGGTAGCTGCCTCGATCTGAGCCCGCAGATCTGCCGGCGACGCCTGACGCCAGGGCCGTTCGGGTTCCGCCACGGTTCGAAGGTTAGTGGTCGGAGAGAGGACCAGCGATGGACCACCCGTATCCCGCCCCGGCACCGTTCGCAAGAGCACACCGTGCCGGCCGACCGCCGCAGGTCCAGCGCCTACCACGTGAGTCCGTACGATGTTCGGAGTGAGTAACCCCCGATCGCCGTCAGGCCAGCGCCCGATCGGCAGCGGCCGGCTACTACGGCTGGGGAGCGTCCTCGGAGTTCCGGTCTTCGTGACGCCCAGCTGGCTGCTGATCGCGGGGTTCATCACGATCAGCTATTCGGACTTCCTGCGCTCGCGCATCGCGGGGCTCTCGGCCGGCGGCTCCTACGCCTTGTCACTGGCATTCGCGGTTGCCCTCGCGGCATCCGTGCTCGCCCACGAGCTGGGCCACACCGTCATCAGCCGCCTAGTCGGGCTCAAGGTCGACCGGATCGTCGTGTTTCTGCTGGGCGGGGTGTCGGAGATCGACGGGGAAGCCCAACGGCCGCGCGATGAGTTCGCGATCGCAGCCGCGGGCCCGTTCGTCTCCTTCGTGTTGGCCGCCGGTTGCTGGCTCGGCAGCCTCGGGCCTTCATCGCAGTCCAGCGCCGCCGTCATGCTGGCGCTGTTGGCATGGAGCAACCTGATCATCGCGGTCTTCAATGTGCTTCCCGGGCTGCCACTGGACGGCGGCCGCCTGGTCCAAGCGCTGGTCTGGATGCTTGGGGGCAGCCGGAGCCGCGGCGCCGTGATCGCCGCCTGGTCCGGCCGAGTCATGGCTGGCCTGCTGGCGCTGGGCGTGCTGGTCCTCGGCGCCGTCGTCGACAACGGCCGGCCGGTTACGCTCACCTCACTGGGTACGACCGCGATGGGATTCGCGGTGGCCGCGTTCCTGTGGTTCGGGGCGACCCAGACGCTTCGGGTGGAAGCCCTGGGACGTCGGGCGAGCGCCTTGCAGCTGAGCCGGCTCATCCGGCCGACCATCTTCCTGCCCCCGAGCACCCCGATTTCCGAAGCCGTCCGCCGAGCGGCTGAGTCCAGGGCAGCCGGCATTGTGGTCATCGACTCGTCCGGACGCAGCCGGGCCCTCGTTCGGGAATCGGATATCAGCGGCCTCGACCCGGCGCAGCGACCGTGGGCCACCCTCGCCGACGTGTCACGGCCGCTCGAACCCGGCCTCATCATGTCGGACACCCTCAGCGGCGAGGCCCTGCTCTCCGCGGTACGAGCTGCCCCGGCCAGTGAATACCTCGTCGTCGGTTCGGACGGCATCAGCCGAGGCGTCATTGCGACCAGTGACCTGGCGCGAGCGCTCGGGCTACCCCAAGGAGGACGCACCAGATGAATCCGCTGTTCCAGCCGGGTGACCGGGTGCAGCTCACCGACCCCAAAGGCCGGTTGTTCACCGTCACGCTCGAGCCGGGCAAGCAGTTTCACACCCACCGAGGCGCGATCTCGCACGACGAGCTGATCGGGACGCCGGAGGGATCGGTGGTGTTTTCGGCGTCCGGCACCGGCTACCTCGCGCTGCGGCCCTTGCTGAGTGACTACGTGCTCTCGATGCCGCGCGGGGCGGCGGTCATTTACCCGAAGGACTCGGCACAGATCGTTGCCCAGGGCGATATCCATCCCGGCGCCCGGGTGCTCGAAGCCGGCGCCGGGTCCGGCGCCCTCACCTGTTCCCTGCTCCGCGCCGTCGGGCACACCGGCACGGTCACCTCCTACGAACGGCGCGAGGACCACCTCGAACACGCGCGCCGCAACGTCGACACCTTCTTCGGCCAGACGCCTGCCAACTGGGATCTGCGATTGGCCGATCTGGCCGAGCACCCCGCCGATGAGATCGTGGATCGGGTCGTCCTGGACATGCTGGCCCCATGGGAGGTGCTGCCGGCAGTCGGCGCCGCGCTCCGCCCCGGAGGGGTATTGATCGGTTATGTAGCAACAACGACGCAACTATCCCGGTTGGTGGAGGCGATTCGCGCCGACGGCAGCTACGCCGAGCCCCACTCCTGGGAATGCATGGTGCGCAACTGGCATGTGGTCGGGCTGGCGGTCCGGCCGGATCACCGGATGCAGGGACATACCGCCTTCCTGCTGACCGCCCGCCGATTGGCCCCCGGCGTCACCGCGCCGACCCGGCAACGGCGGCCGGCCAAGGCGACCGAACTCGAGGAGGCGTTCGGAGTCACCTCGGAGCCGGGCACTGTCTCCGAGGATGCCCCCGCCGAACCGTTCCGGCCGAAGCTGCCCTAACGAAACAGGGGAGTCGAAGGTCGGGGGAGGGTCGAAACAAGAGTCTCGAAGCTCGTGGTCGAAGCTCAGGCTTCCGGGCCGGCGACCGGCTTCCCGTCCGACGCTCTGGTCACGTGGATGCAGTTGCCTGGACATTCTTTGGCCGAATCGATCACATCCAGGCGAAGACTGGCCGGCACATCGACGCGCACGCCCGGCGCGAGCTTCAGATCGCCGGCCTCGTCCTTGACGTATGCCAGGCCGTCGACGTCGAACTCGAAGACCTCAGGCGCGTACTGGACGCACAAGCCATCACCGGTGCAGAGCTTCTGATCGATCCACACTGCGAGATCTGCTGTGCTCTCTGACAAGCGACTGCCCTTTCTGTCCTTGTCGGCGTAACCGATGGGTAAACACCAGACTAGATGCCTCGCGAATTCAACCAGCGTGTGTAGGGTGAAATTTTGACCGAGGTCTCGAGGTACAGCGCGAATTCGGGAGAGTGTGCAGATGGCGGAAGATTCCGGCTACGACCGGGGCGGACAGCACGATCCGGCGACGTTGGACGCCGCCGTGCTCGCCCAGGAGCTCGAACTGCTGCGCGCACGTCTGGCCGAGTCCCCACGCCAGATGCGAGCGTTGGAGGATCGCCTCATCGAGACCCAGGCCAGGGTCGCATCCCTCACCGACCGCAACGAGCGGCTGGCTGACACCCTGCGCGATGCCCGTGACCAGTTGGTGGCGCTGAAAGAAGAGATAGACCGCCTCGCGCAGCCACCGTCGGGATACGGAGTCTTCCTGGAAGCGGTCGACGAGCACAGTGTGGACATCTTCACCGGTGGCCGAAAACTGCGGGTCGCCGTGTCGCCCGAGGTCGGTATCGAAACCCTGAAGCACGGCCAGGAGGTCATGCTCAACGAAGCCATGAACATCGTCGCCGCGCGCGGGTTCGAAAAGGCCGGCGAAGTGGTCATGCTGAAGGAAATCCTGGAGGACGGCGAGCGCGCCCTGGTCATCGGCCACACCGACGAGGAACGGGTCGTGTACCTGGCCGAGGAGCTGCGCGGCACCAAGATCCGCTCCGGCGACTCGCTGTTGATGGAGACGCGTTCGTCCTACGTCTTCGAACGGATCCCGAAGAGTGAGGTCGAAGAACTGGTCCTGGAAGAGGTTCCGGACATCGATTACACCGACATCGGTGGCCTCGCAAGCCAGATCGAGCAGATCCGGGATGCCGTGGAACTGCCGTTCCTGCACGCCGAACTGTTCCGTGAGCACCAGTTGCGGCCCCCGAAGGGCATCCTGCTTTACGGTCCGCCGGGCTGCGGCAAGACCCTGATCGCCAAGGCTGTGGCCAATTCATTGGCCAAGCAGGTGGCCAGGGTCCGGGGCGACGATGAGAAGGGCCGATCCTTCTTCCTGAACATCAAGGGCCCGGAACTGCTGAACAAATACGTCGGCGAGACCGAGCGGCACATCCGACTGGTGTTCCAACGAGCCCGTGAGAAGGCCAGCGAAGGCACGCCCGTGATCGTGTTCTTCGACGAGATGGATTCGATATTCCGGACCCGCGGCTCGGGCGTGTCCTCCGATGTGGAGAACACCATCGTCCCGCAGCTGCTGAGCGAGATCGACGGCGTCGAGGGCCTCGAGAACGTGATCGTCATCGGCGCATCGAACCGGGAGGACATGATCGACCCGGCCATCCTGCGACCGGGGCGGCTGGACGTGAAGATCAAGATCGAGCGGCCGGACGCCGAGGCAGCCCGGGACATCTTCGCCAAGTACATCCTGCCGACCCTGCCCATCCACCCAGACGACCTAGCCGAGCACGGTGGGTCTGTCGATGCCACCGTCAATGCCATGATCCAGCACACCGTGGAGCGCATGTACACCGAGACCGACGACAACCGGTTCCTCGAAGTCACCTACGCCAACGGTGACAAGGAGACGCTGTACTTCAAGGACTTCAACTCCGGTGCCATGATCCAGAACATCGTGGACCGGGCCAAGAAGATGGCGATCAAGGATCTGCTCACGGCCGGTCAGCGCGGGATACGCGTCCAGCACCTGGCGGCCGCGTGTGTCGACGAGTTCCGCGAGAACGAGGATCTGCCGAATACCACCAACCCCGATGACTGGGCCCGCATCTCCGGCAAGAAGGGTGAGCGGATCGTCTACATCCGCACGCTGGTGTCCGGAGCCAAGGGCAGCGAGGCGGGCCGGGCCATCGATACGATCTCCAATACCGGCCAGTACCTCTAACCCCGCGATTGTGTAACACCCGGCACGGATTGCATGCCGGGTGTTACACAATCGGGGCTCTGCGCGCGACACCACGTAGCCTGAAAGACATGACAGTCACGAGAGTGATGGGCACCGAGGTCGAGTACGGCGTCAGTGTGCCCGGCAATCCGACGGCCAATGCGATGCTGCTGTCGGCGCAAATTGTCAACGGTTATGCCTCCCTGCTGCCCGGTGGGCGACGTCGTCGACCGGGCTGGGACTTCGAAGAGGAGTCACCATTACGGGACGCCCGGGGCTTCGACCTCTCCGGCCCCAACCATGTGGCTGAACAGTTCCTCGAGGACGAAGAAGACTCCGGTCTGGCCAATGTGGTGCTGCCCAACGGCGCCCGGCTCTATGTCGACCACGCCCACCCGGAGTACTCGACGCCCGAGGTGACGACGCCGCTGGACATCGTCCGCTTCGACCGGGCTGGCGAGCTGGTCATGGCAGCCGCGGCCCAGCAAGTGGAGCGACTGAGCGGTGCCACGATCACTCTCTACAAGAACAACACCGACAACAAGGGCGTCTCCTACGGGGCGCATGAGAACTACCTGATGAGCCGGCAGACCCCGTTCGCCGCGATCATCAGTCAGCTGACTCCGTTCTTCGTAACCCGCCAGGTCTTCTGCGGCGCCGGCCGGGTGGGCATCGGGCAGGACGGTCACCAGCACGGTTTCCAGATCAGCCAACGAGCCGACTTCTTCGAGGTCGAGGTCGGCCTGGAGACCACCCTGAAGCGGCCGATCATCAACACCCGGGACGAACCGCACGCCGACGCGGAGAAGTACCGGCGGCTGCACGTCATCCTCGGCGACGCCAACCTGGCCGAACTCTCGACCTTCCTCAAGGTGGGTACGACCTCGCTCGTCCTCGCCATGATCGAGGGCGGCTGGCTGAGCGATGATCTTCGGATCGCCGAGCCGGTGCGGGAACTGCGTGCGATCAGCCACGATCCGAGCCTGCAGCACAAGGTGCGGTTGGCCGACGGGCGCCATCTCACGGCAGTGCAGGTGCAGCGCGAATACCTGGATCGGGCCCGCAAGTTCGTCGATGACCGCCAGGGTGCCGACGCCGACGCCCAGACCGTGCAGGTACTCGAAGAATGGGAGTCCGTGCTGGATCGGCTGGCCGATGACCCCATGCAGCTGGCGGGCGAGTTGGACTGGGTCGCGAAATTGCGCCTGCTGAACGGCTTCCGAGAACGGGACGGCCTGGAGTGGTCGTCGGCGCGGCTGCACGCGGTAGACCTGCAATACGCCGATGTCCGTCCGGACAAAGGTCTCTATCACCGCCTGGTTCAGCGTGGTTCGATGCGCACCCTGATCGAGCTGGCCGAGGCGGAGGCCGCGATGTCCGCTCCACCGGAGGAGACCCGCGCCTATTTCCGGGGCGAATGCCTGAGGCGGTACCCGGAGTCGGTTGCGGCCGCCTCGTGGGATTCGGTGATCTTCGACGTCGGCGCCCAGTCCCTGGTGAGAGTGCCCACACTCGAGCCGCTGCGTGGGTCCAAGGCCCACGTGGAGGAGTTGCTGAATCGGTGTGGCACCGCCGCGGCATTGGTGGAGGAGCTGCTCGGCCGCTGAACTGCGTCCGGACCGTGACACCAGATGCCGGGTAGGGCGAGCGAGCCCGGCGCCTCGCCCACTAGTGTCGTGGATAACCCGCCGGACGGTGGGTGAGGCGGAGGTGAACATGGCCAGTCATGAAGGCGGACAGACCCGGCCGTCCAAGCAACGCGAGGACGACACCGAAGAGGTCGCGGAGCAGTCCTCGGATGTCGCCGAGCGTCACGAGAAGTTGACCGACGATGTTGACGCCATTCTGGACGACATCGACGAGGTGCTCGAGACGAACCCAGAAGACTTCGTGCGGAGTTTTGTGCAAAAGGGCGGCCAGTGAGTTCTCGCGATGATTCCCGCGGACTTCTTCGGTACGCGACCGACCCGGGGTCGTCCTCGTTCGTCGAGTTCCTGGCCGCCGCCGCGTCGGATCTGCTCCCCGCAAACCGCATGAGCGGTATGGATCCAGGAGCAAGTTATCCGGCAACGCCCCACGCCACCACGATCGTCGCGGCAAACTTCGACGGCGGTGTCATCATGGCGGGCGACCGACGCGCCACGATGGGCAATCTCATAGCCCAACGCGACATCGAGAAGGTCTTTGCCTCTGACGACTACTCGCTGGTCGGCATCGCCGGCACGGCCGGGATGGCGATCGAGATGGTTCGACTGTTCCAGGTCGAACTGGAGCACTACGAGAAGATCGAGGGCACTCCGCTCACCCTGGACGGCAAGGCCAATCGGCTGTCCACCATGATCCGTAACAACCTGGGGGCCGCGATGCAGGGGCTCGCGGTGGTGCCGCTGTTCGCCGGGTTCGACGTCGACCTCAGCGGGGACGGCACGGCCACCTCCGCCGGCAAGATCTACAGCTACGACGTCACCGGGGGCCGTTACCCCGAGCAGTATTACCATTCGGTCGGCTCCGGATCGGTGTTCGCCAAGAGTGCGCTGAAGAAGCTCTGGCACCCCGGCCTAAGCGAGGACGAGGCCGTGTCCATCGTCATCGAAGCGCTGTACGACGCCGCCGACGATGACTCCGCCACCGGCGGCCCGGACCTGACCCGTCGCATCTATCCCGTCGTCTACTCGGCGACCGCGGACGGCGCCCGACGAATCCCAGACCCCGCGTTGGACACGGTGGTACGGGCGCTCGTCGATAGACGTTCGACTGAGACGGGCACCTGAGCCCGTCCACCACCACCTCCCAACGACCGTCGGAGACCACGATGTCGATGCCGTTCTACGCCTCGGCCGAGCAGATCATGCGCGACCGCTCCGAGTACGCCCGCAAGGGCATTGCCCGGGGTCGCAGCGTGGTCGTCCTCACGTACGCCGACGGAGTGCTGTTCGTCGCGGAGAACCCGAGTTCTGCCCTGCACAAGGTGTCGGAGATCTATGACCGCATCGGCTTCGCGGCGGTCGGCAAATACAACGAGTTCGAGAACCTGCGGGTTGCCGGCATCCGGCTGGCCGACCTGCGTGGGTACTCCTACGATCGCCGGGATGTGACGGCCCGAGCGCTGGCCAATGCCTACGCCCAGACTCTCGGATCGATCTTCACCGAGCAGCAGAAGCCGTACGAGGTCGAACTGTGCGTGGCCGAGGTCGGCTCGTCCGCGGCGGACGACCAGCTCTATCGCCTGTCATACGACGGCACGATCGTCGACGAACCGGAGTATCTGGTGATGGGAGGACAGGCCGATGTCGTCACGGCCGCGGTCAAGGATTCCTTCCGCGCGGGTCTGCCCCTGTCCGACGCCATCCCGCTCGCGGTAGCAGCATTGGGCTCCGTCGGAGCGGAAAACGGCACCACTCGAGCGATCCCGGCCGAAGGGCTGGAGGTCGCCGTCCTTGACCGCAACCGTGGCAAGCGAAAGTTCCGCCGGATCACCGGTGCCGCGCTGGCCAGCCTGCTTCCCACGGCTGATGTTCCAGCGACTGATGTTCCAGCGCCAGCACCGGCCGATGAGCCGTCCGAAACATCCCAACCGTCCGAAGGCCCACAGAACGGCGCCTGACCGCACCGGGGTTAGCCTGCCGAGGTCACCACCGCGGTGCCCAGGCAGGCCGACCCGGCGCGGTCAGCCCGCGACGATATTCTGGCCGGAAATGGCCACGGCAACGGTGGACAGCCCGGTTGGGGTGGGACCGGACACTCGGGCCCCGGTCTTCGAGTCGAACGTCGAACCGTGGCACGGGCAGGCGAAAGTCGGCGCGACCGTACAACCCTGGTGTGGGCAGATAGCGCTGAACCCAGCGACGGCAGTGTCGCTGGTCCGGCTGATAATGATCTCGCTGCCGTCGGCCCCTTTGGCCGCGACGGCTGATCCAACGGGTATGTCCGACAGCTTGGCCAGTACCTTCTGGGCGGCCGCGTCGGAACTGGACGCGGACGAGCTGGTTGCACCGGCGGTCGGGGCGGCCGAGGACGCCCCTCCCGCTGTGGCCGATGTAGCCTGGGATTGGGCCTGGTTGGGGGAAGGCGCCTGGCTGCAGGCGGCCAAGGTCAGCGTGGTGGCACCAGCGGCGCCGACGGCCAGCACAGTTCTACGGCTCACGCCATCGGACTGATCAGGGCGTACGTCCTGCTTGCGGGTCATCCGTATTCTCCGATTCGTTCTGGTTACTGGTTCACTTCAGCACACGGCCGTCTGCTGCCGGCGGTTCACCCCTGGACCGAGGTGCGGTCCAGATCTCAGTGAACCTATCGAGCCGTTCGCTCGTAGGAATCATTGACGAAAGGATTACATGAATCGCGAGTCCACCTCGACCAGCGAGCGCGACCTCATGCAGACCTTGCATGACGAGCATGCTGCTGCGTTATGGGCGTTCGCGGTCCGGCTCACCGGTGGGGACCGCGCCGCCGCGGAGGACGTTGTTCAGGAGACCCTGTTCCGGGCGTGGAAACAACCGGACAATCCGGTCTTCGCCGAGCAGGAGTCGAGCGCGGCCCGGAGTTGGCTGTACACCGTCGCGCGGCGCATCGTCATCGACGAGTGGCGAGCCCGCAAGGTCCGACCGGAGAAGCTGGTCGCTGACGTACCCGACCTGAGCACCGCCGATCATGCCGAACAGCTGGTCGAATCCAGGCTCATCGCGGATGCGTTGGCCCGTCTCACCGCTGAGCACCGAGCCGTCCTCGTGGAGATGTATTACAAGCGGTCCACCGTCCGCGAGGCGGCGGCGAATCTGGAGATTGCTGAGGGAACCGTGAAGTCGCGTACGCACTACGCCCTGCGCGCGATCAAACTGGCCTTGGCCGAGATGGGGGTGAGGTCGTGACCGGCCAGCAGTACGAGGGCGCCCAGCCGAACGAGGGCGGCCAGCCATCTGAGGGCGCCCAGCGGTACGAGGGGTGGCAGGTCAGTGCTGGCCCCGACCATCAGCGGTTCGCCTTCGACGATGCCGCCTACGTCCTGGGATCACTCGAACCAGCCGACCGGTCCGCCTATGAGGACCACCTCGCCCAATGCCCGCTGTGCCGGTGGCAGGTAGCGGAACTGTCGGACCTGCACGGCGTGCTCGGGCGCGCAGATCCGATGGCCTGGATCCCGGAGCCACCGCCGCAAACCCTGCTGCCACGGTTGATTCGCCGGGTACGCAGCGAACAGCGCACTCGCCGCTGGCGTACCTCGCTGGTGGCTGCCGCCGCCGCATGCGTGATCACGCTGCTCGCGGTCCTGGGTGTGGTGGCCGTGCAGCGCGCCGACGGACCCAAGCCGTACAGCTTCGTCGCGCTGTCTGCCCACGCGTCCCAGGTCCAGGCGAAGGTAACCCTGACCGACGCGAAGGAGCGCACCAAACTGCGAGTGGTGTGTCACGGTAAGTACGACTCGACCGGCGGTTACCCGACCACATCAGCTCCATCAAGCGGCCTGGCGTTGGATACCGCGAACTATCACGTGATCGTGATCAACCGGGCCGGCGTACGGTTCGACGGTGGTGGCTGGACCCCTGGTGGCGACGTCATCTACTCCACATCGGCGCCTTGGCCGGAGCGGGCGATCAGCAAGATTCAGATCGTCGATGCGCAGGGCGTTGCGCTGCTGCAGGTCGTCCTCTAGTCCGTGCGGTCGGAAAGATTTCACAGCGGTCACAGCAACTTCATTTTCGCTCCGGCCATTCCGGGCGACGACTGACTAGGCTGGGGGAGTGCAGCGACGTATCTTCGGTATCGAGAACGAGTACGGCGTGACCTGCACGTTCGAGGGCCAGCGCCGGCTCAGCCCAGACGAGGTCGCGCGCTACCTGTTTCGCAGGGTGGTCAGCTGGGGCCGCTCGTCCAACGTCTTTCTCCGCAACGGCGCGCGCCTCTACCTCGACGTCGGCAGCCACCCGGAATACGCGACGCCGGAATGCGATTCGCTCACCTCACTGGTCACGCACGACAAGGCCGGCGAACGGATCCTCGAAGGCTTGCTGATCGATGCCGAGAAGCGGCTCAACGACGAAGGCATTGCCGGAGATATCTACCTGTTCAAGAACAACACCGATTCGGCTGGCAACTCCTATGGATGTCATGAGAACTTCCTGGTCGCCCGGCACGTCGAGTTCAGCCGGATGGCTGACGTCCTGATCCCGTTCCTGGTCACCCGCCAGCTGATCTGCGGGGCGGGCAAGGTCCTCCAGACCCCCCGGGGCGCGGTCTACTGCCTCAGCCAGCGGGCCGAACACATCTGGG
>JAVEEN010000279.1 GCA_030840445.1 Pseudonocardiales bacterium
GGGCGGCCGGCTGGACGCCCAGCCACCGCGTGATCGAGGCCTGATATAGGGCAATCAGGCTGGCCGATGCCACCAGGCCGAGCGCGATCGGGATGAACGATGGCACCGACGGCTGCCGCCACCAGTACACGCTGAGCCCGACGACCGCCCAGTTCGCAGCCGTCAGGGCAATCCGCCCGGTGATCTTGCCCGACATCACGGCGATCGCCCCACCGATGAGGGCCACGGCGACCCCGAAGTCGAGCACGCCGAGTAGGACGTAGGTGGCATCCTGCCCCCGGTAGAAGGACCGATCGCCGCCGTCGAGGTTGTTCGAGATGTTGATGACTGCGATGACCAGCAGGCCGAGTACCGCGATGAGCACGCCCAGCACGATAGCCGCGACGCCGATTGTGACCACGATTCCCGGTGTCTGCCGGCGCACCTGGAGTAATGCGGGCCGCCGGGCAGGCCGCGCGACCGCGGCCGGGCCGGTCCCACGGGGCACGAAGAGCGCGACGTCGTCGGGAACCGGCTGCTCGTAGAACGGATCGGTGAGTTGCCCGCGGTAGGGATCGGCCACGGGTGACGTCGCCAATTCCCGCGCGTCGGCCGGACCGGTGACGCTTCGCCCGAGCACCGGGTCCCGGCTGAGATCGCTAGCTGGCGCCATAACAGTCACCGTAGTCGCCACCGACGCGGCGATGCACACCTCGGATTGGCTTGCCCTCGGATGAAATTCCGATAGGTTCGGCGCCAGCGCGCGGATTCCGGTTTGCCGGTTCTAGGCGTAGGTATATCGAGAGCACCTTCCATGCGTCGACCTCAGGAGACACGTCAGATGACCCAGTGGGGAAATGATCCGGGCGCCGGTTCGGGCGATCAGGACAAGCCGTCGCAGCCCGACCCGTGGGGCCAACCGCAGTCAGATCAGCCTCCTGCCCAGCAGCCGCCACCAACCCAGCCGCCACCAACCCAGCCGGAACAGCCGGCGCAGCAGCCCCCTCAACCCGATCCCTGGGCCCAGCCCCAACCCGGTCAGCCGCCCCAACCCGGCCAGCCTCCCCAGTACGGCCAGCCCAGCTATGGCCAGCCGCCGCAATACGGCCAGCCCAGCTATGGCCAGCCGCCGCAGTACGGCCAGCCGGGTCAACCGCCGCAGTACGGCCAGCCGCCCCAGCCGCCGCAATACGGCCAGCCGGGTCAACCGCCGCAATACGGCCAGCCGGGTCAACCGCCGCAGTACGGCGAGCCCAGCTATGGCCAGCCAGGCCAGTACGGCCAGCAGCCGTACGGCCAGCAGCCATACGGACAACCCGGTGGATACGGCGCGGCCCCCGCCTACTCTGCTTACGGCCAGCCGGGTCCCGCGGTTCCGGGGGGCTCGCCGGCCAGCATGGGAAGCCGGTTCCTGGCCCTACTGATCGACTGGGCCATCGTCTTCATTCCCTACCTCATCCTGTACGTCATCTTCGCCGCCGCCTTCGTCAAGTCGGCGACCTCGAGCTATGACCCGCAGACCGGTACCTTCTCCTCCACGGGCCGCACCGGCGGCGGTGCGCTGCTACTGCTCGAGTTGATCTGGATTGTGGCCGCATTCGCCTACTTCGGTTACTTCAACGGCGTGAAGCAGCAGACCATCGGCAAACGGGTGATGAAGATCAAGGTCGTGGACGCCAACACCGGCGGTCCCATCGGCTTGGGCAAGGCGCTGCTGCGCTACCTGGTGCTGTCAATTACCGGCGCGATCTGCACCATCGGGTACTGGTCGCCGTTCTTCGACAGTACGAAGCGGTATCAGGGCTGGCATGACAAGGCGGCATCGTCCTTCGTCGTCACGGCTCCTCAGTAACCGGCGGTCGCGTCGCTTGAGCTCCACGCAGCAGCCCGTTCGAGCCACTCCCGCGGTGCCGTTGGTCGCCGCGGGAGTGGGTCTCGCGGCGCTCGGCGTGCTCTACAACATCAATCCCAACACCACGCATGTGCCGCTGTGCCCGCTGCACGCGGTGACCGGGCTCAATTGCCCGCTCTGTGGTGCCACCAGGGCCACCTACGCGCTGCTGCACGGGGACGTCGCGACGGCGCTGCACGACAACGCGCTGTACGTGATCGGAATCCCGTTCCTGCTGGTGCTGTGGTGGCGCTGGTACTGCGACAGTCGTAACCGCACTCGGGGCGCAGCCCGGCTGCCCGCCTACCTGTCCCGGTCCTTGATTGTGCTGGCGATCGTTTTCGGGATCACCCGGAACCTGCCGTTCGGCGCGTGGCTGTCGCCGCCGGGGTGAGCAGCGTCAACTCGCCGGTACTGTGCTCGACATGAGCAACGAGTCCTCGCCGCCCGCTGAGACGGCCGCAAACCTGCCTGCGCCCGTCGTGGACGACGCCAGTGAGACAGCGGCAAGCGGCGATCGGCCCAGAACGGTGGATTGGGCCTGGTACGCGATCATTGCCCGGTGCGTGCTGGTCATCGCATTCGCGCTCTCACTGTTCTCCGCGCGCACCGATCTGGTGGCCAGCATCCGGACGAGTGCCCAGGCCAAGGGCTGGACAGACGAGCACATCAACAGCGCTTTCGACAGCTCTGTCCGGACCAACCTCCTGATAGCGATCGTGGGGTCGGTACTGATCTTGCTGGTCGCCAAGTACATCCGGGACGGCCGGAACTGGGCGCGCTGGCTGTTCACCATCCTGGTGGTGCTGCCCTTCAGCCCGCTGTCCGACGTCGCGCGGATCATCGGCTTCACCGCCAGCGTCCCGATTCTCGTCCGCGTGCTGTCCGTCCTCACCGGCCTGGCTGCGCTGGCGGCCGTCGTGCTGTTGTTCGTCGGACCGTCCAAGGCCTATTTCCGCAAGCCGGCCACCGCAGACGGCGGAGCAACCCCGACTTCCCCCTTCGGTGGCCTGTTCAAGACCCGACCGGTTGCCGGGCCCGCGAGCAATTCGTCCGCCGAGCCGGGCAAACCCGCGGCTCGTGGTAAGGCCCGGTCTTCGGTGGCCAATGGCCCGTCACCGGCCAAGCCGACAGGTCCCGCTGCCTCGACCAAACGCCCCGCCCCGCGAGCCAAGTCGCGTAAAGCGCCCACCGAATGACCGGTCCGCTCTGCGGCTACGCGTTGGTGACCGGGGCCAGTTCCGGGATCGGGGCAGCGTTCAGTCGCCGGCTGGCCGCCGAGGGACGTGATCTGGTGCTGGTGGCGCGAGACGTTCAGCGGCTGGAGCAGACGGCGGCCGAGCTGCGTGAGCGGTACCTGGTACAGGTCGAGGTACTGCCCGCGGACCTGGCCACCGATGAGGGCTGCGCCCGGGTCGCCGCCCGGATCGCGACCGACGACGAGCCGGTCGACACCCTCATCAACAACGCCGGAATCGGGCTGTACCAGGCCTTCGGCCGGGCGCCATTGGCCGATGAAGAGCAACTGCTGGACGTCAACGTCCGAGCGGTGCTGCGGCTGACCCACGCCGGCGTGAACGCGATGCGGCGGCGCGGGCGTGGCGAGATCATCAATATCTCCTCGGTGGCGGGCTTTCTGCCGCGTGGTGCCGCCGCGACCTACGCCTCGGCCAAGGCGTGGGTCACCTCCTTCACCGAAGGGGTGGCGCTCAGGATGGCCGGGAGCGGAGTGAGCGTGAGCGTGATCTGCCCCGGTTTCACGCACACCGAGATCCACGAGCGCACCGGGACGGACATGAGCCACCTGCCGTCCTGGTTGTGGCTCGACGCCGACCGGGTGGTGGCCGAGGGACTCGCGGACGTACGTAACGGCAGGTTGGTGAGCATCCCGAGCCGCCGGTACCGGGCCATCGTGTTGGCCAGCCGGTTGATCCCGCGGCCCTTGCTCCGCAAGGCGATGGCCACTCGATAACGGCTGCCCGTCAACGCCAAGTCCGTTTGCGGTACCTGAGGTACCCGCGGTGTCTGCCAACGGCGGGGGCGCCACTACCCACCCGATAGGCTGGCCGCCGTGACTGATCGTGATGAATTGCTCGCCCTGATCAAGGACCTGGCCGTGGTGCACGGCAGGGTGACGCTGTCCTCGGGGCTCGAAGCCGACTACTACATCGACCTGCGGCGGATCACCTTGCAGGCCAAGGCGGCTCCTCTGGTCGGCCGGGTATTGCGGGAACTGACCGCCGACTGGGACTACGCCGCCGCCGGCGGTCTCACGCTCGGCGCCGACCCGGTCGGTACCGCGATCATGCACGCCTCCGATGGCACCGTGGACGCCTTCGTGGTCCGCAAGGCCGAGAAGAAGCACGGGATGCAGCAGCGGGTGGAGGGACCGAGCGTGGCGGGGCGCCGGGTGCTGGTCGTCGAGGACGTCTCCACCACTGGCGGCAGTCCGCTGACCGCGGTGCAGGCGTTGACCGAAGCCGGCGCAGCGGTGGTCGGGGTCGCCCTGATCGTCGACCGTGGTGCGGCTGAGACGATTCGACAGTCCGGGCTGGAATGCCGGTCCGCGTTCAGTCTCGGCGACCTCGGGTTGGCCTGAGCGCCGCGTGGGCGAGCCGCCTTCCTCCGCACCGCCGGCCGCGGACCGCGACCCCGACGATGCGACGCCGGACCACGCGGTGGGCGTGGGTCCGCATCCGTTGCCTTGGCCGACCGATGATCGATTCGATCCCGAGTTGCTGGAACACGGCGACCGTCGCAATGTCTCCGACGGCTACCGCTACTGGCGGGTCGAGGCCATCGTGGCCGACCTGGACACCCGACGCCATGACTTCGTGGTAGCGATCGAGAACTGGCAGCACGACGCGAATATCGGCACTGTCGTTCGGACCGCGAACGCCTTCCTGGCCCGCGAGGTTCTGATCGTCGGCCGGAAGCGCTGGAATCGGCGGGGCGCGATGGTCACCGATCGCTATCAGCACCTCAGGCACCTGCCGACCCTCGCCGACGTTCTCCGCTACGCCGAGGACGGCGGCTACACCATCGTCGGGATCGACAACACCCCCGGCGCCAGCCCCATCGAGACCGCGGTCCTGCCGCGCCGGTCACTGTTCCTGTTCGGTCAGGAAGGACCGGGTCTCACCGAGCACGCCCACCAGGTGGCGACCGTGACCCTGTCCATCGCCCAGTTCGGTTCCACCCGTTCCATCAACGCCGGAGTGGCGGCCGGGGTCGCCATGCACGCCTGGATCAGGCAACACGCCGAGATCTGAACGGTGACGGCTCAGGCGGTGGCCTCAGCCGCGGCTCGGCCGGCCGCCCGTCCGGAGAAGATGCAGCCGCCGAGGAAAGTGCCTTCCAGCGAACGGTATCCGTGCATGCCGCCGCCGCCGAAGCCGGCAGCTTCGCCCGCCGCGTAGAGGCCCGGCAGCGGCTCGCCGCCCGCGCGCAGCACCCGCGCGGCGAGGTCGGTCTCCAGGCCGCCGAGCGACTTCCGGGTCAGGATGTTCAACCGGACGGCGATCAACGGGCCCGCGCCGGGATCGAGGATCCGGTGCGGCGTAGCGACCCGGGTCAGCTTGTCGCCGAGGTACCGGCGCGCTCCTCGGATCGCGGTGACCTGCAGATCCTTGGTGAACGGGTTGTCGATCTCGCGGTCCCGAGCCTCGATCTGCCCTTGTACATCGGACAGCTCCAGCAGGCCGTTACCTGCGAGCGCATTCATCTTGGCCACCAGTTCGGCCAAGCCCGTTGCCCGCACGAAGTCGACGCCGTGCTCGACGAACGCGGTCACCGGCGCCGGCGCCCCCCCACGGATTCGGCCGAGCACCTGGCGGACCGACCTGCCGGTGAGATCAGGATTCTGTTCCGACCCGGAAAGGGTGAACTCCTTCTCGATGATCTTGCGGGTGAGGACGAACCAGGTGTACTCGTATCCCGAACGCATAATGTGTTCCAAGGTGCCCAGCGTGTCGAAGCCCGGGAACAACGGGACCGGTAACCGCTGGCCGCGGGCGTCAAGCCACAACGACGACGGCCCTGGCAGGATCCGGATACCGTGATCGGGCCAGATCGGGTTCCAGTTCTGCAGCCCCTCGGTGTAATGCCACATCCGGTCGCCGTTGATGACATGCCCGCCGGCGGCCTCGGTGATGGCCAGCATCCGTCCGTCCACATGCGCCGGTACGCCGGCCACCATCTTCACCGGCGGCCTGCCTAGCCGAGCGGGCCAGTTCTGGCGCACCAGGTCGTGATTACCGCCGATGCCACCCGAAGTGACGATCACAGCTTGGGCATGCAGCTCGAAATCGCCTA
>JAVEEN010000298.1 GCA_030840445.1 Pseudonocardiales bacterium
CGGCGGGCGCGCTGGACGAGGTGATCGAGCTGCCGACGTCGCGCGTCACCGCCTGTACCTTCGGCGGTCCGCAGTTGGACGAGCTGTACATCACGACCTCGGCGCTCGGGCTAGCAGGTCGTGAGGCAGTAGCCGGTGCGCTGTTCCTTGCGGTTCCCGGCGTACGCGGCACGGCTCCCGCCTGCTTCGCAGGCTAAGGAACCAATTCAGTGGGGTCTGCGGACCCCGCCGCGAGCCGGTCTGCTGCTCACCGCACCCAACCGTCGCACCCAACCGCCCACCGAATGGTGTCGCCCACAGTTTGTGGCTGATCGAGGTAGTGATCCTTACCGTTGTCCGATGACGGTCTACCGCACGATGTTGAAGTCCAAGATCCACCGGGCAACGGTCACGCACGCCGACGTGGACTACGTCGGCTCGGTCACCATCGACCGCGATCTGATGGATGCGGCAGACCTGCTGCCGGGCGAGCTCGTGCACGTTGTCGACGTAACCAACGGCGCACGGCTCGAGACGTACGTGATCGAAGGCGAGCGGGGCAGCGGGGTCGTCGGGATAAACGGCGCGGCCGCGCATCTGGTCTTTCCGGACGACCTCGTGATCATCATCAGTTACGTCTCGCTGGCCGACAGCGAGGCGCGTTCCTACCGTCCCCGCGTGGTGTTCGTCGACAGCGCGAACCGTGCACAGCAGCTGCACGATGACCTCGCCGCTCCCGGCCGGTTGCCGGCGATCTGACCGAGGCGCGTCCCGCAATCCGGACCGCAGGCCTGCTGGCGCCCGCTGTTGCATTCGAAGGGCAGCCGATGGCCATGGATTGACATATGTCTATATGAGTATATGATCCGTCCATGGCCAGGGCAGCGACGACAACAGATGCGTTCAATGCAGTCGCCGAGCCTCGGCGGCGGCAGATCTTGGATGTGCTGGCTGCCGGGGAACGACCCGTGAACGACCTGGTCGCGCAGCTCGGTCTGGCCCAGCCGCTGGTGTCCAAGCACCTCAGGGTGCTGAGGCAAGTAGGGCTGGTCGAGGTGCGTGAGGAAGGTCGGCAGCGGTTATACCGGCTCAACGGCCATCCGCTCAAGCCCATCCACGACTGGGTGAAGAACTACGAGCGGTCGTGGTCGCAACGCTTCGACAGGCTGGATGCCGTCTTGGCCGAACTCAAGGAGAAGGAGCAGGCAGGTGAAGGCAGGAACGAGTAGCGGCTCGGCAGTGGTGACACTCCCGACGGACACCCAGATCTTGATCACGAGGGAGTTCGCCGCGCCAAAACACCTGGTCTACCAGGCGTGGACCACTCCCGAACTGATCAAGCGGTGGTGGAGCGGGGACCGGGGCGAGGTGACGGTCGCGGAGGTCGACCTGCGCGTCGGTGGCACCTGGCGTTACGCCATGGCGGCGAACGGTGGGTTCGAGGTGGCCTTCCACGGCGAGTACCTGGAGATCGTGGAGAACGAGCGCATCGTCTCGACCGAGATCTATGAAGGCATGCCCGGCGAGGAAGGCGCGGTGACCACCGCGATCTTCTCCGAGGGCGACGGGCGAACAACCCTCACACTTCTCATGGAGCTTTCCTGCCGGGAGTTGCGCGACGTGGTCATCGACTCCGGCATGGAAGGCGGGATGCAGGAGGCAATGGATCACCTCGAGCAGGTCGCGGCTTCGGGCGCTTGATGATACTCAGCTGTCGCGGGAGGCCGGCATCACGCCGAGCGCGCGAGGGAATGCAGCTGGTATGACGAGATCATCCGGGCTGAGTTCGGCGATGGCGGAGTGGCCGAGGCCGAGAAGGGCGGAGTCGATACCGCCGCGGAGAATGTCGAGAACGTTCGCCACGCCGGCCTCGCCGTTGGCGGCCAGGCCCCAGAGGTAGGCGCGGCCGATCATGACCGCCCGGGCGCCGAGGGCGACGGCCTTCACCACGTCGCTGCCACGCCGGACGCCCCCGTCGAGCAGGATCTCGACCTGGTCACCGACGGCCCCGGCGATAGCGGGGAGCGCACGGATCGGCGCAGGTGTGCCGTCGAGATTGTTTCCGCCATGGTTGGAGACCGAGATGGCGGTGACGCCGGCGTCCACGGCGCGTTTGGCGTCATCGACCCGGATGATGCCCTTGAGCATGAACTGCCCGCCCCACTGTTCGGCCAGCCAGGCGACATCCTCCCACGTCGGTAAGGCCGATTGCATCCACTGCCCGTACGCGCCGAAGAAGGTGAGCGGGTCCGCTCCGGGCGCCACCATGTTCGGCACCGTCAGATCAGGGATCCGCCCGGTCTTGGCGAAGGCGAGCAGCCACCGAGGATGCCGTAGGCCCTCGGGAGCGAACCGGATCAGCTCCCGGAGGTCGATCTTGTCGGGGATGTGCGGGCTGCCCCAGTCCCGGCCGTGGGAGAAGGACCAGTCCAGGGTGATGATCAGGCCGACCGCGCCGCTGGCCTTGGCCCTTTCGGTCCGGGCCAGCATGTCGTCGCGGTTGCCGATCCAGTAGCTCTGGAAGAAAGTCTGCGGGTTCGCTGCGACCACCTCGGTAAGAGACTTGCTGGCAAACGAGCTCAATCCCATGGCGGTGCCGCGAGCGGCTGCGGCGCGGGCGACTGCGACTTCACCGTCAGGGTGAACGGCCTGGACACCGGTGGGCGAGATGATGACGGGCATCGAGATCGGCTGACCCATGACGGTGGTGGCCAGATCGCGCTTGGACGACAGGCCGACGGCGTGCGGGGCGAAGCCCAGCTCATCGAAGGCAGTGAGGTTTTCGCTCAGTGTGAGGCCCTTCTCGCTGCCGGCGATCAGGGCACCATAGACGGACTTGGGTAGCCGTTTCTTCGCGCGACGCTGCGCCTCTGCGACGGTTTCGAACCAGGCGGTGGCCATGATGATGCCTTTCTAAAGGTGAAAGCGGATCCGTGCCAGCAGTGGTGTCAGAGGCTGCATTCGGGATTGCACCCGGTCGCGAAGCGTGTCGACACGTAGCGGGCGCCAGACGAGGCGGGGGCGCAACGGCCGCATGGTGCGTTCGCGCAGCGCTCCGGCCCACACGCCTGCGCCGTAGCTGATGTCATCGGCACATTGGGCCAGCAGGAACCGCGCCGGGTCCAG
The DNA here is from genome assembly GCA_030840445.1 of Pseudonocardiales bacterium. Taxonomy (GTDB): domain Bacteria; phylum Actinomycetota; class Actinomycetes; order Mycobacteriales; family Jatrophihabitantaceae; genus Jatrophihabitans_A. Next base: position 3,106 of record JAVEEN010000298.1, read on the forward strand.
CTGTGGACGCAGCTTTGTCCAGGTGGCCAAGGGCGGCCCGAGCAGCAGGGACGCGGCGGCGACCTGGCGACCCCAGCGGCGGGTGCGGGTACGGCCTCCTGGTTTCAGCAACGCGGTAAGGAGGAACGGGGAGCCGAACTGAGTGAGGTAGCGTCCCAGACCGAGCCAGGTCTGGTTGCTGGCCGTGGCCATGGCGGGCACCACCCCCCGCGCCGGCATGTTCGCGCGCTGCAAGCTTGCGCGCATGCTGAGCACGGCCCCGGCGAAGCCCACGGCAGCCACGACCGGGCGGCGGCCCAGCAGCGCGGTCACGGTGAGGGTCGGCCAGGGGTGAAGGGCCAGCGGCACCATGGCCTCGGGATGTCGCGCGGCCAGCGGCGCGGCCGACGTCCCGTAGCGGAACCGCCGGGCCAGCAACGCCCGCCAGGTCTCCGGCTCCTGGTGGCCGACCTCGACCGACGGATCATAGCGGATTCGCCAATCAGCGTCGTGCAATCGCCAGATCAGGTCGACGTCCTCACCGACTCGCAGGGACTCATCGAACGGTCCGGTTCCGAGGGAAACCAGAGCCGCCCGCCGGACCAGCAATGCGGCGGTGGGAACGTAGGACACCCGCCCGGACGCAAGGACCCGGGCCTCGCGAGGTCCGAGGTCGAGGCTTCCGTTGGCTTCGGTGAACCGGCTGGCCACACTCTGAGTGGCCGAACGGGGATGCGCCGGGGCCGGATGAGTCCGAGCAGAGTGAATCGGAGCAGAGTGAGTCCGAGCAGATTGCGTCCGAGCAGAGTGAGTCGGAGCAGCGGCGACGATCCTGGGTGCGACGGCAGCTACCAGCGGGTCGGCGAAATGTGCCGCGAGTCCGGAGATCCAGTCCGGGCCCGGGATGCAGTCACTGTCGAGCAGAGCCACGAATTCGCTGGTGGTGAAGGCCAAACCGGTGTTACGGGCCGGCCCCGGACCGCCGTTGTCAGACCGCGACAGCAGGGTGGCTCCGTGAGCTCGGACGACTTCGGCCACCGCTTGTGGATCGCGGGAGGCGTCGTCGACGATGACAACCGGGTAGCACCGGCCGAGTGCGGTAAGGCATCGATCGAGCAGCTGTGCCCGATCGCGGACCGGGATGAGCACGGTGACGTCGAGCGGCGCGGTCCGCGCGGGTGGCCTGGGATGGGCGACGTTGGCGTCGGTGAGTTTGCGGGCCAGCGCGCCGGCCGCCGCCGTGGAAATGCGGCCGGCGCGAAGTTCGGCCAGGGCCGGCCGTCCGGCCGCGGAGATGCGCATGATCCGCGCGGGCGAGCCGCCGAACAGCACCGAGTCGTCCAGGTCCTTGGTGTCGGGATCGAAGTCGATGGAGAACCCGATCGGAAGTGGTGCCACGGAATTCATAGCGCGAGGCCGCCGTCGACCGGCACGATCGCTCCGGTCATACCGCTGCTTCGCCTAGAGGCGAGAAACGTCAGCACAGCGCCGATCTCGGACGCTTCTAGCAGTCGCTGAAAGGGTTGCTGGACGGCGAAGGCGGCCGCTGCGGGGAGATCGTAGAGCCGGGCGCTCTCCGCCAGGATGGCGGTGTCGGTGGAACCGGGGCTGACCGCATTGGCCGTGATTCCGGAGTCGCCGAGTTCGACGGCCAGCGCGCGGATGAGCCCCGCGACCCCGGCTTTGGCGGCGCAATACGCGGCCAGCATCGGCAGGCCTTTGGTCGCGGCGGTGGACGCCACGGCCAGAAATCGTCCGCTGCGCGGCACCGGACGCCGCAGCAGCGCCGGAACCGCAACCCGGGCCAGGTTCAACACGCCACCGAGATCGACCTCGAGCACCGTGCGCTCCCTCTCCACCGGCACCTCCCACAGCGGGGCGCCGCCGGCGATGACTCCGGCGACGGCCAGGGCGGCGTCGAGCCCACCCCATTGCTGTTCGGCTTCGGTTACCGCGGCTTGCAGGGCGGCCAGGTCCCGGACATCGGCCGAGTACGACCGCACCCGGCCCGCGGTGCCGGAGCGGCGATTACCCTCACGCACCACGTCGGAGAGCTCCTCCGCCGTGCCCATCGGGTAGCCGAGGGCGGGATCATCGGTGGCGCTGTCCACTGCCAGCACGCACCAACCCTCCGACGCGAGCGCCAGAACCGTGGCGGCGCCGATGCCGCGAGCGGCGCCGGTCACCAGGGCTACCCGTCCGTGCTCGGTAGCCGCCGCGGAGCTCACCGCAGCACCGGGGGGCACCAGGTGGCCACGTCGTGGATCAATCGTGCGGCGAGCACGTCGAGCAGCCTGCGTCCGGCCGTTACGGTCGCATGGGTCGGGTCGCCGAGTACGCCGGTGTCGGTGACCGCACGGACGCCGCCCGAGCGCAGCAATGGCCAGGTCTCGGCCAGCGACCGGACATCACCGCGCACGGCGCGATCCAGCTGCACCAGTTCGGGCGCTAGGTCGAGCATCATCGAGGTTTCCGGGTGGCCGGCGTGCGGATCGCCCTCCCACCGTGGCAGATACAGCAGCACGTCGCGGGACTCAGCGCGCAGGGTGTGCACCGCGGCGGTCACCGCCTCGGTGTTGCCGCCATGGGCCGAGACGAACACCAGATGTTCGAAGGTATCGGTTGCCGACCGGCCCAGTTCCAGAACGACTAGCTCCACCGCGACCTGCCCGATCGACAATGTCCCGGCAAAGCCGGCATGTTCGCCACTGGAGCCGTAGGCCAGCGGCGGCGCGATGATCACATCCGTTCGGGACTCGCCCAGTCGGCGACATAGCGCCAACGCGACGTCGGTGTCGGTGGACAACGGCAGATGCGCGCCGTGCTGTTCGGTCGACCCGATGGGGACGGCGAGGATGGCGCCGGCCGCCGCCCGCCAGCCGACCTCCGGAGAGGTCAGATCGGCGAGCAGGACGGCAGCGGACTGAGCGGGCACGAAGCTAGCTGCTTTGTTCGGCCGGTACGAAGTCGGCCAGCGGGTTCTCGTTGCAGGCGCTGACCGGTGCGCGGGTTTCGGTACCGGGGCGACCCAGGGTGATCGGCACCGAGCGCGATCCTGATGTACCGCGCCGGGAGTGATCCAGCGAGGGTCTCGGTGCGCTGCCGGACGCAACACCGGCCAGAGCCAGTTCCCCGTGGCCTTTGACGCATTCGGGATCGGGGCCGTCGAGGGGGAGTCCGGTGAAGAACTTGGCCGCCATGCAGCCTCCGCGGCAGGCGTCGAACGCCGAGCAGGAGTTGCAGGCACCGCCGGTCTGTGGCCGGCGCAGCTCGGTGAACAGCTCCGAGTGTTGCCAGACTTCCTGAAATCCGCCGGGCGAGCGGACGTTGCCGGCCAGGAAGGTGTCGTGGATGGCGAACGGGCAGGCATAGACATCTCCCAGCGGGTCGATCAGGCAGACCACCCGCCCGGCCCCGCACAGGTTCAGGCCGGGCAAGGCGTCTCCGAATGCCGCCAGGTGGAAGAAGGAATCACCGGTGAGCACTCCTTCGCCGTGGGCGACCAGCCAGTCATAGAGCACCCGTTGTTGCTGCGCGGTCGGGTGCAGCTCGTCCCAGACATCCGCGCCTCGGCCGGACGGCCGTAGCCGCGTTATTCGCAGCTGGGCGTTGAACCGGTCGGCGATCGCCTTGAAGGCATCGAGCTGGTCGACGTTCTGTCTGGTCATCACGACCGAGATCTTGAATCCGGTGAAGCCGGCATCGGCGAGATTCTGCATGGCGCGTAAGGCGGTTTCATAGGATCCGCTGCCCCGGACAGCGTCATTGATCTCCGCGGTCGCGCCGTCGAGCGAGATCTGGACGTCGACGTAGTCGCTGGCCGCGAGCCTTCGGGCGATGTCGGGGCTCAACTTGATGCCGTTGGTAGAGAACTTCACCCCTACGTGGTGGGCAGTGGCGTAGTCGACCAATTCCCAGAAGTCCGAGCGGACGGTCGGTTCACCACCGCCGATGTTGACGTAGAAGACCTGCATCTGCTCGAGTTCGTCGATGACGGCCTTGCATTCGGCCGTGGTCAGCTCGGCGGGGTCGCGTCGGCCCGAGCTGGACAGGCAATGTACGCAAGACAGATTGCAGGCGTACGTCAGTTCCCAGGTCAGGCAGATAGGCGCGTCCAGCCCGAGCTGAAATTGCTCGACCAAGGGCAGGGTCGTTGCCGTCATGCTGCTCCTCGCTGAGTGATCATGTTCGATGTCGCCAGCGTCGCCAACGCGCTGCGGTAACCGGGCAACTCAGGGGCTGGGACCCCGGCGTGCAGACACGCCGCACGGGCGCTGGGCTGGGTGTCCAGCGACTGGACGACCGCGAGCAAGGCGGGGTTCTTCAGGAAGGAAAGCCGCCTCGTCCCGAAGTGGTACAGCAGGGCGCCGAATCGTTCCGGACGGATCGACACCTGTGAGTGCAGACTCCATGCGGCGTCGAGATCGAACGGTGGCGCCGGAAGGCTAGTAGACACCGCACATGCCGTCGATCGAGACCTCCTCGACCAGCGATTCCTCGACCAGCAACTCCTGGGCCAGCAACTCCTTGGCCGGAACCGCGGTCGTGTCGTCGGTCAGCTCGGTGGCTGCGTCAGGCATGGTGGAAACCTCCGGGGGAAGGAACGCCGGGCATATTTGGCACAGCGTGTCGAATAGCCAGTACGTTAACGTCACCGCGTGACAGAAACAAGACCCTGGCAGAGATGAGTCTGGGAAATGAGCGAGAGTCCGCTCGCCGGCGGGAGCAACGCACGCCGCGGCCGCCCACCGGGCACCAGCGCCCGAGAACTCGAACTGGTCGCGCTCCGACTCTTCTCGACGCGGGGTTTCGAGGAAACCACCGTCGACGAGATCGCCTCCGGCGCTGGTGTCAGCCGACGGACCTTCTTCCGTTACTTCGACTCGAAATCCGAGGTGCTGTGGAGTGCGTTCGACCACGAGGTCGAGACCATTCGCCGGCTCTTCGCCGACGTTGCGGCCGAGCTACCCGTGATGCAGGCCGTTCGTGAGGTCGTCCTCGCCGCCAACCATTACCAGGCCGAGGACGTCGCCGAGCTGCGGACCCGGATGAACCTGATCAGCTCGGTCCCTGCCCTGGCAGCCAGCGCCACCATCCACTACGACGCCTGGGAGCGGGCAGTCGCGGAATTCGTGGCCCGACGTACCGGCTTGGCGGCCGACTCCCTGTACCCGCTAGCGATCGGGCGATCGACACTGGCCACCTGTCGGGCCGCCTACGAACAATGGGCCGTCAAGGCCGACGCCGAACTCGCCCACTACCTTGACGCAGCTCTGCGTGCCCTCGCCGGTGGATTTAGTGATGACGTGTTGCGCAGTTAGCTGAAGAATGCGTCGTCGCCGGGCAAATCGCCATGCAATTCCAGCAGGTCCATGGCCTTGTCACCGACAACGCTGAACAGGATCGACCCGCGACTGACCCGGGTGGTGCCGTTGCGCGTCGCGCTGATCTGGTGCACCGCCGTGACGTGGCCGAGCCCATCACCGTGAACGTCGATGAGATCGGCACGGAATGTCCCGTCGGTCAGCTCGGCCAGTTTGCCGTAGTAGCCGAGCACGGAATCTGCACCCTTGTAGGTGCCGGCCAGTGGCCCGCTACCAGGTACGTGTTGGACCACGTCTGCGGCGAGGATCGTCCGCAGCGTGTCCATGTCGTGGGCGTTGAAGGCCTGGTAACCCCTGCGTACCAGCATCATTGCCGGATCGTTGGGCTCGGAAATGCCACTGGCGCGGGCGTAACGCGTTGCTTCGGGGGAGTAGTCCACCATTTCGCACGCCACGTCGCCGAGCACCCAGGCGTCATGCCCGGGCGGTAGGTCGAACAGGTCACCGGCGCTGATATCGGTCTCGGACCCGTCTTCGAGTCTGACCCGCATCGTGCCGGCCAGGACGTAACCGAGGTGCCGGGTCTGACAAGACTCGGTGCCGGCAATGGGTGCCACGTCGGCGGACCATCGCCAACCCGGTTCGAATACCCCCCTCATCAGGGTCAAGCCACCTGCGCTGGCCAGCTTCGCATGGCCGTGTGCGGCGAACGGCCGCATCTCGCCGTCCCGCTCGAGGTTGCTGATCATGACGTCCATCTGACGGCCCCTAACCGGTTCAGCCCGGGTGCCGAATGCATCCGGCCCATCGTCAGCTTCGCACCCGCGGACGCGCCTGGCCAGGGGAGGAATGGGGTACTCGACGCACGTTTGGAGTCGGTTGTGATGGGGCTGAAACCACTTGTGCCGCTAGCCCCCGTTTGCGAGGTGTCAGCCGCGGGTAACCCGTCGCTGGAGCGCCGGCATCATGAGTCGAAGTCGACGGTGACGGTGTCGGTTACCGGCAACGACTGGCAGGTCAGGACATAACCGGCTGCCACCTCGTCCGGCTCCAGGGCGTAGTTGCGCCGCATATGGACCTGGCCGTGGGTGACCAGCGCGCGACAGGTGCCGCAGACTCCACCCTTGCAGGCGAAGGGCAAATCCGGCCGGATCCGCTGCGCACCGTCCAGAACTGGCACATCGGCGGGAATGGTGGTCGTGGTGCTCCGGCCGTCGAGGACGACCGTTACTTCGGCCCCGATGCCCAGGGGCGCCTCCTCGTGCCGGGTCTGCACCGGAGGGTCATCGCCGACGTAGAACAGCTCCCGATGAATTCGCCCGGCCGCGACCCCGGCGGAGGTCAGCACGTCCATAGCGTCGGTAACCATTCCGAACGGTCCGCACAGCCACCAGTGATCGACCGCGGGCACGTCAAGGAGCGCGGGCAGCAACTCGCGCAGCTTGGCGGCGTCCAGCCGGCCGCTGAACAGTTCGACCTCCTGAGGCTCACGGGACAGCACGTGGACCAGGCACATTCGGGCGGGATGGGCGTCCTTGAGGTCAGCGACATCGTCGGCGAACATGACGGAATCGCTGCGCCGGTTGCCATACAGCAGCGTGACCGTCGAGTCCGGATGGGATGCGAGGACCGAGGCGGCGATGGACAGCATCGGCGTGATACCCGAGCCGGCTGCGATCAGAACGTGACGGCCGCCGGTGCTGAGATCCGGCGTGAACGAGCCGGTCGGTTCCTGGACCTCCAAGGTGTCGCCGGGTCGCAGCTCGTGGACCAGCCAGCCCGAGACGGCGCCACCGGCAACTTCGCGCACACCGATTCGCGGGGCCTTTCCCGCCGGCGCGCAGATGGAGTAGGAGCGCCGCTCGCCGCCGTGCCGCACCGTCAACGACTGCCCAGGCGCGAACGCAAAACGGTCTTGCAATTCCGCCGGGATTTCGAAGGTCACGGCGGCGGAGTCGTCGGTGAGGCTCTCGACGGCGCTCACGCGCAGCGGATGGAAATCGGTACGAGTCATCAGATCTCCTTGACGTACTCGAACGGTTCCCGGCACTCCACGCAGCGGTAGAGCGCCTTGCAGGCCGTGCCGCTGAACGCAGCGGTCTCGGCGGTCCGGAGAGATCCGCATTGCGGGCAGGCGATCGTCCGTGATCTGACCGTGAGCGTCAGCGGTATCGGGCCGGCAACCCGTCGATGGGCTGGATTCGGTGGGGCTATCCCGGCCGCCGCGAGCTTTCGGCGGCCCGCCTCGGTGATCCAGTCGCTGCTCCACGGTGGGGACAATTCGGTTCGCACGATGACCTCGGGGTAGCCGGCCTGCTGCAGGCGGTGGCGTAGATCGTGGCTCATCTCGCGCATAGCTGGGCACCCGGAATAGGTGGGCGTGATGGTGACCGTGACGGTGCCGGCCTCCTCCCGAACATCGCGCAGGATGCCGAGATCAGCCAAGGTCAGTATCGGCAGCTCGGGATCCGGCACCTGCGCGGCAATATCGCGTGCTGCGGTCACGGTGCTCACCACGTTGCATCCGGGTGGGCCCGGGCGACGCTCTGCAGTTCGGCGAGCAGCATGCCCAACGCCTCGGTGTGCACGCCGTCGCGACCGGCCAGCCCGCGAAGCTTCGCCATCGGTGCGAGGTCCGGCCGGTCCAGGCTCGCAGTGGCCAGAACGGTGTCCAGCACGGCCTCCACCTCCGCGCGCAGCGTGCCGACCTCGACAGCGACCCCGGCGAGTGCGGCCTCGACCGCGTGCGGCGTGAACAGCTCATCCAGCAGCGGCCAATTGACCTCGATGGCGGCCTGCATCCTCCGGTGCGACAACTCGGTGCCGTCGCCGAGGCGGACCACCCAGCTCGCGGCGTAGTCGCGGTGGTAGGTCAGTTCCTTGACGCCCTTCTCCGCGATGGCGGACAGTACCGGATCAGTCGAGGCCCGCAGCCCGTCGAAGAGTGCGAGCCGGAAGGCCGAGAAGATCAACAGGCGGGCGACCAGTTCGGCAAAGTCCTGGTCGAGCCGTTCGACCAGTCGCACATTGCGGAATTCGTGCTCGTCTCGGAAGAACGCAAACCGGTCCTCGTCGCGTCCGGTCCCGTCGGCACGGCCGGCTCGGGCCAGCAGCATCCGGGCCTGGCCGAGCAGGTCGAGGGCGATGTTGCCCAGTGCCGTCTCCTCCTCCAACTCCGGAGCGCGCGTGATCCATTGCTGAAGGCGATGGGAGTAGATCAGGGCGTCATCACCCAGCATCAGGCAATACGCGGCAAGGGCGTCACCGTCGATGCCCTCGGCAACTCCGGTGTCGACCCCTTCCAACGCGTCGGTGAATCCGGTGCCGAACGCCCAGCGGTGGTCGTCCTCGCTTTCGGTCAGCGCGTGATAGGCGCCGAACTCGTCTTCGATCATCTGCTGGTCACCGGCTCACATGTGCGGGACATCGTCGGGAATCTCGTAGAAGGTGGGGTGGCGGTAGACCTTGTCACCGGCCGGGGCGAAGAACGGGTCCTTCTCATCCGGGCTGGACGCCGTGATCATCGCGGCGGGAACCACCCAGATGCTGACGCCCTCGTTGCGGCGGGTGTACAGGTCGCGGGCGTGATGCAAGGCCATCTCCGGGTCGGCGGCATGCAGCGATCCGACGTGGACGTGGTTCAACCCCCGCTTGCCACGTAGGAACACCTCGTACAGGGGCCATTCGGTCATGTCTTGGCCTCGAGTCGGCGGGACGTTTTTGCGGCGTAGGCGGTGGCGGCGTCCCGGACCCAGGCGCCCTCGTCGTGCGCGGCCTTGCGGTGCGCCACGCGTTGGGCGTTGCAGGGGCCGTTGCCCTTGATGACGGCAGAGAGCTCGTCCCAGTCGACCGAGCCGAAGTCGTAATGCTGGCGCGCGTCGTTCCAGGCCAGCTCGGGATCGGGCAGCCTCACGCCGAGCTTTTCGGCTTGTGGAACCGACATGTCGACGAAGCGCTGACGCAGCTCGTCGTTGGTGTGCCGCTTGATACCCCACGCCATCGACTGCTCGGTGTTGACCGAGGCGTCATCGGGAGGACCGAACATCATCAACGACGGCCACCAGAACCGATCCACCGCACCCTGCACCATGGCCCGCTGCGCGTCGGTGCCTGCCATCATCGTCATCAGCAGCTCGTACCCCTGCCGTTGGTGGAAGGATTCCTCCTTGCAGATCCGGATCATCGCGCGCCCGTATGGGCCGTAGGAACTGCGACAAAGGGGCACTTGGTTGCAGATCGCGGCACCATCGACCAGCCAGCCGATCACACCCACGTCGGCGTATGACAAGGTGGGGTAGTTGAAGATCGAGGAGTACTTCTGCTGGCCGTGCACCAGCTTGTCGGTGAGGTCGGCCCGGTCGGCGCCCAGCGTTTCAGCCGCGGAGTAAAGGTACATCCCGTGACCGGCTTCGTCCTGCACCTTCGCCAGCAGGACCGCCTTGCGCCGAAGCGACGGTGCCCGAGTGATCCAGTTGCCTTCGGGCTGCATGCCGATGATCTCCGAATGCGCGTGCTGCGCGATCTGCCGGATCATCGTCTTGCGGTAGCCGTCGGGCATCCAGTCCCGGGGCTCGACCCGATGCTCATGGGCGATGGTGCTGTCGAAGTGCTGTTGCAACATCGTTTCGTCAGGTGCATCAAGCGACATCGTCATAATTGCCACTCCTTGGCCACCATCGTGAGCACGTCATACTTGGCCACCGAGTCGCCACCCTGTTTGGTCACGTCGGCATCCCAGCGCACCTCGCCGTGCTCGCTGTCCCCCCGTGGCGTGATCGCCTTGCAGGTCAAGGTGACGGTCAGCTCGTCTCCCGGGTACACCGGCGTCAGGAACCGCAGGTTGTCGATGCCGTAGTTGGCGAGCACGGGCCCCGGTTCGGGGTCCACGAACAGGCCGGCGGCCAAGGACAGGATCAGGTAACCGTGCGCGACGATGCCGTCGAAGAACGGGTTCGCGGCGGCCGCAACCGCGTCGGTGTGGGCGTAGAAGGTGTCGCCGGTGAACTCGGCGAACTCGGCCACGTCCTCGGCGGTCACCCGACGGGGCCCGGCAAGCACGGAGTCACCGATCCGCAGGAACCGCAACGACTTGCGGAACGGGTGAACAGCGGTGAACTCCCTTTCGGCGCCGGGCATCCAACGGCCGGCGACTGCGGTCAGCATCCGGGGCGAGCCTTGCACGGCGGTGCGTTGCATGTGGTGATGCACGCCACGGATGCCGCCCAGCTCCTCGCCGCCACCGGCTCGGCCCGGCCCGCCGTGCACCAGGGTGGGCAAGGGCGAACCGTGACCGGTGGATTCCCCGGCATCGTCGCGATCGAGGACCAAGAGCCGGCCGTGCCACGGGGCGACGCTACGGACGACTTGCCGCGCGAAGTCGGAGTCGTGGGTGACGAGCGAGCCGACCAGACTGCCCTTTCCGCGAGCCGCCAACCCCACGGCGTCAGCGACCGAGCTGTAGCCGATGAGTGTGCTCACCGGACCGAAGGCCTCCACCTCATGTGGCTCGGCACGGTTCGGCTCGGCGACGAGCAGGACCGGTGACATGAACGCGCCGCGCTCGGCGTCGGCGTCCACCACCGCGACGCGCTCCGGATCGCCGAAGACGATCCGGCCGGCATCGGTGAGTGCCTTGAGACAACGGCGAACCTCGTCGCGCTGGTCGAGGCCGGCCAGCGGACCCATCCGTACCCCGGGGTTCGCCGGGTTGCCGATGACGACCTGCGCCAACTGGGCTGCAGCCGCCTCGGCTACAGCGTCGAGCAGCTGGTTCGGTACGATGGCCCGCCGGATCGCGGTACATTTCTGACCCGCCTTGACGGTCATTTCGGCCGCCAAGCCCTTCACGAATAGCTCGAACTCCGGCGTGCCCGGGGTCGCATCCGGACCGAGGATGGAACAGTTCAGCGAGTCGGCCTCGGCGGTGAACCGCACTGAATTCGAGATCACGGCCGGGTGGGTGCGCAGCCGCTGCGCAGTACTGGCCGAACCCGTGAAGCCGACCAAGTCCTGCTCGGTCAGGTGGTCGAGCAGGTCCCCTGCGCTGCCCGCTATCAGCTGCAAGCTCCCGTCCGGTAGCAACCCTGATTCGGCCATCAAGGCGACCAGGCGGTGCGCCAGATACGCGGTCGGGCTGGCCGGCTTGACCAGGCTGGGTACCCCGGCCAGAAACGCCGGCGCGAACTTTTCCAGCGGTCCCCAGACGGGGAAATTGAAGGCGTTGATCTGCACGGCGACCCCGCGCAACGGCGTCCAGATGTGCTGAGCGAGGAACGTGCCGCCCCGCCCGAGCGGTTCGGCGTCGCCGTCGAGGAGGACCGTGTCCGCCGGTAGCTCCCGACGTCCCTTACTGGCGTAGCTGAACAGGACGCCGAGCCCACCGTCGATGTCGAATTTCGAGTCGCCGAGCGTCGCACCGGTACGGGCGGACAGTGCGTACAGCTCCTCGCGGTGTTCCCGCAGGAACGACGCCAGCGCCTTGAGCAATGCGGCTCGCTGGTGAAATGTCAAATCTCGCAGCGCAGGACCACCCACCCGCCGTCCGTAGTCCAGGGCGGCTGCCATGTCGATGCCCGACGTCGACAGCCGCGCGACCTCCTCGCCGGTAACGGCATCCGAGATCGGTGCGCCGTCGGAGGAAGGCGTGACCCACGAACCTCCCACGAAGCTCGGCAAGACGGGCATAGGAACCTCCGCGTAAATTTACTAACCGTTCGTTCGTTCAGTTATTGTTGCGCTCCGATCGTCCGAAGTCAACGCGCGATGGCGAGCTTGACTACACCTGCGCAGGGGCAGTTCGCCGTGCGGCGAGCCCGGATTTCCGTTCGGCAGGCGCTCACAGCTCAGAGTTCGCCGAGGGCCAGGACCGGAGACTCGACGCAGTCGGCGACGAAGCGTAGGAAGCCGCCCGCCGTCGCGCCGTCGCACACCCGGTGGTCGAAGGCAAGGGTGAGCTGAGTGAGCTTGCGGATGGCGAGTTCGCCGTTGTGAACCCACGGCCTGTCGATGATCCGGCCGATGCCGAGGATCGCCACCTCGGGATGGTTGATGATCGCGGCCGAGCCGTCGACACCGAAAACGCCGTAGTTGTTCACGGTGAACGTCCCACCGCTGAGCTCGGCGGGGGTGAGCGATCCGGCGCGTGCCGAGGAGGTATGGCGGCTGATCGCCGCCGACAGGTCCCTGGTTGCGAGACGGTGCGCATCGCGGACAACGGGGACGACCAGACCCCGCTCGGTCTGGGCAGCGAAACCGAGATGAACCTGGGTGGGCATGACGATCTCGTCGGCTTCGATGCGGCCGTTGAGTTCGGGGTAGCGCCGCAGCCCGAGAATGGCGAACCGGGCGAGCAGTGCGAGTACGCTCACCGGTCGCTCCTCCTCGCGCCGGTTCAATTCCGCGCGGGCGGCCAGCAGGCCGGTAGCGTCCACGTCGACCCAGACCGTTGCCTCCGGTATCTCGCGGCGTGAACGGCTCAACTTGTCGGCGACGATCTTGCGCAAGCCCTTGATCGGTATCCGCTGTTCGGTGTCAATTGGTCCGGCCGATTCGTTCGATACTGCCGTGCTGTCCGGTGGGGATGTCCCTGGCTCGGTCTGGGCTGCGCCCTGCGAGATCGCCTGTTCGACATCTCGACGAAGTACCAACCCCGCTGGTCCGGTCCCTTCGACGACGCCGAGATCGATGTCGGCGTCGCGGGCGATCTTGCGGACCAGCGGCGAGATCACCGCGATCGCGCGTCCACTCGCCGGCGGTGTTGCCGCGATGGCCGAGCCGTTGACCGCAGCAACCTGAGCCTGGTGCGGCGTCCGTCGGGGCCCGCGCCGGCGCCGGGCCGTGCGGTTCGGTGTCCCGTAACCGATGAGGACATTTCCGCTGCCCTCGTCGGCCTGCTCGGTGGTTGAGACGGTGGGCGTGATGAGGCCCGGTTCACCGAAGCCCTCGTCCGGCGCCCTTTTCGGCCGAGCCGTGACGCTGATCAGCGGCGCCCCGACGGCGACTGTCTCACCTGGTTGCGCGTGCAGCACGTCGACGACCCCGGCGAATGGAATCGGTACCTCGACGGCGGCCTTCGCGGTCTCGACCTCGACGACAATCTGATCGATCTCGACCCGATCACCGATCTGGACGTGCCATCCCACGATCTCAGCCTCGGTGAGACCTTCCCCCAGATCTGGTAGCAGGAAGTCAGGCATGGTCATCCCGCTGGTCATCCCACTGGTCATCCCACTGCAAACGCTCGATGGCGTCCAGGATCCGGTCGACGCTGGGCAGGTGATGCCCTTCGAACTTGGGTGGGGGATAGGGGATATCGAACCCGGTGACGCGAAGGATCGGAGCGGCGAGATAGTGGAAGCACTGCTCGCTCAAGCGGGCCGCTACCTCCGCTCCGTACCCACCGAACCCGGATGCCTCGTGGATAACTACGGCGCGCCCCGTCCGGCGCACCGACGAGGCGACGGTGTCGTCATCGAAGGGCGCAAGGCTACGCAGATCGATGACCTCGATGTCCCAGCCTTCGTCCTGGCCGGCCTGGGCCGCCTCGAGTGCGGTGGCAACCAGGCCTCCGTAGGCGATGAGAGTGACATCGGAGCCCGCCCGGCGGATAACCGCCTGGTCCAGTCCTGGCCCGTCGGCCGTGAGGATGGCCTGTTCCTTGGCCCAGTAGCGTCGCTTCGGTTCGAGGAAGATGACGGGGTCGGGGCAGGCAATCGCCTGCTGCAGCAGCCGATAGGCGTCTGAGGGGCTGCCGGGTGTCACGACGCGCAGGCCGGGGGTGTGGGTGTAGTACGCCTCGGATGAATCGCAATGGTGCTCAACGCCGCCGATGCCACCGCCGTACGGGATACGCACCACGACGGGCAGTTCTATCCGGCCGCGGGTGCGGTTGTGCAGCTTGGCCAGATGGCTGGTGATCTGCTCGAAGGCTGGATAGGCGAAGGCATCGAACTGCATCTCCACGACCGGCCGCAGACCGTTCATGGCCATGCCGATAGCGGTGCCGATGATGCCCGCCTCAGCGAGTGGGGTGTCCATCACGCGGTCCTGGCGGACCCGCTCGTCGCCGGCGAGCGCATCGGCAAGCGCCTGGTTCAGCGCACCTGCCATCGTCACCGATGCGAGAGTGCCCCGCGTCGCAAACGGCGTTTCCAGGATCCGCGTCATGAGTCAGCCGTCGGTAGTTCGTCGAGTTCCGCGGCCAGCGCCGCCTGTTGCTTTCGCAGGGCGGCAGTCGGGTGTGCGTAGACATGCTCGAAGAGTTCGGCGGGGTCGTACTCGACCTCGGCGTTCATGCGCTCCCGCAGATCAGCGGCGAAGTCTTCCGCCTGCCCGGCGATGGCGGCGGCCGAAGTGTCGTCGAGTTTGCCGATACCTCGCAAATACCGCTCGAGACGAGCCAGTGGATCGCGCGCCAGCCACGGCATCACCTCGGAGCTGTCGCGGTAACGGCTGGCGTCGTCGGCGTTGGTATGCGCTTCGATCCGATAGGTGTGCGCCTCGATCAGGGTCGGTCCACCACCGTTCGCGGCGGCCTCGATTGCCGAGCGCACCGCCGCGTACACCGCCGCCGGGTCGTTGCCGTCGATACGCAGGGACGGCATGCCGTACCCGATCCCCTTGTGCGCCAGCGACGGTGCCGCGCTCTGCTTGGACAGCGGCACGCTGATGGCGTACCCGTTGTTCTGGATAAGGAACACGACCGGCGAGTGCCACACCGCCGCGAAGTTGAGGGCCTCGTGGGTGTCACCTTCACTCGTGGCGCCGTCACCCAGCATCACGAGCGCGACCGTGTCCTCGCGCTTCAGTTTCGCCGCGTGCGCGAGACCGACGGCATGCAGGGTATTGGTTGCCAAGGGCGTGCATTGCGGGGCGACGCGATGCAGGTATGGGTCGTAGCCGCAGTGCCAATCGCCTTTGAGCAGCGTCAACGCCTCGACCGGATCGACGGATCGGGCAACCACTGCGACTGAGTCACGA
>JAVEEN010000315.1 GCA_030840445.1 Pseudonocardiales bacterium
CGATGAGGTCCTCGCTGATGTGTATCTGTACCTGGACGACGAAACCGATCCGCAGGTGCGGCAGCGCATCCGAGCGCATTTGGACGACTGCGCGCCGTGTCTCCGGCATTTCGGCCTCGAACAGGACGTGAAGTCGTTGGTGGCTCGATGCTGTGGCGGCGATGTAGCGCCGGACAGCTTGAAGTCGAGCATCCGTCTGAGGCTGACCGAAGTGGTCATCGAGACCTCGCACCTGGAATACCGCGCCGACTGACCAGCGCTGAACGGCTGCGAGCGCGGCCTGCGCGGCGCGGCGTTAGGTTCTGGCGACGCCGGGTTCGGCCAGCCCCCCTTCGGTTCCGCGCACCCGGACGGCTGGCCCGTCGGAATCGGAGTAGTAGTCCTCCGGACCGGTGGAGTCCGCACCGACTGGTGCGTTCAGCGCCCGCAGCACGAAGGTGAGGACCACCGAGACGAGCAGGTTGACCACCAATGCACTGAGCCCGATGTAGACGGTGGTGTGGCTGAACGGAAATTTGGCCAGCGACCCGCCGAAGTGGGCGGTGGCCGGGGACTTCTGCTGGTAGGCCATCACGGTTCCGTAGATCATGCCGGCCGCCCACCCGGCCAGCAGGGCCCAGCGGTGGAACCAGCGCGTGTAGAGCCCGGCCACGATGGCCACGATGGTCTGCAGGATCCAGACGCCGCCCAATAGTTGGAAGTTGATCGCGTTTTGTTTGTCCAGAGTCAGGACGAACAGCAGCGCGCCGAATTTGACGACCAAGGACACGATCTTCGACACCTGCGCCTCCTGCTTCGGCGTGGCGTCCGGCTTGAAGAATTCCCGGTAGATGTTGCGGGTGAACAGGTTCGCCGCGGCGATCGACATGATCGCGGCTGGCACCAGCGCACCGATCGCGATGGCGGCGAAGGCAACTCCGGCGAACCAGCTCGGAAACGCATCGTGGAAGAAATGCGGAACAGCCAGCTGGGCATTGGGCTTTCCGTCCGCGCCGATGACGTTCGTCTTGGCGGCGATCGCCGCGAAGCCCAACAGGGCCAGCAGTCCGAGCATCAACGAGTACACCGGCAGAATCGCCGCGTTGCGCCGGATGACGTTACGGCTACGGCCCGAGAGCACCGCCGTCATGGAATGCGGATACATGAACAGGGCCAGGGCGGAGCCCAAAGCGAGTGACGAATAGGCCCAGTAGGTCTTGTCGTTAGGTATGAAAACGCCGGTAGCTGCTCCGGTCTTGGTCTTGGTCGTCATTTTCGCTTCGGCCGCGCGGAACATGTCACCGAAGCCAATCTTGACGCCGACATAGATGATGGCCACGACGATCACCAGGTAGATCAGGGTGTCCTTGACGAAGGCGATCAGCGCCGGCGCCCGCAGCCCGGACGAGTAGGTGTAGGCCGCCAACACCGCGAACGCGATGAACAGCGGCAGGTCCTTGAGGAACCAGTTGCCGCTACCGCCCAAGCCGAGGGTGTCCAGCACGGCCTGGATTCCTACCAGTTGCAGGGCGATGTAGGGCATCGTGGCGATTATTCCGGTGACCGCCACGGCCAGCGAGAGGCCGCGCGAGCCATAGCGGCCACGGACGAAGTCGGCCGGAGTCACGAAGCCGTGCCGATGCGCGACCGACCACATCCGCGGCATGAAGATGAAGATCAGCGGATAGACGACGATGGTGTAGGGCACCGCGAAGAAGCCGCTGACCGCGCCGGTGGCGAACATGGCGGCCGGCACGGCCACGAAGGTGTAGGCGGTGTAGAGGTCGCCGCCCAGCAGGAACCAGGTGACTATCGTGCCGAAGCCGCGGCCGCCGAGGCCCCACTCGTCGAGTGAGTGCATGGATTCCGGGCGCCGCCATTTGGCCGCGAGGAAGCCCCCGATCGTGACCAGGATGAAGAAGAACAGCAGGACGGACAGCGCGACGCCGTCGACCTTTGTGCCCGCCGCGATCGTGCTAGTCATCGGCGCTCACCTCTGCGGGCTCGCTCGATGAGTACGTAGGCCGAGTAGGTGAAGCCGGAGGCCAGGAAAACCCAGAGGAACTGATACCAGTAGAAGAACGGGAAACCCCAGAGTTGAGGCCCCTTCTTGGCGTATAGCGGCACGATCAGTAGCGCCAGCACCGGGATGATCAGCAACACTCCGGCGGCTGCTGCGACGCCGGTGGGCAAGCGGCGCGGGGACGGCTCTTTCATCACGACCTCCAGTTGTTCACCGGATCGAAATGTATGCCTTCTCCCGTGATGATGGTGTTCGCCAGGTCCGCGTGTCGTGATTCTGGTGACCGCGACCCGGAGTGTCAGTCAAGCGCGCTTTGCTCTCCCAGCCGGGCCACGAAGGTGTACCGATCGCCGCGGTACCAGCTGATGACCCACTCGACGGGCTCACCGTCCGCCTCGAAGCTGTGGCGGCTCAGGATCAGCATCGGTGCGCCCGTGTCGGTATCCAGCAGAGCAGCTTCCCGAGGTGACGCGGGGCCGGTCTCGATGGTCTCCACGGCCCGGACGGCCACCACATTCCAACCGTCGGCCAGTACCTGGTAGAGAGAGCCGCTCTGGCGCAGAGCTTTGGCCAGACCCGGGAACCTGCGCGCGGCGAGGTGAGACTGTTCCAGCGCCATCGGTGATCCGTTGACCTCGCGGAGCCGCTCGATCCGGTGCACCGGCGCTCCTACCTTGAGGTTGAGCCGTCCGGCGATCTCCTCCGTGGCCGCGACGCGCTCGGCCGAAATCAGGATGGTCTCGACCTTCAGACCCGAGGAGGCGGCCTGCTCGGTAAAGCTGGACATCTGCAGTGGCCAGGCAAGCTTTGGTTCGGCGACATAGGTCCCCGAGCCCTGCCGGCGGACCAGCCGGCCTTCGGTGACCAGTTCGGACAGCGCCTGGCGGACCGTGGTGCGCGAGGTGTTGACCAGCTCGGAAAGCTCCCGTTCGGTCGGTACCGGGCTGCCCGGATCGAGTTCGTGGATCAGCTCGAGCAAATGCCGCTTGACGAGGTAGTACTTCGGCTCCCGCCGTTGTTCGGCTGTCACTGGCATGATCCTCCCTCGTCTGCCGGCAAGAGTAACTGTCCCATTCCTGTCCCGATTGGTCTATACCATTGGCGGGTTCGCTCAAGGGCGCGCCCGATCCGGCGAAAGAAGCGAGCGGAGCGACCGTGTCGGATCGGGTGCGCAGCACCCTTGAGTGGCGGCTGACCCGTCGGCATCGGCGAAGTCCGGGAGGCCGTGGCGGGCGGCATGCCCATGATGTGGAAAGCTCACCTCAACCATGTCAGCTCTGTCCGAACTCCTGGCCAGCCACACCCACCTCGACAGTGACCAGACCGGTCACCTGCAACGACTGGTGGCCGAGTGGCAATTGTTTGCTGACCTGTCCTTCGCCGATCTGTTGTTGTGGGTGCCGGTCTCGGGGACCAGCGGCGACAGCACCGAATTCCTATGCGCGGCCCAGTGCCGCCCGACAACCGGGCCGACCGCCTACCTCTACGACCAGGTCGGCGATCGGATCTCCGGATCCAAAGCAGGCCCGCTGCGGATTGCCCTGGAGGAGTCCCGGATATTCCGGGAGTCCGACCCGGACTGGGAGGGTGATACCCCGATCAGACGGGAGGCGATCCCGATCCTGTTTGCCGGCCGGCCGGTCGCCGTGTTGGGGCGGGACTCCAATCTGACGAGCGTGCGCAGTCCCAGCCAACTCGAGCTGGCCTATCTGCAGAGTGCGGCCGATCTCGCGTCCATGATCGCCGCCGGGGCCTTCCCGGGCCCGGCCACCGATCGCGAAGAGGCGGCGGGACCGCGGGTCGGGGACGGGATGATCCGCGTCGATGATTCTGGCGCGGTGCTCTATGCCAGCCCTAATGCGTCGTCGGCTTTTCGCCGACTGGGGTTCAACGGCAACCTGTTGTCCACGCCGCTGTCTGAGGCAGTCGCCGAACTGGCGCGAGACCCATTCGATGCCGCCGATCTCGACGAGATGCTCACCGAGGCACTCTCGGGGCACCATCCGTTCAGCCGGGAGATCGACGGTGGTGGGGCCATCGTGCAGTTCCGGGCGATCCCGCTGTATCCGCGGGGGGAATCGCTGGGTGCGCTGGTATTACTCCAAGACGTCACCGAATTGCGCCGCCGGGATCGCCAGATCATGAGCAAGGATGCCACGATCCGGGAGATCCACCACCGGGTGAAGAACAATCTTCAAACGGTCGCCGCCTTGTTGCGGCTGCAGTCCCGGCGACTGGCCAACCCCGAGGCCAGGACCGCGCTCGAGGAATCGATGCGACGGGTGTCCTCGATCGCCCTGGTCCACGAGACGCTGTCGTCGGCGATAGATGAGGAAGTGGATTTCGATGAAGTCGTCGACCGCCTGCTGGACATGCTGGTGGACGTCACGGGTGCCGCCGGGCGCGTGCAGGTAAGCCGGATCGGCTCGTTCGGAGAGCTGCCGGCCGAACTGGCGACTCCGCTGGTGATGGTGTTGACCGAGCTCGTGGGCAACGCCGTCGAACATGGCTTCGCCGATGGCCGAGGCGGTTGGGTGGGGGTGTCCGGGATCAGGTCGCGGGGCACCCTGACCGTGACCGTTGCCGACGACGGCGCAGGGCTGCCGGAGGATTTCTCACTCGACAGAACCGACCGGCTCGGGCTTCAGATAGTGCGCACGCTGGTCGACGCCGAACTCGACGCCGTCCTGGAGCTGACGCAGCGCGAGGACGGAAAGTCGGGTACGGCGGCGACCGTGCGGATACCGCTCAGTCGAAAGGACCGCGGCTCTCTTGCTTGATGTCGTGCTTGGTTGATCTTGATGTCGTGCTTGGTTGATGTCGTGCTAAACGTGCTTCAGGTGAAGGCGGGTGGAAATCCGGCCGTCAGGCCATCCGAGCGCGAGCCCGAGCGTTACGACGCTTGAGCGCGCGTCGTTCGTCCTCGCTCAATCCACCCCAGACTCCGGCGTCCTGCCCACTCTCCAGCGCCCAGGCCAGGCATTCGGACATGACCGGGCAGCGGCGGCACACGGCCTTCGCTTCCTCGATCTGCATCAATGCCGGACCGGTGTTGCCGATCGGAAAGAACAGTTCCGGGTCCTCGTCGCGGCATACCGCGCGGTGACGCCAGTCCATGGGGTATTTCTCCTATCGTGGTTTGAGTACTGCAGGTCGGGGATCGTGCTCCCGCAGCGCTTGTGAATTCTTTCACGAGCTACTGCATACGGCAAGCAATTCGCATTACTTGACGGCTCGATCACAGCTCGCCGAGCCGGCGTTTCCGGTTGCGCTTTCATTCCCTGCTTCGGTACAGGGTTGCTTACCCAGGGCTATCGGGCAAGGGCTTTGGCCCGATTCGCTGCGGTGATCTTAGGTATTCTCAGTGCGTACACAGGTAAAAATGTGGGGGTTTGTCCGCCGTTTTGTCCATTTGGCCGCGATCCAGCGGCCCCTCAGTGCCTTTGAAGGAGAACCTAGACGAGCACCCGCAGGGCGTTCAGCACTCCCGCAAAGTGGACTTCCTGGCGGTCACCGAGGGCGTCTCCGTCGACCTGGAAAGGCATCGGTCTGGACGTCCGAAGCATGAATTCGGAGAGGTCATGTTCGCTACGAGCACCAAATTCGTTGGGCTTGGTGGTGCCGCGAGCCATCCGGAGCGAACCCCACAGCACACTGGGCAGGCCAAGCCGCGTGCGGACATAGATGTCCAATCCTTCATCGAAGGACGCCCGCGGTGTGGGGGCCATCGGTCGGTTGCCAAGAAAGGTCCACGGCGTGCAGTTCGTGACGATCGCCAGGTGCAGATCGGCAACGATCCGGCCGTCCGGCAGTTCCAGCCGGATAGCGGGCTTGCGCCGTTCCTGGGCGAAGAAGGTCCGGACCGCCGTCCGCAGATAGAGCCCATGCGTCGATGTCCGACCACGCCGGCGATGGCCCTCGACGCCCTCGACCACGGCGGCATCGAGTCCGAGACCGGCCGCGAAGACGAACCAGCGATCATCAGCGCGGCCGAGGCTGATGCGCCGTTCGCGCCGCGTCTGCATGGCATCGATCAAGACGCTGGTGGCCTCGACCGGGTCGTTCGGCAGACCAAGGGCACGAGCGAAGACGTTGGTTGAGCCACCCGGAACCACTCCGAGGGCAGGCACCGCGTCGTGGATCCCGTCGGTGAGCAGGCCGTTGACGACTTCGTTGACCGTCCCGTCCCCGCCGAGGGCGACAACCACGTCGACACCGTCTCGCATAGCTCGGCAGGCGAGGGCGGCGGCGTGTCCCCGGTTCGCGGTCTCTTCGATCTCGAGCTTGGCGTTTGCCGCCAATGCATGTACCAGCACGTCCCGCTGGCGAGCGCTCGTGGCCGTGGCCCGCGGGTTGGATACGACAAGCACACGCACGAAAAAGACTGTACGGGTCGGCAAGGGCCGCGGCGAACACCTCAGGCGTCCGGCAGGCACGACCGGCCCCTGACCTACGCTGCTGGTGTGTCCGATGCTGTCCCGCAAGCCCAGCCGACCGCCCCGTCGACGGTCCGCGTCGCTGCTGGTGTCGTCTTTGCCGAGGCAATCGCCCTGCTGGTCGCCGCGGTCGCCCTGCTGGTTCTGATCGCCGTACACACCACCACCAGGTTGTGGGCCGCCTTCGCCGTGGTCGGGTTCGCGGTGGCCGGCGCCGCCCTGCTCTGGCTCTGCGCACGAGGCCTGCTTCGGCTGCGTCCGAGCGCCCGGACGCCTGTAGTGCTGATCCAGCTACTCACCCTGCCGGTGACGTATTCGCTGGCATTGCAAGCCGGCCACCTGCTGGTCGGCGGCCCCATCCTGGTTGCCGCCCTGGCCGTGCTGGCGCTGCTGTTCACGCCGTCGGCCCGCCACGCGCTCGACCGGGTCCTATAGGGCCGATCAGTCCCCGGCCTGCACGTCCGGCAGCCTGTCCCGCAGTTGGCTGAGGGTCTTGGCCAGCAACCGGGACACGTGGACCTGCGAGACGCCGAGGACCTCGGCAATCTCGCTCTGTGTCTTGTTTTCCACGAAGCGCAACAGCAGGGCCTGGCGTTCCCGCTCGGCGAGCACTGCCAGCACCGGACGCAGGGCATGCCGGATTTCGACGTGATCCAGCGCGCTGTCGTCCTCGATCAGAGAATCGGCGATCGACCTCCCGGTCGCGGCATTGGGTACGTCGATCGGGATCGCGCTGTACGCGCGGGCGGATTCGGTTCCCTCGATCACCTGCTCCTCGCTGATGCCAAGGTGTTGGGCCAGTTCCCGAACAGTGGGCGACCGGCCGAGCCGTTGGGACAATTCACCGATGCCCGTAGTGAGTTCACCTTGCAGCTCCTGGAGCCGGCGGGGGACCCGGACCATCCAGCCCCGGTCGCGAAAGTGCCGCTTGATCTCGCCGACGATGTTCGGAGTAGCGAACGTGGAGAACTCCAAGCTACGCGCGGGTTCGAAACGGTCGATCGCCTGCAACAGCCCGATGGTTCCGATCTGAACCAGATCGTCGGACGGCTCGCCCCGGCCCGCGAACCGGCGAGCGAGATAGCGAACCAGCGGCATATGGGCGGACACTAGTTCGTCGCGAGTCCGACGATGCTCGACCGAACTCGGATCGAGACTGTTCAATCGGCCGAAGAGGAATCGGGTCCGCTCCGGGTTGGGTCGGCTTCGTTCGGTCATCGGGTGTGCGGGTCGCGGGTCTTGCTCAACGTCACCGACAGCAGGCCGTTTTCCAGGCCGGTATGGACGGTGTCCGCGAGTGCAGCGAGCACCATCCAGGCAAAGCTGGTCTGGTCGATCTCGTCGTCCCGGTCGACCTGCGCATCCGAAATGGAGACGGTGACCGACAGGCTGTCCGCACCGCCCAGAAAGAAGGCGCTCAACCTGCTATGGGTGCTGGTATGTGGCAGCAACAGCGCGCTGGCCTCGTCGACCGCGATCCGGAGGTCGTCGATCTCTTCGATCGTGAAATCGCGCCGGGCCGCGAGCGACGCCGTGACCGTGCGGAGTACCGAGACGTAGGCGGAGTCCGCCGGCATGGTCAACTCCACCGTGCTCTCGGCGTCTGAGGCGGGATGTGGCTCGCTCACAGCTCGATGCCTACCGTCTCGGTCCGGCGATGGATTCGTCCAGGTTCCAGCGAAGGATCACCGGGCGCTCATGTTCATATCCCAAGCTCGACACCGCGCCGGTGCCCAGCCAGTACTGCTGGCCCGCCGTTACCGGTTCCCCCAGCCAGCGAGCCGCTACACAACGGCTGGCGTGACCGTGTGAGAACACCAACACCGGCCCCCGGTCGGTGTATTGGGCGACCTGATCTAACAGGCGGTCGAACCGTACGGTGACGTCGTGGCTGCTCTCGCCGCCTGGGACCTCACCGGACCAGATGGTCCATCCCGGGTGCTGCTGCCGAATCTGGGCCGAGGTCAGCCCCTCGAAATCCCCGTAGTCCCATTCCGCCGCGTCCTCGGTGATCAGCGTAGGCGGAAATCCGGCCAGTTCAGCGGTGTGTCGCGAGCGCTGCCGCGGCGAACTGATCACCACAGCCGGCGACAGCTCGCCGAGCACCCGGCGCGCCAACTCCCCGGCCGCGACGGCCTGTTCCGCGCCACGGGCGGTCAGGCCGACATCGGTTTGCCCGGTGTGCTGGCCGCTTCGACTCCACTCGGTCTCGCCGTGCCGGATCAGCACCACGGCCGGTACCCCAGGTGCGGCAGAGGCCGACCCGAACATCGGATCGGCCTCCACTCCTTCTTCGGCGTCGGTGCCTTCGCGCGGCGGGAACGGCTGGCTCACGCGGCTTTCTTGGTTTCCCAAAATATGGTGTCGATTTCGGCGATCAGGTCGAGCAACTTCTGACCTTCGGCCGGGTCGACCGTGCCCTTGCCGCCCGCGGCACCGGCCGCCTTCGTGGCGTTGTTGAAAAGCTCGTGCAACTTCGGGTACTTCTCGAAGTGCGGTGGCTTGAAGTAGTCCGTCCACAAGACCCACAGGTGGTGCTTGACGAGCTCGGAACGCTGCTCCTTGATGATCAGGGCGCGGGTCCGGAAGACCGGATCCTCGTTGCCCTGGTACTTCTCCATGATGGCTTTGACGGACTCTGCCTCGATGCGGGCCTGAGCGGGGTCATAGACACCGCACGGCAGGTCGCAGTGAGCTGAAGCGGTGGTCGAATGCCGCAGCAAACGCATGACATCTCCTTCTGCGAGACTAAGGGGGCGCCCTGTACTAGAGCATGTTTGCGACCCTACTCCCGCAGCGAACTGATGATCCGGCAGTATGCGCACCATGAAGTATCTGCTGCCCTGGCAGGTCGCGCGGGTGGTGGGGCCCTCGATGACTCCGGGCCTGTTGCCCGGAGACGTGGTTTTGGCCTCCTACCGGGCTCCGGTGGTGGCCGGTGCGGTGGTGCTTGCCCGGTTTCGCTCGCATCCCGAGCTGCTGGTGATCAAGCGCGCGGTGCGGGAGCAGGAGGGCGGCTGGCTGCTCGCCAGCGACAACGCCCGGGCCGGCTCGGACTCGCGCCAGCACGGCGTGGCCGAGGCCTTGGCCAGGGTGCGCTGGACGTGGCCGTTCGCCGCGGCACACCGGCGCACCCGGTGGTCCCGTTGGCGCCGTTTGCTCGGTCATCGAGTGGCCGTTCGGCCACCGTGGGACCTCTGATCTCGGCGGTGTTGTTGCTCACGCTGTTCTCGGCTTGCTGCGCGCGAGCGGCTGGACGTGCAAGACTCGCGACCTACGGGTGACCCCCGGAGTTCATCACGATCGACCCACGACATCGCCTCCCGGCAGGACTCGCCGTGAGTACCGATCGTGCACGGCCGCGGGAGCGGGTGCGACAACCGCCGTCCTTCCGCCGGATGGCACCCTGCCGACCCGTCGCAGATCGCCGAGTGAAATTCGAGGAATTCGCACACCTGGGAGCCTGCAATGACGGAGTCTGCAATGACGCAGCCGTTCGACCCGACCAGCCCGGTCTTCAAAAGCCACGAAGGCGGCAAGCTCGTCGTCCGGAGCACCCTGCCCCTGACCGACCGCGATGCCCTTTCGCTGGCCTACACGCCCGGCGTCGCCGAGGTATCGGCCGCGATCGCCGCGAATGAATCCCTCGCCGCCAGGTACACCTGGCGATCTCGGCTGGTCGCTGTGATCAGTGACGGCACGGCTGTGCTGGGCCTGGGCGATATCGGCCCGGCGGCCGCGCTACCCGTCATGGAGGGGAAGGCCGCGCTGTTCGAGCAGTTCGCCGGCGTGAATGCAGTGCCCATCGTGCTGTCGACCACCGATACCGCGGAAATCATCGAGACCATCGTCCGGATCGCGCCGTCCTTCGGCGGCATCAACCTCGAGGACATCTCCGCGCCTCGGTGCTTCGAGATCGAGGAGCGCCTGCGCGAGCTACTGCCGATCCCGGTGTTCCACGACGATCAGCACGGAACCGCGATCGTCGTCCTGGCCGCGTTGCGAAACGCGGCAACGGTGACCGGCCGCAGCCTTGGCGATCTGCGGGTAGTTGTCTCAGGCGCGGGTGCGGCGGGGGTCGCGTGCACCAAGATCCTCCTGGCGGCCGGCATCGGCGATATTGCGGTCGCCGACTCACGAGGCATCGTGCACGCGGGCCGGACGGACCTCACGCCGGTCAAGCAGGAGCTGGCAGCGAAGACGAACATCGCGGGGCTGACGGGTTCCTGCGAGGACGCGCTTGCCGGAGCCGACGTGTACCTCGGCGTCAGCGCCGGTGTGGTGCCGGAGTCGGCCGTGGCCCGGATGGCAGACAACGCGATCATCTTCGCGCTCGCCAATCCCACCCCGGAGGTGCATCCGGACATCGCGCACCGACATGCCGCAGTCGTGGCTACCGGGCGCAGCGACCTGCCGAATCAGATCAACAACGTGCTGGCCTTTCCCGGCATGTTCGCCGGTGCGTTCGACGCCGGGGCCCGGTCCATCACGGAGGGTATGAAGCTGGCGGCCGCCGATGCCATCGGCCAGGTCGTCGGCGCCGAGCTGCGCCCGGAGTGCATTGTGCCCACGCCGTTCGACGGCCGGGTCGCGCTGGCGGTCCGCACGGCGGTGGCCGAGCAGGCGCGCCGCGACGGTGTTGCTCGCCTCAGCTGACAGGCGCCCGCCGGGCCCTGCCTGCTACGTCACGCGGTCACCAGGGACGTCTCCGTCCTGGTGTGCCGCTTGGGGTCCAGCTCGGTCCAGGTCTGGGCCAGCACGGCAACCGCCTCGACCAGGCGGGGTGTCGGCAACGCGAAGGGGATCCGCAGGAATCGCTCCAACGCCCCGTCGGGGGCGAAGCGTGATCCGGGGCTGATCAGGATGCCGCGATGCTCCAGCAGATGAGTCAGCGGGGTTGCCGCGGGGGCGTCCAACTCCACCCACGTGGAGAGCCCACCAGCCGGACGGGCGGCCCGCCAGCCTGGTAGCCGGCGGGCCAGCTCGGCCAGCAGCGCATCTCGTTGTTCGCCCAGCTGAGCCAGCCGCGGTCCTAGGTTCGCGTCGAGATCGCGCAGCAGCTCGAGCGCCACCAGCTGCTCCAGTACGGCGCCGCTCATATCGCCCCTGGCGCGGGCAACAGCCAGTCGTTGGATGTCCGCGACATCGGCGCGGATCCAGCCGATCCGCAGACCGCCCCAGATCGGCTTGGACAGTGACCCGATGCTGAATGTTGAGGGATCAAGTGCGGCCATCGGCAGCGGTGACTCGGTCCGCTCGGCGTCGGCGCGCAGATCGATGTCGATGAAGGACTCGTCGACGACGATCCGGGTTCCCGAGCGGCGTGCCGCCGCAGCAGTCTGGCGCCGCTGAGCGGTCGGAATCAACGACCCGGTCGGATTGTGGAAATCCGGGATCAGATAGGCCAGGCGGGGCGCAGTCTGCAGCAGGGCGTTGGCGATCGCGCCGGAGTCCCACCCATGCGCGGCGCTCAGCGGTACCGCGACGGCGCGGGCACTGTGGGCCTTGATGGCCTCCAGAGCACCCGGGTAGCTCGGCAGCTCGGTCAGTACCCGGTCGCCTGGGCTCACCAGGGCGCGCAGGATCAGATCGAAGGCATGCTGGGCACCGTTGGTGATCAGGATCTGTTCAGCACTGGTCTCGACCCCGCGCATCAGGTACCTGGCAGCGACGGCATCGCGCAGCTCGTCGAGACCGTACGGGTGATAACCATCGGCGGCGGCGAGGCGGCCGAGGGGCTCGAGGGCCGCCAGGGTCGCGGCCTGTAGCAGGCCTGGCACCGCGGGCAAGCTGGCGATGGACAGATCGATGGTGTCCTGGGTCAGCGGGGTGCGGGCCATCCGCGCTCCGGGCCCTGCCACCCGGGCGGCAGCGGGGAGCATTAGATAGCTTCCCGAGCCGCGCCTGCGGAGCAACATTCCGTTGCTGGCCAGATCGTCGTAGGCAGAGGTGGCGGTGGCACGGCTTACCCGCAACTGAGCGGCCAGGTCCCGCTCCGAAGGCAACCGGGTACCGCCAGCGAGCCGGCCGTCCAACAGCAGGGCCGTCAGGGCGGAACTCAACGCGCGATAGCGGGGACCGGGCTGCCGGTCGAGGTCGGGCAGCAGGGCGGCCAGGGCGCGAGGTCCCACTCGGTTGGAGGCGTTCACCGGGCCAGTTTGACATAGCAGCGGTCTAAGTGGCCTGGAAATCAAGCTTAATTCAGGGCAGCTGGTGCCTATGCACCTAATGTGCGAGCGAAGATGGAACAAAAACGGGCCAATTCGCGAGAATTGGCAGTGGAGCGGACGGTATTGGACTGGAAGGCTGATTCAGTGATCAGTGAAACGTCAAGTCCCGGCGCGTCCAGCTCTGCTGAGAGGGTGCGCTACCGGCCGTCTGCAGGGGCGTGGAAACGCACGTGGTCCTGGATCAGGCGGCTGGTCCAGCTGTACGTCGGACTGTCGCTCTATGGCGCCTCGGCGGCCGTGCAGGTACGAGCGGGACTCGGCCTGGATCCGTGGGACGTTTTGCATCAGGGACTGGCGAATCGGGTTCATCTCGCGATCGGCACGGTGTCGATCTTGGTGGGAGCTGTCGTCCTGCTCGGATGGCTACCGATCCGTCAGCTGCCAGGCCTGGGGACGGTGAGCAACGTGGTGATGGTCGGACTGTCGATGAACCTGACCCTCGACGTGCTGCCGGCCCAGCATGGGTTGCCGGTCCGCTACGCCCTGCTGGCCGGCGGCATTCTGTTGTGCGGCCTGGCTACTGGGCTCTACATCACCGCCGGCCTCGGGCCTGGCCCACGGGACGGCCTGATGACCGGTTGGGCCGCCCGCACGGGCGTTTCGATCCGGTTGACCCGGACCATCATCGAACTCTCCGTGCTGGCCGTGGGGTGGCTGCTCGGTGGCACCGTCGGCATCGGCACGGTGGTATTCGCCGTCGCTATCGGCCCGATCGCGCAATTTTTCCTTCGCCTGCTCGGCCACGGGGCTCAGCCGGCTACAGCGATCGGCGGGCGACACGGCCCAGCTGGACCGTTTAGTGAACAGGAGGCGGTCTAGCGTTCGGTGATTGGACATTTGAGCTGTGATGAGCTAGTCAGTGTACAAATTTGCGACTTTGTAAACCACGGGCCAGAATGGGTTCTGTGAAGGAGGTGACCATCATGATCACCATGACT
The DNA here is from genome assembly GCA_030840445.1 of Pseudonocardiales bacterium. GTDB lineage: Bacteria > Actinomycetota > Actinomycetes > Mycobacteriales > Jatrophihabitantaceae > Jatrophihabitans_A. Next base: position 13,607 of record JAVEEN010000315.1, read on the forward strand.
GGGTCAGGCACGGGGTTGGTCATCGTTGCTCTCGCCGCGTTGTTCTTGCTGGCCGTGCGCGACGGGTCGCATCACTGGGATTGACCTGCATTCCTATTGCTCTTGCCTACCCTGAATCGGATCCGCCGGATCCGACCTCGATACCGAAGCTGAGTCCGAAGCTGCATGGTGATCCGATTCCGCCTGAGAATCAGCGACCGCGGCCCGGTGAGCGCCAGAGATGATGTCGACCTCATGAACGAGTCGTTCCACGTCGACGAAGACCGACACCAGCAGCCGTCCGGCTTCGCCCTTGGTCGCGAGCTCAGCATCGCGCGAGGGCTCGGCGGCGGGCTGCGCTTGGCCCCCGTCGGCAACCGAGGCAGGGTCGGCATCGTCGATGGTCAGCGATCCCAGGGCATGCACCGCTCTGGCCGCCAAGTGGGCCGCCGCCGCAGGACTGCTTTCCAGCAAGGCGCGATCCTCGGCCGAACCAGGCTGCTCCTGTAACCGGCCGAATGCCGCGACCGCCTTGCCCGCTGCCGACATCATCTCGCCCAGCCGGGGGAGCGCGGCCGCGATCTCAGGTTCGGGGGTAGTCATGGGCACGTCGAGCAGGCTTCTGGCAATGCCCCGGGTCTGATTTATGGCGTGGTCCAGAGCACGCCTGGCCTCGGTCAGCCGGGCGAGCTGAGCGAGCTCGCCGCGGGCCCGTGGATTGAATTGGAGACTCTCCTCGCCCTGCTTGACGGTAGCGATCGCGGCACGGGAGTCGGCACTGAGGTCGCGGGCGCGCGACAGCCAACGGCGCACGGTCTCCTCGTTAGGTTGTTTGGTGAGTCCGGTGCCGATGTCATCGAGCAGCGCGCCGAGGTCCTCGCCGATCGCGCGCAGCGTCCGTCCGCCCTCGGACACGTACGAGGCCGGGCTGATCAGCACGTTGACCAGGACCCCGATGAGCGCACCGATGGCCGTATCGATGGTGCGTTCGATGCCATAGCCGTTGCCCAGCGAAAGCGCGAGCATGGCCGAGATCGCGACCTGGCCGGACAACGGACCCAACCGCAGCACTTCACCCACAATCAGGCCGGCGAGCACTACCAGGCCGATCGACCACCAGCTGACGCCGAGCAGATGGCCCAGAGCGACTGCGCCGCCGAGGCCCAGCGTCACCGCGACCGTGAATTGGATGCTGCGGGCGAGTGAAGCCCGGACGGTGATCTGCAGGACGATGATGGCGGCAAGGGCGGCGAGGGCCGGCCGCGGGCTGTTGATCAGTTCGGCCACCAACCAGGCCAGCGTCGCGGCGACCGTGGATTTGAGGATCCGCCGGAACACCTCGCGTTCGATCGACAGCGTTTCCCGAACGCCGAGCGATCGAACGCGGGCCAGGAGCTGGTCGCCCCGGCTCCGGATCCCGCTCCACTCGGCCACGTCGGTCATACCGCCCGTCAGCTGTCGGTGTCCCGGCCTACCTGCCGCCCGTCAGTCCTCGTCGTCCGCGCGGGCAAGCCAGGTGGCGAGCCGTTCTATCGAGACCTCGAACTCGGGGTTCAGATCGACAAAGGTCTGCAGGCGGCCGGCCAACCAGCCCAGACTGACCTGCTCGTCACCGCGCCGGTTCTCCAGTTCCTCGATGCCGCGGTCGGTGAAGTACATCTACTCTCCCGGATACTTGACGCCGAGCACCGCCCGCGCCTCGTCGAGCAGTTCGAGGATCGCGATCGTGTCGGCGTGTGGGATAAGCGGGCTCTCGGTGAGTCCGGCTCGCAGGCAGCGCTCGACCTCCGCGATCTCGGGACCGTAGCCGTTGCCCTGGCCGGCGATGGGATCCTCGATCCGGTACTCATCCTCGGCCGTATGGACGAGCAGGCCGGTCGGCCGGTGCGCTGCGCCCTCGGTGGCGATCCACCCAGTCGACCCGAGGACCACCGCCTGATTCGGTGCCGGGATGGCAGACGAACACCACAGTTGGGCCCCCGTCCCGCCGTCGTAGGCCCACTGCATGGCCACTGTCATATCGGCCCCGGTCGGCGCGATCCGGCCGGTGATCGTGACCCGGCTCGGGCGACCCAGGAACAGGTAGGCGAAGGTCACCGGATACACACCGAGGTCCAGCAGCGCCCCGCCGCCGTTGTCCAGGTCATACATCCGATGGTGTGGGTCGAAGGGCACGCCGGCACCGAACTCTGCCCGCACCCCGCGGATCTCACCGATGGCGCCGTCGCTGATCAGCTGCTCGGCCTGGCGGATCAGCGGATTCGTCCGCATCCACATGGCCTCCATCGCGAACAGATCAGCCTGTGCGGCCGCCGTCAACACCTCGCGGGCATCGGCTGCGTTCAGGCAGACCGGCTTCTCGATGAGGACGGGTTTACCGGCCTCGATGGCCAGCAAGGCGTGCGCGCGATGGCCGGGATGCGTGGTCGCGACATAGATCACGTCGAGGTCCGGGTCCGCGACCAGCTCCTCGTAACTGCCGTAGCTGCGGGAACCGCCATAGCGACCGGCGAAATCGGCGGCTCGGCCGGCATCGCGGGCGGCGACCGCAGCGACGGTGTTGCCGTCGGTCAGGACGATGTCGTGGCACACCGTCTCGGCTATGCCACCGGCACCGAGGATCCCCCAACGGACGGGCTGGTCATCGGAGAGTTTTTCTGACATATGACCAACCTAGCTGCGGACCCTCAGCGACGGTCAATCGGCGTCGCCACTGGCTCGCCGAATGGCTCTCCCGGGCTGGGGCAGCCGTTCCGGACTCAGCCGAGGGCGGTGGCGACCACCTCTCGCTGCTGCGCCTCGTGGATGCTGGCCGAACCCACAGCGGGGGAGGCCGACGCCTTGCGGGAGGCGCGGTAGATCGGTCGGGCGTCGCCCTTGGCGGCCAGCTGCTCCGGCAGGTTCAGCGCAATGAACGGGTAGCCGCCTTGGTTGGCCGGTTCCTCCTGGGCCCAGATCAACTGCGCGTTGGGGTACTTGGCCAGTTCGGTCGCGATGTCCTCGCCCGGCAGCGGGTAGAGCTGCTCGATCCTGACCAGGGCTACGTCGGAGCGATCAGCTGCCGTCCGGGCCGCCAACAGGTCGTAGTAGATCTTGCCGCTGGACAGCACCACCCGGGTCACGCCGGCCGGGTCGACCGTGTCGTCACCGATCACCGGACGGAAACTGCCACTGCTGAACTCGTCCAGCTGGCTGACCGCCGCCTTCAGACGTAGCAACGATTTCGGCGTGAAGGCGATGAGCGGCCGGCGAATGTCGGACAGGGCTTGGCGGCGCAGCAGATGGAAGTAGTTGGCCGGCGAGGAGCACATGGCGATCGTCATGTTGTTCTCGGCCGCCAGCTGCAGGAAGCGTTCGGGCCTGCCGGACGAGTGGTCCGGGCCCTGGCCCTCATAGCCATGCGGAAGCAACAGCGTGACCGAGGAACGCTGACCCCATTTGGCCTCGCCAGAGGCGATGAACTCATCGATGATCGTCTGGGCTCCGTCGGCGAAGTCGCCGAACTGCGCCTCCCAGACCACCAGTGAGTCCTCATTGGCCACCGAGTAGCCGTACTCGAAGCCCATCGCGGCGTACTCGGACAGCAGCGAGTCATAGGCTCGGAACGGAGCGGTCGCATGCGGGATGTGGCGCAGCGGTGTGTACTCCTCGCCGGTGTTACGGTCGATGAGTACCGCGTGCCGCTGGGTGAAGGTGCCCCGGCGGGAGTCCTGCCCGGCCAGCCGTACTGGATGCCCGTCCACTGTCAGGGAGCCGAGCGCGAGCAGTTCGGCGGTGGCCCAGTCGACATCGCCGCCGGTGGTCATCGCGACCCGCCGATCGATCTGCGCCTTGAGCCGAGGGTGGATCGTGAAACCCTGCGGATGGTTGGCGTACAGCTCACCGATGCTCTTGATGAGTTCGGCCGGGATGGCGCTGGGCGCCTGCTGTTGCGGAGCGGCCTCGTTCATCTTGGGCTCGGGCGTGGGCCGCCCGGTCGCATTCCGGGTCTCGAGGAACACCTTTTCCAGCTGGGACTGGAAGTCCTTCAAAGCCTCCTCGGCGTCGGTGATGGTGATGTCACCGCGGCCGATCAGAGCTTCGGTGTAGAGCTTGCGGACACTGCGCTTGTTGTCGATGATGTCGTACATCAACGGCTGCGTGAACGACGGGTTGTCCGCCTCGTTGTGGCCCCGGCGGCGGTAACAGACCATGTCGATGACGACGTCTTTTTTGAACTGGCGCCGGTACTCGACAGCCAGGCGGGCGACCCGCACACAGGCCTCTGGATCATCGCCGTTGACGTGGAAGATCGGCGCGGCGATCATCCGGGCGATATCGGTGCAGTACAGGCTCGATCGCGACTGTGACGGCGAGGTGGTGAACCCGACCTGGTTGTTGACCACGACGTGCACGGTGCCGCCGGTGCGGTAGCCACGCAGTTGCGACAGGTTCAGCGTTTCCGCCACCACGCCCTGACCGGCGAAAGCCGCGTCGCCGTGCATGAGCAACGGCAGCACGGTGAAACCGTCCTCGCCCTTGTCGAGAATGTCCTGCTTGGCGCGGACGATTCCCTCGAGCACCGGGTTGACCGCCTCCAGGTGTGAGGGGTTGGCGGTCAACTCGACCGCGATCTGCTTGCCGTCGGGGGAGTTGTAGGTGCCGTGGGCGCCGAGGTGGTACTTCACATCGCCGGACCCTTGGGCCGTGCCGGGATCGATGTTTCCCTCGAACTCATTGAAGATCTTCGCGTACGGCTTGCCGACGATGTTGGCGAGCACGTTCAGGCGGCCGCGATGTGGCATGCCGATGACCACCTCGTCGAGATCCTGGCCGGCCGCGGCCGAGAGGACCGCGTCGAGCAGGGCGATCACCGTCTCGGCACCCTCCAGGCTGAACCGCTTCTGCCCGACATACTTGGTCTGCAGGAACGTCTCGAAGGCCTCGGCCACATTGAGCCGCGACAGGATGTGCTTCTGTTCCTCGCGGGTCGGGGCATCGGTCTTGATCTCGATGTGCTCCTGAATCCAGGAGCGCTCCTCGGGATCGATGATGTGCATGTACTCGACGCCCACCCGGCGGCAGTACGCGTCGCGCAGCACACCCAGGATGTCGCGAAGCTTCATCAGCTTGTTGCCGGCGAAACCTCCGACGGGGAACTCCCGGTCGAGGTCCCAGAGGGTGAGCCCGTGCTTGGTGATGTCGAGGTCCGGGTGGGTGCGGATCCGGAACTCGAGCGGGTCGGTGTCGGCCATCAGGTGACCGGACGTGCGGTAGGCATTGATGAGTTCGACGACCCTGGCCGCCTTGTCGATCTGCCCCTCGTGGCTGAACTCACGATCGGTGAGCCAGATGACAGGCTCGTAGGGGATCTTGAGCGACCTGAAGATGTCGTAGTAGAAGTTGTCCTCGCCCAGCAGCAACTGGTGGATCTTGCGCAGGAACTCGCCGGACTGGGCGCCCTGGATGATCCGGTGGTCATAGGTCGAAGTGAGCGTCATGATCTTGCTGATGGCCGCGTTGGCAAGGGATTCCTCGCTCATGCCGCTGTACTGCGCCGGGTACTCCATCGCACCGACCCCGATGATGGTGCCCTGGCCCTGCATCAGGCGGGGCACTGAATGGTTGGTTCCGATGGTTCCCGGGTTGGTCAGGCTGATGGTGGAACCGGCGAAGTCGTCGGCGGTGAGCTTGCCGGCCCGAGCCCGCCGGATGATGTCCTCGTAGGCACCCCAGAACGCCGCGAAGTCCATGTTCTCCGCTTGCTTGACGCTGGCGACGACCAGGGACCGGCCGCCGTCCTTGCCGGGCAGGTCGATGGCCAGGCCGAAGTTGACGTGCTCAGGCTGGACGACCGCCGGCTTCCCGTCGGGGGTGAGGGCGAACGAGTTGTTCATCTCCGGGTAGGCGTGCAGCGCGCGCACCACGGCGTAGCCGATGATGTGGGTGAAGCTGATCTTGCCGCCGCGGGCGCGCCGGAGATGGTTGTTGATGATGATCCGGTTGTCGGCGATGAGCTTGGCCGGCACGGCTCGGACGCTGGTGGCGGTCGGGATCTCCAGCGAAGCCTGCATGTTCGAGACGACCTTCGCCGGCGCTCCGCGGAGGGTGGTGATGTGTGCCTCGGAGGAAGCGACGGGTGCCACGGTCGGGGTGGTCCAGGACGGCCGGTCCGCTCCGCCCGGCTTCGCGGCCCCGTTGTTCACCGTTTTGGCTGCCGTCGGCGCCGGAGCGCTCTCGGTGGTCGCCGAGGCGGTGTTGGCGGCCGGTTTGGGGGCCGCCTGGGCCTCCTCGGCCTCCTGAAGTGCCTGAGTCGACCCGGCCGCCGGGCTCCCGTTGGGGTGTTGGGCTGCCGCGCCGTGCTCGGCCGGCCCGGCTATCGCCCGGGCCGGACCGACCGTCGGCCGGTAATCGGCGAAGAAGTCATGCCATGCCGCGTCGACCGTGCTCGGATCGGCCAGATAGCGCTCGTACATCTCCTCGACGAGCCATTCGTTCGCGCCGAAGTCAGGGCGGGCTGTAGATGATTCACCAGTCGAGGACTGTGCGGTCACGAGCGTTCGGCCACCTTTGAGAGTGTGCGTATGTCGGTTGCTTCGGGACTGGACGCAGCAACGCGACATTTGTCACACCGCGTGGTCATGACCCGGTTAACCAGCCTACGCGCGCGGCGGCAGCACACACAGTGATCTAGGCCCGGTGGGGCGCCGCGATGTCGGTGCGGTTGCTCACAAAAGACCTGAAGCTGGTCGCCGCCGGCACCGGGTCAGGCGGCGGTCAGCTGATGTCCCGGTTCAGGCTCAGCATGGCACCGAGGCCCAGGATGAGGACGCACCACCCGATGAGGACTGCGAGGCCGGCCATCGGCGTGATGACGTATACGTCGCTGGACAGCCCGGTCATCTGGCCGTTGGAGGTGAACACCGCGAACGCACCTCCAGGTTCGAACATCCAGACCTTCCGGATGAACGGGATACCGGCGAGCAGGAAGTTGAGGATGCCGAAGTAGACGATGCCGAAGACCATCGCGGCGGCTTGGTTGCGGATCAGCGCGCCCACCCCCAGGCCGAAAATGCCGAGCAGGACCAACGAGATGAAGACCTTGACGACGCCGCCCGCGACCCCGTGACCGTATTCCAGCGGCACGTTCTTGGCTGACAGCCAGATGATGGCGACCGTGAAGTTAACCGCGATGCAGACGATCGAGTAGATGATCGAGAAGACACCGTAGGACGCGATCTTGCCGGTCAGTAACTTCCAGCGGTTCGGGGTGGCCAGCAGGGTCG
>JAVEEN010000318.1 GCA_030840445.1 Pseudonocardiales bacterium
ACGCCCGCGATGACGTTGAGCGCGGTGTTGGACTGGCCACCGATCGTCGTGGACTGGAAGAAGCCCAGGTTGAGAATTCCGGCGAAACCGGCGAGCAACCCGGCCAAGGCGTAGACCTTGATGAGGTGCCGATCCACCTTCAGCCCGACCCGCCGCCCGGCCTCGGCGTTGGAGCCGATCGCATAGGTGTGCAAACCGAAACGCGTCCGGTGCAGCAGCACGATGCCGGCGAGTACCACGACGCCGGCGACCACGGCCAGGGTGGGCACCTGAGCAACGATGTTGCCGAAACCCACCTTGTTGACCAGGGTCTGCGGTGCGTCGCGAAGATCAAGGCCCTTGGTCAGGATCTGCGCGAAGCCCAGGGCCGCGCTGAGCGAACCCAGCGTCACGATCAGCGGCGGCACGTTGGCTTTGGCTACCAGCACGCCGTTGAGCAGACCCCAGCCGAGACCGCACCCGCAGGCGACCAGCGTTCCCAACAGAACGGTGCCCCAACCCTGACCGCCCTGGGCGGCCATCACCTTGTCGGCGACCACACCGCTGAACACCAGCACACTGCCGATGGACAGATCGATGCCGCCGGTAATGATGACAAAGGTCATTCCGACGCCTAGTACCGCGAGGATCGAGGTGTTCTGGACGATGCCGCGGATGTTGAACGGCGTGAGAAAGGTGCCGGGCCGCAGGATCGTGAAGATAGCCACGGTGACCGCGAGCAGCAGCACGATCTGCAATGCCTGGATCCGGGCGATCCGCTGCCAGCGTCCGGCCGGTACATCCTCGACCGCGGCGGTGCCGGCGGCTGTCGGTGTCGTGTCGGCGAGGGTCATGATGCCTCCTGGGTGACCGCGCCGGTCATGGCTGCCACGAGCTGCTCCATCGACGTGTCCTCCTTGCGATAAGTCGCCACCCGGCGACCGCGCCACATCACGTGGATGCGGTCGGCGACGTCCATCACGTGCGGCATGGAGTGACTGATGAACACCACACCGATGCCCTCGGCGCTGACCCGGCGGATCAGATCGAGCACGTTCTTGGTCTGCACGACGCCGAGCGCGGCAGTCGGCTCGTCGAGAAAGATGACCTTCTGCGCCCACGCCGCCGCCCGCGCCACGGCGATACCCTGCCGCTGGCCACCGGACATCGCCCCGACCGGGCCGTTGAGATTGCGCACGGTCGCACCCAGCTTCTCGAACGCCTCGCGACTGCCCTTGCGCATCGACCTGGAGTCCATGAAGCCGAGCCGGCCGAGTGGACCGCTGCGCATCACCTCGCGGCCCAGGTACATGTTCTGTACCGGGGACAGATGCGGTGCGAGCGCCAGGTCCTGGAAGACGGTCTCCATACCCAACCTGCGGGCATCGACCGGCGAGGTCAAGTGCACCGGCCTGCCTTCGAAGATCAGCTGACCCGAGCTGGCGGGCTCAGTACCGGACATAATCCGCACGAGCGTGCTCTTTCCGGCGCCGTTGTCACCGATCAGCGCCACGACTTCACCGGCGTTGACGTCAAAGTTCGCGCCGGCCAACGCCTCGACGTGTCCGTACTGCTTCGAGATACCCTTTGCCTCGAGAATCGGAGCCATCAGCTCACCTCCGCTTCGGTCCACGGGCGGGTGTCCGTTGTGTCGGTCATCAGCATGCGTGCTCCCTCTGCAATCGGTCGTGGGCGTGGGCTGGTCTGGTGGTGTTTTCCGGTCCAGGGCTGGACGTGGCCGTGGGGGTATTGCTCATGGCGCCAGCTCCCCACTCCCCCTCGGCACGAGGTGCAGGGGCGTCGTGATGGTCTGGGTCGGCATCTCATCGCCGGCCATGCGTCGCAGTAGCCGGTCCGCCGCGAGACGGCCGATGAACTCAGGCGAATGATCGACCACGGTGATCGGCGGGGTGAGCGCGTCGGCCATGGCGAAGTCACCGAAGGAGACGAACGCGATGTCGGTGCGACCCAGGCGATGAAGGGTGGTCAGCACCCTCAGCGAACAGCGCGTGTTGGCACTGAAGATGGCGGTGGGCGGCTCGGGCGTGGCCAGCAGGGCCTCCACGATCGGGCCGCTATCTGCGAGCGAGGGGTCCATGCCGATCACGTAGTCATCCCGCATCGGGATGCCGGCGAGCTCCAGCGATTCCCGATAACCGTCAAGGCGTGAGCGCGCGGTGTCGATACCGAGGTAGTCGCCCAGGTAGGCGATGCGCTTATGCCCGTGCGAGATCAGGTGATCGACCCCCAATCGCGCGCCGGCGCGGTCGTCGACCAGGACCGCGTCGGAGTCCAGGTTGACCGCGACCCGGTCGATGAAAACGACGGGACACGGTGCGGTCTTGAGGTGGGCGTGGTCGTGTGAGACCGACGCGATGATCAGCCCGGCCACGCGGCGCTGCAGAAGCCCGTCGATCACGATGTGTTCGCGGTCCACCAGGCGTTGTGTGCTGGCGATGATGACCGTCATTGCGCGGTCGAGGGCCATCCGCTCGATTTCGCCGATGACGCTTGCGAAGAACGGGTCGCTGACCTCGTCCACCACGACGCCGATCGTGTCGTCGGTACCGCGGCGCAGCGAACGGGCCAATGGATCGGGTCGGTAGCCGAGTTCTCGAACCGCCTTCTCCACCCGTTCACGGGTGTCTGATCCCACCTTGGTGTGGCCGTTGATGACCCGCGACGCCGTCTTGGTGCTGGTCTCTGCCAGCGCGGCCACGTCGCTGAGACGAACCCGGCGGATCATGATCTGCTCCGGGTTCCCGAATCGGCCGCCGCGGCACCGACCCTGAGGGCCCGCAGAACTGCGCCGGGCACGATGTCTGCGAGGACCTGCGCGCCATCGACGCACAGGTTCGGGTTCGCGACGAGCACTGTGGGGCCTCCTGATTCCCTTGGTAATCGATGTCACAAACTGACCGGTAGCGCTGGGTGCCTATTGGCGCTACAGCTGCGACTGGACCGGATGGCCACGATTCAGCGGGGGTAATCGATGTCGTGGAGGGAACTATTGCCCTCGCTCGGAGGCCTGTCAAGATGTCCGGCACGTTTCGTGCCGTTTACGTGACCATGGCGTTGCCGAGTTTCTGAGGCCGGAGTGCGGTGCACAATCGGTCATCTCGGGCACGCGCTACCGTGCGCGCGTGACCCGAACGAATCCACCGCTGCCTGCGCTCGTCGTCTGCGGACCACCGGCGAGCGGCAAGTCCACGCTCGCACGGGCGCTCGCCTCGAGACTCGGCGCCGCGCTGTTCGATCAGGACGTGCTGACCGGACCCCTGACCTCGGTGGTCGCGCAGCTTCTCGGATCCGATGACCTGGATAGCCCTGCCCTCGCCCATGCGACGCGGGCAGCGAGATACGAAACGCTCGCCGCGGGAGCCGAGGACAACCTGCAGATCGGACGTGCGGTCGTGCTCGTTGCCCCGTACAGCACCGAACGACGCGACCCGGTGGCCTGGAAACGACTGGCCGAACGGCTGTCCGACGCCGGCGGGTTGGCAACATTGGTGTGGCTGCGCGTGACAGGCGAGGAGTTGCTGGCCCGGATGGCAGAGCGGGCCGCCGACCGGGACCGGGACAAGCTCGAAGACGCGGGGGCCTACTTGGCGCGCACCGATCTCAGCGAGCCGACTGTGCCGCACATCGCGGTCGACGCAACCGCCCGCGTGGATGCGCAATGTGCGTCCGTGTTAGCCCGCATCTCGTGACGCCAGGACGGCCCAGCACTTGACGAAAGCTGCGCCCGCGGGCCACAGTGCTCTTCAGAAGCATCCGTGACATCGATTACCCACCCGAGCGTCAGAGGGACTCCTGTGCCGAATTCTGCAGCCGTAGGGGCGCTACCTCCCATTGCGTTGCCCGCCAACCAACCGGCCGACCGGTTCTACCTCGGTGGCGACCGCATCGCTGCCTTCCGCGGCACCGCACCACTGGGCGATCACGTACCCGAGGACTGGATCGCCTCGACGACGACCGTCGCCGGCTTCGACGACCTCGGGCTGACGCATCTCGGCGACGGCGGCACGCTCCGCGCGGCGATACGGGATGACCCGAACAGCTGGCTCGGGCCCGATCACTCGAAGAGGTACGGGGCCGATCCGGCTCTGCTGGTCAAGCTTCTTGACGCCGGCGAACGGCTACCGGTACACGTCCACCCGGACGACGACTTCGCCCGAAGTCACCTGTCCTGCCGCACCGGTAAGACGGAGTCGTGGATCATTCTCGACGCGGAGCCAGGAGCCCAGGTGCACCTGGGCTTCCGCGAGGACGTCGAGCCGGAACAACTGTCTTCGTGGGTGGCGGACCAGGATCGAGAGGCCATGCTGTCGGCGCTGTACCCCATCGACGTGCGGCCCGGCGATACGGTCTACGTCCCGGCCGGACTGCCGCACGCCATCGGCGCCGGCGTCTTTCTGCTCGAGCTCCAGCAAGCCGCGGACCTGTCCCTGCTGCTCGAGTACGCCGGCTTCGCGATCGACGGGCCACGCGACGGCCACCTCGGAATTGGATTTGACGCGGCCTTGTCCTGCGTCCGCCATGACGCGTTGTCCGCTGCCGAACTGGAACAACTGTGCGGAAAATGGGACGACGGGCATATCTTCCCTTCCGCAGCGGACCAGTTCTTCCGCGCCGACCGCATCGCCGGCGCGGTCGACACCGTCCTGCAGCCCGGGTTTTCGGTGCTGATCGTGACAGCGGGCTCCGGGCAACTTGCGTGGCTCGACGCCGACGGCGGCGGCCGCCTGGACCTGCACGCAGGAGCCACCATCGCCCTGCCGTTCAGCGCAGGACCGGTGCAGCTTCGCGGCGAGCTCGAGGTCCTTCGCTGCCGTCCCCCGCGGCTCGATGTCAGCCGCTGATTACCTCGGCCAATGACGGCCCTCAGCACGGAGGCGCTCGGGCATCTCGACCCGCGAGTCCGGATCCCCAGCTACGACCGCAGCCGATGCAGCATCGGCATCGTGCACTTCGGTGTCGGGGCCTTTCACCGCTCACATGAAGCCAGGTACCTCGACAGCCTGATGAACCAAGGCCAGGCGCTTGACTGGGGTATCTGCGGTGTTGGACTCCTGTCGGCCGACGCCGCGATGCGCGAGGCGCTCGTTGAGCAGGACTGCCTCTACACGCTCGTCCTCAAACATCCCGACGGGCGATGGGAGCCACGCGTCATCGGCTCCATCCTCGACTACCTCTATGCACCAGAGGACCACGCCACGGTGCAGGAGCGTCTCATCGACCCCGAGACCAGAATCGTGTCGCTGACGATCACCGAAGGCGGCTACAACATCCACCGGGTCACCGGTCAGTTCGACGCCAACGATCCCGCTATCGTCGCGGACCTGGACCGGGACGCCGTCCCACGCACCGTGTTCGGATTCGTGGTGCGGGCGCTGGCCGAACGCCGACGGGCCGGCATCGCCCCATTCACGATCATGTCCTGCGACAATATTCCCTCCAACGGCCAGGTCAGCCGTCGCGCGTTCGTGGCGTTCGCAGACCTCATCGACCCAGAACTCGCGGCGTGGATCAGTGACCACGTCGAGTTCCCCAATTCCATGGTGGATCGCATCACGCCCGCTACCACCGATGAGGATCGTGCGGCGGTCGCCAGCCGCTTTGACATCGACGACGCATGGCCGGTGCTGTGCGAACCGTTCGGCCAGTGGGTTGTCGAGGACCACTTCGCGTCGGGACGGCCACGGTTCTCCGACGTCGGCGTCCAGCTTGTGACTGACGTCGAACCGTACGAATTGATGAAGCTTCGCCTGCTGAACGCGAGCCATCAGGCACTGTGTTACGCCGGCTACCTCGCCGGGCACCGGCTCGTTCACGACGTCGCTCGTGACCCGCTGTTCGTGCAGTTCCTTCTCGATTACATGAAACTGGAAGCCATACCGAGCCTGGACCCGGTGCCGGGCATCGACCTGCAGGCCTACGCTGCCGACCTCATCGAACGGTTCTCCAATCCTGAGGTCCGTGACACCGTGGCCCGGCTGTGCGCCAACAGTTCCGACCTCATCCCGAAATTCATTCTTCCGGTCCTGCGGTTCCAGTTGGACTGCGGCGCCAGCATCTCGCGCTGCACCGCAGTCCTGGCAAGCTGGGCCCGCTACGCCGAAGGTACCGACGAACACGGCCAGCCGATTGACATCGTCGACCCGCTGCGTGAACGGATGACGCAGTCCGCCCTACGCCAGCGGAGCGATCCGACCGCGTTCTTGCGAAACCGCGATGTGTTCGGTGACCTGATCGACAACGAGCGCTTCGTCAGCGCCTATGTCGCTGTGCTCACCAGTCTCCACGAGGCTGGAACGCGTTTCACCATCAGCCACCTCGACGACATCAGCTCCGCCACGCCGGCCCACTCCTGAAGGAAGCACATACATGAACGATTTCAATGGCAGAACCATCCTGGTCACCGGCGCGAGCGGAGGCATCGGTGGAGCGACTGTTCGTAAGCTTGCCGAACGCGGCGCGCACGTGGTGGCGGCCGGCCGCGTCGAGGCAGGACTGGACAAGATCGCCACCGACACCGGTGCCCGGGTCCTGCCGTTCGACCTGACCTCAGAAGACAGCATCGCGTCCGCGATCGGTGACCTCGACCTGTGGGGCGTGGTCAACTGCGGCGGCTACGGCGGCGAAATCGCCAGCCCACAGGACACCGACATCGCCGTGTTCGACAAGGTCATCGCCATCAACGCTCGGGGAGCACTACTCGTCACCAAGTACGCCGCCCGAACCATGATCCGCCTCGGGCAGGGCGGATCCATCGTCAATGTCTCGAGCCAGGCCAGCCTCGTCGCGCTCAACGGTCACATCTCCTACGGCTCGTCCAAGGCCGCCCTCGACAACATCACGCGCGTCTCGGCCCTGGAGCTGGGCCAGTACGGGATCCGGGTCAACAGCGTCAACCCGACCGTGGTGATGACCGAGATGTCGGCGTTCTACTGGGGTCGCCCCGAAATCGGGGAACCATTCCTCGAGCAGATGCCGCTGCACAGGTGGGCCACCGAGGACGACATCGCCGGTCCGATCGTGTTCCTGCTCAGCGACGAGGCGGCCATGATCAGCGGCGTCAGCCTGCCAATCGATGGCGGTTACACCGCACGCTGATCCGCCCCCACGGCGACCGGACGACCTTCCTTAGGGTGCCAGGATGACCGCTTCACTGACGCTGCTCGGCATCGATCTCGGCACCAGCTCGGTGAAAGTGGTGCTGACCGATCCCGCCGGGACGGTGCTGGCCCAGGCCGACGCCGACTACGCCGTGCACCGGCCACATCCTGGCTGGGCCGAGTCCGACCCGGAGCAATGGTGGACTGCCGTCCGCGACTCGGTGTCGCGGGTGCTCGCGCAGGTTCCCGGCGCCACTCCTGCCGGCATCGGACTTTCCGGTCAGATGCACGGTGTGGTCCTCTGCGACGCAGCCGGCACGCCCGTCCGCCCAGCCATCTTGTGGGCAGACGCGCGCGCCGAGGACGAGCTGACGGTGTACCGCTCATTGGGTCCGGACGTCCTGGCGAGGCTGGCCAACCCGCTGAGTCCCGGGATGGCCGGACCCGTCCTCGGCTGGCTGCACCGAAACGAAGCCGACGCCGTCGCCTCGGCCCGCCACGCATTGCAACCGAAGGACTGGATCCGCGCCCGGCTGACCGGCCAGTTCGCCTCCGAGCCCAGTGATGCCTCGGCGACCCTGCTCTACGACGTCCTTGCCGACGGCTGGGATGAGACGGTGGTGGCAGCGCTCGGGATCCGCCGCGACCTGTTGCCTCCGCTGCTCGCCTTCTCCGGCGTCTGCGCGGGCACATTGCGGACCGAGGTGGCGGCCGAACTCGCCCTGCCGCCGGACATTCCGGTCGCGGCGGGCGCGGGTGACACCGCGGCCGCCGCGCTCGGTTCCGGACTGTTCGAGCCGGGCACCGTCCAGCTCACCATCGGTACGGGCGTACAGCTCGTGACTCCGGTACCTCCGCCGACGGCAGACACGGTGAACGGCGCACACCAGCCGGTCACGCACCTGTATCGCTCGGCGACCAGCGACGGGTGGTACGCCATGGCCGCCGGCCTCACCGGTGGCCAGACCTTGGACTGGGTCCGGCGGATGCTCGGAGTCGAGTGGTCGGAGCTGTATGCCTCGGCAGGTAGACAGGCACGGATGGATGATCCGGTGTTCCTGCCGCATCTGGTGGGTGAGCGCAGCCCGTATCTGGACACCTCCCTGCGCGGGGCGTGGACCGGCTTGGACGCCCGCCACGACAGGACGGCACTGCTCTACTCAGCCCTGGAGGGCGTGGCATTCGCCGCCGCCGATGCCCTCGACGCCCTACCCGGCATCCCCGCCTTCGGACGGGACCTCCGGCTGGCCGGCGGTGGCACCACCACCGCGGCCTGGCGCGGGCTGCTGGCCGACGTACTCGACGCCCGGCTGCACGCGGTCGACGTTCCGGGAGCCTCGGCCCGTGGCGCTGCCTTACTGGCCGCCCAGGCTGCCGGGCTTGTCACGGCCCATGAGTTGGCCGAGGTCGCCCGTCCGAATACGACTGTGATCGCATCGCCCGGTCCCGGTGTCGATCTGTTGCGACACCGGCGGGCACTGTACCTCCGCACCCTGGCAGCTTTGCGCCCGCTACGTTCCCCCGGTTAGGCACGGGCCAACCGGCCGTCGAGGACTGCCTCGAGCTCCCGCAGTCGGGGCAGAGCCGGGTTGGTCAGTAGCGACTCCCGGGTTTGCGGCGCGACCGCGAGGCTGTCCTTCCACAGTGACCGCCCTGCCATCGCGCCGCTTGCACCGTTGGCAAGGGCGATCTCGACCTGCTTCACGAAGGTCTCGTGGTCGACACCTGCGGAAAGCACGGCCCAGGGCA
>JAVEEN010000333.1 GCA_030840445.1 Pseudonocardiales bacterium
CTCAGCGAGGTCAAGGACCAGCTCTCCGGGCTGGTCGAGGATGCCGAGCTGACGCACGAGATCGTGACGATCACCAAGCACGGGCGGCCGGCAGCGGTGCTCATGGCGGTCGATGACTACGAATCCCTGCAGGAGACGCTGTTCTGGCTGTCCCAGCCCGGCGTGTACGAGTCCATCGCGGCAGCGAGAAGCGAGGAGGCTGCAGGCAAGACGGTTGACGGCGACGACATCGTGGCCCGGCTCCGACGCGACGCCGGGTGACGTCGGCGTACCGAGTCAGCTTCAGCAGCGAGGCCCAGCGCAGCCTCGCCCGGCTCCCGGAGAAGGTGGCGCTGGCCATCGCTGAATTCATCGTCGGCCCGCTCGCCGGGGACCCCCTGCGCCTGAGCAAGCCGCTCCGGAATGAGCTCAGCGGCAGTCGGCCCGCTCGGCGCGGCGATTACCGTGTCCTGTTCGATGTCGACCAGGAAAAGCACGTCATCCTCGTCATCCGGATTGCTCATAGGGCGGACGTCTACCGATAGCTGCTGCCGACGGCTCAACCCTGGGACGATGTGCCTGCCAGCGCTGGTCGGGGACCTCACGGCCGGCTCTGTCCGCCGATCGCCGACGTCTTGGCCAGCCGTGGTCGCCTTGCCCGGCGTGCGAGGTTCTGATCGACGGGGAGTGGCTGCCGGCGACGCTGATTCGCTGGTACTACTGGCCGGATGGGTCGCTTCGTGCCGGTGTCACGTTCCGGCGGCTGGTGACCTTGGTTGTAGCGCTGGTTAGCGGCTGACCGTTGACCGGCTTGCCTAGCCGGCCGGTGTCCGGTGTTGGCGTGACGTTCCGGAACTGACCGGGGTGTGCAGGGTCGATGATGGCGAGGCCTCCCAAGCCCGCGGCTCTCGTGCCGGGGTTCGCGACTCTCGATCAGGACGGGCTCGGCGGCGGCCCGCGGTAACGGGTCGGATGTCGACCTCGCTGTAAGGGTCCGCCCGTTTCGGATCGCCGTCCTGGTCGACGGGTCACCAAGGTCGCCGAGGAGCGAGTGTGCGCCCAATGGGCCGAACCAGCGTTACGGCCAGCATCCGCGAAACGTCGGAGCCGCCCGTCCGGCTGCTCAGAGCAGTTCGTGGGACTGTTGTGAGCGATCTCGATCATGTCATCGAGGTCGACACCCGCTGTCCCCCGTCGAGTCGCCTTTCGACCAATAGGTCCCTCGCTCGTAAGAGTCCGCAAAAGTCCCGCAATCAGCTTCCTATGAATCTGAGGTAAAGATGAGTCCCATCGGCGCAACGCTGAGCGAGATGCGCAACCGCATCCGCGACTTCTCGCTTGACCTGGAAGTCGAAAATCATCATTTCTTCCAGGAATACGCGGGCTTGCCGCTTGTTGAAATACGTGTCCCCGAACGGATCGATAAACCGCAGACAAGCCGTGTGCGTTCGGGCGGCCGCTTCCAGCACGTCAAGGGTCCATGGCACGTAAACGGTCTCAATCTCATTGCCGACTTCGTCTTGCAGGCGTATACGCATTAGTCCCACCCCGGATACATCGTCGCTAGCGTGCCATTCGACTCGGTGACGACCGTAAACAGCTTCGTGGGCAGCCCTCCGGTATCGACTCCGATGATGCGACCCGCATCAGCCACGCGACGCAGGCGACCGTCGGACTGCTCAGAGCACCTCGAGGGGTGATCCTGCGCGATTTCAATCATGTCATCGAGGTCTACGCCCGGGTCGCACGTGGAATCATCCTTGGTCCACTCGGCCCCTCCTGCGTAGTGCCTTCTTGCAACGTGCACCAACGCTGACTCGGTCGTGGTGATGCCGTCTGGTATATGTCATCATCGCACGAGCCTCCATCGGGCGGATTGGTCGGCGGCTTAGGCGGCTTGGTCGGGTCGTCCCCGGCAAGCGTCGCGAACCCACCCGCGGCAAGCAGTACGGCTCCGACTACGGCTCTGCCCTCTAGACGGCGAGCTTACGGACCGGTTATCTGGCTCTGTAGCAGCGAGTTGTCGAGGTCGAACGGCCCGAGGTACCCGCCGTCGCGCGCGGTGCCACGCATGTGGGGCCGCAGTGCTGCCCACCAGTCGCCGGGGCTGTGTGCCGGTATGGGGACGGCGGCCTCGACTTCGGCCAGGACGCCGGCGTCGTCGGTGTCCCATTGAGGTATGGGGGCGACCTGGTAGGTGAGGTGGTGCCGTTCGTCGGGGCTGAGCGTCCGGCGGCAGTCGATGCCTCCCCCCGTCAGATGGCTGTAGCTGCCGGCACCGATGTTGTAGAGGGCCACGTTTTCCACGTCAACGACGCCGGCGTCCGGCGCAGCGTAGGCAGCCAACAGCCCGGTGCCCGGCTGGCTGACCAGCCCACGCAGGGCGCTGCGGAGCGCTGCGCGGTACTCGCGGAGCTCGTCGCGGGGCTCGAACGGCAGCCGGGTCTGGCTCCATCCGCTGACGGTCGTCGCGTCCGTCGTGAGGTCCCAGCTGCGCGGGGCGATCGCCGTCATTGGTCTTTGGCGGACCAGATGAGCATGTCGATCAGGCGTAGGTCACTCAACGTCGCGAGGGTGGCGCCCCACTCGTCTCGGACGGGCAGCGCGGCGCGGACGTGGTCCAGCGCGGGACGGGAGGCGATCAGATCCTTGCGCATTGCCGCCCAGCGCAGGCAGGTCACGCCAGGCTGCTGCCGGTTCGGGTACTCGGCCAGCGCCGCTTGTCCGGCCTGTTCGTATCGATCCCTGGCGTACTTGTCCATGATGGGAAAAGCGCTGGGCCACTTGATGTGCAGCAGCTTGGACGCCTTCGTTGCCTTGATGTTGAACAGCCCGGTGAAGACCTCGTACAGGCTGGACATCCGGTCGTAGAGGCCGCCGGTCTCGGCCGGGTCGGCGTTCGCCAGATCCGCGTCCTCCGGCAGGGCCAGCCGGTCGACGTCGGCAGATGCCGACAGGAGCCGCACCAGTCCCCGGCCCGCAGCTCGGCGTTGATGACGACGAGCCGGCCGATGTCGGCGAGGGTGACCGCGGTCTTGCTGCTGGCGCCCGCCTCGGCGCCGAGGTCGTAGATGCGGACGGTTTCCCGGAAGTTGTACCGGTGGATGGTGTCGACGGCCGCGGGGACATCGAAGGTCAGCTGGCCAGCGAGGCTGATCACAGGGTCCGTCATGCCGAGATCCTCGCACCGGCCACCGCCCCAGTGGGTACGACACCCGGTGGTAGACCCGTAGCGGCGGCGGGCGCAGACTGCCGGGATGAGCGAGGAGGGCTTCCCGCGGCCCTGTGAGGTTCTCGTCGACGGTGCTTGGCTGCCGGCGACGCTTCACCGCTGGTACCGCGGGCCGACCGGGTGGCGAGGAGCGGTGACCTTCCGCCGGCTGATGTCGTTGGTTGTAGCGCTGGTTGGCAGCTGACCATTGACCAGTTCGACGAACGCCGGCGACCCGGCGTCAGTTCGTGGCGCACGCGCCGACTGTCGACGTCGTCGTGCCGGTCTGCGCGACTTCGCCCGCTGTCTTGGTCAGTACGCTGCCAGATCTGCCCCGCCGCAGCACCGGGTCAGCCTCGACTGCGCAATTCCTCCGCGTAGGCGATGGCTTTGGTCATGAACTCACGTGTCTCCACGTATGCGGGGTGGTCTCCGTCGCCGGTCGCGTCAATGAACTGATGTGCGAGCGCGACACCGCGGTCTATCTGGCCGCTGACCAGAGAGAGACAGACCATCCGCTTCTCGACACCGTTGGACGGCATGTTGGTGTCGCCGGTTTCCAGCCGGTTCAGCATCGCTTGGTAGTCCGACAGTTCCACGGAGAACGGAACAACCACTGAGTTCGCCAACGCGGCGGCCGCGATGGCAACCTCCTCCACGTCCTGTGGGCCGTCGACCAGTAATTTGAGGACCTGAGGAAGCCCCAGAATTATGTACACAGGGCGGGAAACCGTGGCGATGGTGTAGCGGCGGTTCGGCTGATCAGACAGAGTTGTCGCCAACCGTTCCGCACTTACGCACCGGGCACCGCCCTGCGGGTAAATCTGGTAGGGACGATAATTCGTGGCCCAGTTCAGCGCGAACCACGCCTCGAAGTCAGGGGCGGTCGGGCGTGTGAAAATGTCCCTACCACGCCTCTTCCAGCCAGTAGCGATGAGAAGCGGTTTGAGTCGCGCATCTACCTCATCCATCAGCGCCATACAATCGCCCTCCGCTGGGAGTGGGTCACGGTTGATGCACCACATAGACCTTGGTCCCTGGAGGAAGTGCTTCACCCGGCGTCAGGCCGGCCTTGGCGGCGTTCCCTCCTAGGGCTACGCCTCCTCCGGCTGCGATCTGCGGCAGCGTATTGGCTTGGTTCGGGTTCAGCCCGGCCGTGGGCCCGGTCTTGACTTCGATCAGCGCTGTGCTGCCGTCCGGCAGCTTAACGTAGAAGTCAACTCTGGTGCGGCTGCCGTCGTAGGCTCTGATCGTGACCTGTTTGCCGATCACCTCGCCTCCATTGGCCACCAGGTCTTGCTCGAACTGGGTCTCCCCGGCTTGTCCCTTGAGGACCGGCCCGATGCCGCCGCGGGTTACCGGTGCGGGTGCGGGCTCCTCCTCCTCTTCGCCTGGGATCTTCGCCTCTGCCAGGATTGAGACTAAGTCAATTCCGACGGTGACCGGGTTGATCGACCCGGTCGACTCGAACTGCGCCGTGAGATCAGTGACCGCACCGAGCCCCGCTACTGCCGCGCCGGGGTGGGTCGCGAGGAAGAGCAGGATCCGGTTGGCGATGATCTTTTCCCCAGCGGCGGCATACTGCCGGGCGACCACCTGCAGGAGGCTCAGCGCGCTGGTGTTGGCGGTGTTCTGCTCACCCTCGTAGATGGACTCCTCGACCGCTTCACCGGCGACTCCTCCTTCGCCCTCATGTCCGTTGTTGTCAACGAAGGTGGTGGGGTTGTCGGTGGTGTAGGTGTAGTGGTTGTAGCCAGCGGTACCGTTGCCGCCGATGGTGTAGGTGTCGGCTTGGAGGAACTGGCCGTAGGCGGGGTTGTACTCGCGGGCTTGGAGGTTGACGTTGCCGCCGACGTCGGTGGTTGCGCCGGTGTAGCCGAACGACGTCGAGGGGCCGGTAGAGGTGCGGAGTCGCCCGTACGGGTCGTAGCTGGCGGTTCCGGTCACCGCGCCTGTGTTGTCCGTGAGGGCTCGAGTGGTGCCCTGCCCGTCGGTTACAGCGAACGAGGTGGCGGCGCCGGCGGTGTCGGCGAGCAGCATGCCGGTGGTGTCGCGGGTGTAGCGGTGCCCGGTCTCCGCCAGGACGGCCGGCAGGTCGGAGGCGACGTCGAGGACCAGCTTGGAGGTGGCACCGCCGGTGGTGACGGCGACCCGGGCCCCGTCCGCGTTCACCGTGTAGGTGGCGGCCTTCCCGCCGACCGTGGCGGCGGTGAGCGCGCCGGCGGCATTGTAGGCGTAGGTGTCCCCACCGGCGGTGGTCAGGTTCCCGTCGGCGTCCATCGACACCGTCGTGGCGCCGACCGTCGACAGCCGGCCCGCCGGGTCATAGGTGTACCCGGTGGTCGTCAACCCTGAGGTCACCGCGGTGCGGTTGCCCGCCGCGTCGTAGGAGTACGACAGGGCGGGGGCGCCGCCGCCGGTCGCGTTGGTGAGTCGGTTGTTGGCGTCCAGGGTGAACGCCTGTGTCCCGTCCGGCCCGGTGATGCCGACCCGGTTCCCGGCCGCGTCAAGCGTGTAGTCGATGTTCGCGACGACCGTGGCACCCTTGGCCGAGTCGAGGCTGACCAACCGGCCGGCGGCGTCGTAGCCGTAGGCGGTGGCGACCCCGTTCGGCCGAGTCACCGAGGACAGGTCACCGTCGGTGTTGTAACCCATCGACGTCGTCCCGGACGCATCTGCCACAGTCGACAGCTGACCGGCCCCGTTGTAGGTGTAGCCGACATGTGCACCCGCCGCGGTCACATCCGTGCGCAGGCCCGACTCGTCATACCCGTAAGACACAGTGCCGGCAGGGGTGGTCGCGCCGGTCATCCGGCCGACCGGGTCGAAGGAGTAGCTGGAAGTGCCAGTGGCGTCGGTGACCGAGGTCCGGTCACCCAGCGCGTCGAACCCCTGGGTCACCGTGCCGTCCGGGGAGGACCAGCCGGTGGTCTGACCCGCCGCGTCGTAGGTGTACGACGTGACCTGGCCCCGAGCGTTGGTCGCCGACTTCAACTGCCCGGCGTCGTTGAACAGCCACGACTGAACATGGCCCAAGGCGTCGGTGACCGTGGACCGGTCACCCAACGCGTCGTAACCGTAGGTGTGCACCACCCCGTCCGGGTCAGTGACCTTGGTCTGCTGACCGGCCGCGTCGTAGCCCAGGAGCACCTTGCCGCCCAGCGGGTCGGTCATCGACGCCATCCGCCCAGCGCCGTCATAGCCGTACGACGTGATGTGACCGTTCGGGTCGGTCGTCGACGCCGTCTCCCCCGCAGCGTCGTACGCTGTTGCCGTTGCGTGGCCCAGGTTGTCGGTCACCGACGTCCGCCGACCCGCAGCGTCGTAGCCGTAGGTGGTAACCCGGCCCGACGGCGAAGACAGGCTCGCCAACCGACCCGCGGTGTCATACGCGTACGACGTCACCCGACCAACACCATCGGTCGAGGTCAGCAAACGCCCGTCACCGTCATACGTCGACGACGACGAACGTCCGGCGGCGTCGACACTCGAGGTCAGCTCACCTGCAGCGTCGAACACCGACGTCGTCGACTCCGACAACGCATCCGTCGTCCCGGTCACCCGGTTGTCCGCGTCAAAGCCGAACTTGGTCACCCCACCGGCAGCATCAGTGATCGCCGAGGCCTGCCCGCCTGGCAGGTAAGCAGTCTTGGTGACTCTCCCGTCCTGGTCGGTGACGGTGGTCGGCCGGTTCATCGCGTCATAGGCCGTCGTGGTGACGTGCCCGAGGGGGTCGGTCACCGTGGTCCGGTTCCCCGCCATATCGAACCCGTACGTGGTGGTCTTGCCGTTCGCCGCGGTCAACGACGTCCGCTGACCCGCCGCGTCGTAGCCATACGAAGTGACCCGGCGCAACGGGTCCGTGCTCGACGCGGACTCACCGAACGCGTCATAGCTCCTGGCGGTCACCGCCCCGGTCGGATCGGTGCTCGTGGTGACCCGACCATCCGGGTCGTACCCGAACAACGTGACCCGCCCGAGCGGATCCGTCGACGAGCTCCGCAGACCGGCCGCCGTGTAGGCGTACGACGTGGTCTTGCGCAGGGCGTCGGTCATCGACGTCTGGCGACCATTGGCGTCGTAGGCCGACGTGGTCACCGCCCCGGACGGGTCGGTGGCCGAGAGCAGCCGACCGTCCGGGTCATAGACCGTCGTGGTGACCAACCCGGCCGGGTCGGTCGACGTCGCGACATGGCCGTGCGCGTCGTAGCTGGTGGCCGTCGTCCGGCCCAGCGGGTCGGTGGTCGAGGTGACCCGTCCCGCACCGTCGTAACCGTAAGACGTCAGCCCACCCAGGGCGTCGGTCTTTGATGCCATCCGCCCGGCGCCGTCGTACCCGTACAGCATCGTGTGGCCGTTCGCGTCGGTCAGCGAGGTCAGCTGACCCGAGCCGTCGTAGCCGAACTGCTGCACCGCACCGTTGGCGTCCGTTGTGCTCAGCGGCTGCCCGGTCGGCCCGTACGAGATCGACCGGACGTGCCCGGCGGCGTCGGTCGCGGTGAGCAGGTCACCGGCGTCGTCGTAGCTCCGATGCGTGGTGCGCCCCAGCGGATCGGTCGAGGACAAGGTCCGGCCGAACGGATCAAACGTCGAGGTCGTGGTCCGGGTCTGACCGTCCCCGACCGCGGTCTTGGTCAGCACGTCACCCAGGTCGTCGAGGTGCAACGAGGTGGTCAGCTTCCCGTTCGGGTCCTTGATCACCTGGGTGCGGGCCGCGACGTCATCGGTGATCGCGGTGGTGTTGCCGTCCGCGTCGGTCACCGAGGACAGCCGGCCGGCGGTGTCGTAATGCATCGTCCGCAGCGGCATGTTTCCCGGGCCGACCACGCTGAGCAGGTCGTGCGCGGTGTTGTAGGTGAACGTGGTTGTCGCCCCGGCCGGGTCGGTCATCGAGGCGAGATCGCCTGCCCCGCTGTAGGTGTAGGAGGTGTGACCATTGGCCTTGATGTCGGTGATCCGGCCGGCAGAGTCCCGGGTGAACACCGCCGTGTTGCCACCGGCGGAGGAGCTCACCCCGGTCGGGCTGAACGTGTAGGTGATCCCCGCCGGGTTGGTGAACGACACCAGGCCGGCCGTGGTGTCCAGCAGCAGCTTGTTGCCGTCATGGGTGGTCAGCAGGAACCGGGTCGGGTCGTACGGGTCGCCGGAGGTCTCGTCGTAGAGGTTGCCGTCGCCCTGGTCCAGCAGGTTGTCATCCCCGACCGCGGCCAACGTGGAGGTGGTTCCGGCCCGGGCGGTGAACCGGGCGTAGGCCAACCAGTACGTCGCCTCGGCGCCCTTCGGGGTGAAGTCGAAGGACTCCACGTGCCCGTCCGGGAAGGTCACCACCACCACATGCGGGGCCGAGGTGCCGTAGGTCACCTTGCAGGAGGCGAACGTGCAGGAGGAGTCGGCGGCGAACCAGCCGCCAGCACCGAGCGCCTTGTTGGTGGACACCCGGATCCCGGAGGTGGACAGCGACCAGCCGAAGCCGAAGTCACCGGAACGCCGCACTGTCGAGTCGTACGAGCGGAGCAGACCCAGCGTGGTCGAACCCAGGGCGGCGTCGGTGTCGTGCCACGTCGCGGCGAACCGGCCCAGCTTGAGGTTGCCGTCCACCACCACGGTGCTGCTGACGGTCTGCACGCCGCCGGTGGACGCGGTGGCGATGACGTCGAGCCGGTAGGCGCCGTTGGCCAGGTTCGTCGGATCGAAGCTGCCCAAAGTCGGCGGCGGCGTTCCCGTACCGGAGACCACGGTGAACGGTGCAGCCCCGTCAACAGCGGTTGCCGTCACCTTCCACGAGGTCACCGTCTCCCCCGTCGGCGCGACGATGGTCGCCGAGATCGGCGTGGGGGCGGTCACTCTCGACCCGTCGACCGGGCTCACCCCGTCGATGGCCGGCGGGAGCCCAGGGCTGGTGCCTCCACCGCCCGGCGGGGTCCCCGTCGGTGTGGGTGTCGGGCTCGCCGAGGGCGTGGGCGTCGGGTCCGGCGCCGGCGGCAGGTCAGGAACCGTCCACTTCGTAGTGGCGGTGTTCGACACCACCAGGGCACCGGTCAGCAGAGCCGTAGCGGCGATGTTGTCGGTGCCGGCCCGGCTGCTCGTGTACGCGACCGTGGCCAGACCATTGGCGTCCGTGCTCGCCGACAGGTGCCGCACCCCGCCGCCGCTGGAGGTCCCGGTGACCGTGACGTCGACACTCAGCCCGGACACAGGTTGCCCATCGGCGTCCAGAGCCGTGACGGTGTAGGGGTGGTCCTGGCCGACCACCCCCGCGGTGGCCTTCTGCGGGGACAGGGTCAGGGCGCCGGTGGGGGGCACTGGTCGCGGAGTGCCTGCTGGGCCGCCGATCTGGGTCCAGTCGCTGCTCTCGTTGCGGTTGCCGCAGTGGTCGCCGTCGACGCCGCCGTCGGTCAACGTCAGCTGCTTGTCGTCAAAGCCACTGGCGCCGTCGGCAGTAGTGACCGTGACGTGAGGAACGGTGGTCACCTTCGTGCACACGACCGCCTGGAACGGGCAACTGCCGTCAGCAGCGGTGATCTTGAGGATCGACGAGGTCTGCGTGGCGTAGAGGCAGCCGTCGCTGCCGGTGGCGACCAGGTCGCCTCGCGTACCACCGGTGTAGATGTCGGTCTGGGTGGGTGGACTGGTCGCGGTATCGACCTTGGTGAGGATGCCATTGTTGCGGTTGACGATCAACGACGGGTTGTCCGGGTTATCGCGAGAGGTAAGAATGCCGACGCCGTCAGCAGTCGGCACATTCGCGACGAGGCTGGCCGCTGGCGGCTGCGCCTTGTCTGTGCCTTCAATCCGCACGATGTTGGAAGGGCTCACCTCGGCATACAGGGTTCCGTTCGGTGCGAACGTGATCCCGTCTACGCCGGTCTGGTTGCTGTAAGGGACGACCGTCGGACTGTCGCCCTCATAGCCATGTATACGCAGAATCCCCGGGTTGGTCGTAAACAGGTCACCGCTCAGCGGGTCCAGCGCCAAAGCTGTCGCACCCCCTGACGGGAGGGCCATGACCTGGCGGAGCACATGACCGTCGGTCGGGTCGATCTCAAGAAGGTCGTTGGCTGTCTGCCGGACGAGGTAGAGCCGGCCCGTCGGCGAGAAGGCCATGCCGGCGGGTTGGCCCCACAGAGGGGACCCCAGCGGCTGGGGACGGCCCGAGTCGCCCCCTGCCGGGATCTTGTAGAGCTGCCCGGTGATGTAGTCGGAGTAGAAGAAGTCGCCCGTGGGCGTGGTGGCGATCCCTACCGGACCGATGTCGTACCCGTACGGGATGCCGGAGACGTACGACGTCACCTTGAACGCGGTCGGATCCGCGGAAGTGGCCCCAGCGTTCGGGTCGCTGGTGTCGAAGTTCTCGCCGTCGGTGCTGCCGAGCAGGAGGCTGCCCTGCGCCGGCACGGTGAGCCCGCTGCCGGCCCATGGGTCGTAGTGCTTCTTCCCGATGTCGGCGGTCACCGAGGAGACCGGCACCGCGGTGTCGGTGTGGTTGTCCAACCGGATCAGGCCGGTGTCGTACGGGGCACCGGAGCCGACGAAGCCGACCCCGGGGGAGCCGAAGAACGGGGACGGGAATGTGGCCGTGCCGGGCGGGTCTTGGGTGTCGGCGTAACCGGCGTAGACCGACAGCGCCGGTGGCTTCCCATCTGCCGTGCGGTAGTCGACCAGCGTCAGCACCAGGCTCGCCCGCACGTCGCCGGTGGAGAAGTAGTCGACCTCGACCGGGTAGCTGCCGGCGGCTGGGAAGTTCACGGTAAATGTGTCGGTGCGGTCCAGCGCCGGGCCGCCGGACCCGCCGACCAGCGGCCAGTTCGCCATCGCCGAGGCCGCCGCGCCGCCAAGAGGCGATCCGCTCACGGAGGCAGCTCCGCCACCGATGCCCACGAGGGCTCCGCCGCTGTGCAGCAGGCGGAAGGTCACGTTGCCGGGGCCGGCGACGGTGAGCGTGGCGGACAACGCTGCGTCAAACGCCTTCAGGTCCCCGGCGTAGGCGGTGTGCCCGTTACCGGCGGCGATCAGGCTGCCGACCCCGTGCCCGGACACGTCGGTGGTCACATCGGTGAACGGGCTGGTCGTCGGGCCAACCCCGGTGATGTTGTTCGGCACAATGCCGGCGGGTGGGTTGAAGGCAATGTTCGGGAACTGCTCACCGAACACCGGAATGCTCGCCGGGGTCGCGGTGAAGGCCTGGTCCGAGGTGGCTGCGGTGTAGAAGTTGCCGGTCACCGTGGTCAGCGACACCACACTCTGCGGCTTGGTCCAGCCGATCGTCGCGGTGTTCGATGCCGTCGTCGCGCCAACCACCTTCGCCTGCGCGGTGTCATCACCGGACAGGGCACCGGTGTAGGCGAGGGTCGCCGTACCAGTCGCGTCGGTGTTCACCGTCTTCGACGTCGGGTTGGTGCCGGTGACCGTGATGGTCACCGGTTTGCCAGCCATCGCCACGCCGCTCGACGAACTCAGGGTCGCGGTCAGGGTTTGCGAGGTGCCGACCACATCCGGGCCTGCGGTCGCCGGGGTCAGCGTCAACGTCGCGCCGGCGTAAGACGAGCGGACCACCGTGGTGTACGAAGCGGTCAACGGACCGTAGGCGTTGTGGTTCGCGTCGGCCCAGGTCAACGTCGCGGTGTCCGAGAGCGACCCGTCCGGCTGCCCCGCCGGGACGGCGTAGGAGGCGTGTCCCGTCACCGTCGCGGCCACGGCCAGCGAGACGGGGATGCCGGTCACCGCAGGCTTCGCACCGTCCGGCAGGGCGTCGATCACCGACACCGCAGACGCGGCTGCGTCACCGGAGCTCGTCACCGTCAGCCCGTAGGTTGCAGTCGTCCCGGCATCCACCACCCCAGGACCGGTCTTGGCCAGGCTGAGCACCGGCAGGTGTTCGGTCGAGGCCACCGTACGGATGCCGGTCGCGACCACACCCGCCGGTGTGGCTGGCGGCTTGGTCGGGTCCTGATGTCCGGAATGCAGATCGCCGTTGGTGTCACCGCCACCGTAGTGGTGCCCCGGGTCACCGCCCGAGCTTGCCGGCGCCCCAGTCGCAGTGCCCTTCGCCGAGGCGGCCGCCGAAAGCGTGGCACCGACCAGCGCCCGCAGCCGGGCCAGGTAGCCGCCGTCGGACTCGCTCGCCGTCTCCACACCTGGCACCGGCAGCGTGTACGTACTCAACGCGGTCACCGTGACACCCGGCGCGATGCCGGCCAGTCCGGCCACCTGTGCCTTGTCCACGCTCACCACGGTCGCGTCCGGCAGGGTCACGGACACCGACGCGTTGGTGATGACCGCCGCAGTGCCCGACTGCAACGGGTTCGACAGCGACTGGGTGTCGGACGCCGGCTGTGCGGCGTTGGAGTTCCGCGGCGTCACCTCGACATGCACCGTCGCCCGGACCCCCGTCGCGTGCGTCAGCGCGGTGATCTGCGCCGGGGTCAGCACCACGCTGTTCAGGTAGGACCACGACGCCGTCTTCGACGCGTCGATCACCGTGCCCAGCACCGCATCCCCGGCGCTCGGATACGTCACGCCCGACGCGGCCACCGGCGTCGCCGCCGCGCCGAGCCCACCCACACCGGCGCCCGGATCCGACGGTACATACCCGGGCCGGACAGCGGAATAGGACGCCACCGGCACCCACCGGTTACTGGCGTCGCGGTAGTCCAGCTCGTCGTACCACGAGGCAATCACCGCGTCGGATGACGAGACGGTCTGCGCTGAGATGGCACCGCCGAACTGCCACTCCGAGCCGTCGTTGGACAACTTGGCGGTGTAGGTGACCTTGTCGCCTGGAATCACATCCGCGCGGTCGGCGACGAAGCTCAGCCCCAGCACCGGGTTGGACACACTGCTCGTGACCGATGAACCCAGGTGCACGTTGGCGTTGGCCGTCGCGTGCGCCACCACCGGGGTCGCCACCGCAGGCAGACCGGCGGCGAGCAGCGCCGACACACTGAGCAGGGCAACGCGACGAACACCTGAACGAACCCGCACGAAGAACTCCCCCGACGACCGACCCCCCAACCGGCGTCCCCGGCGAGCCTTGCCGGGCGCAGGCTATCCGATCGTCACCGCTTGCGGTGAGATTTCTGAGACTCCCGCTGAACGATCACCCGGGCCGCCTAGTGGCAA
>JAVEEN010000338.1 GCA_030840445.1 Pseudonocardiales bacterium
AACTACGACCCTGCCGGCACCGACCTGCGCACCAACACCATGTACAACAAGGAAACGGTCACCGTCACCAACACGACGGGCGTCGCCCGGTCTCTGAAGGGCTGGACGGTCCGCGACATGCAGAACCACGTCTACACCTTCGGCAATGTCACCGTGAAGGCCAGGGGTTCCGTCGTCCTGCATACCGGTTCGGGAACGAACACCGCCACTCAGCTGTACTGGCGCCAGTCGAACTACGTCTGGAACAACACCGGTGACACCGCCGTCCTGCGTAACAGCAGCCGCGCCACCGTCCACTCCTGCAAGTGGACGACGCTCAAGCCGGGTTACAAGATCTGCTGATCGCGCCGTACTCCGGTGCCTGGCGGGCAACTGTCTCAGCTACGACAGCCGCAGGCGGCCAGTGCGCTCACCGCAGAATCGAACGCGTTCCGGGCGGCAGGCGAATTGACGTCGCCACCCGGTACCCGATCGGCCACGAACGAGAAGACCAGTAACCGCCCGTCGGCATCGGTGACCACGCCCGCAATCGCGGAGACCCCGGTGAGGCTGCCGGTCTTGGCCCGCACCACCCCAGCTGCGTTGCGGGCGGGACCGGAGAATCGGCCCTGCTCGACGAGCGTGCCGTCCCAGCCGGCGACCGACATCGCCGCGATGATGGCGTGCAGCTCAGGATGTTTCGGATCGACCGCCTTCAACAACACCTGCCCCAGGGCGCCGGCCGGGATCCGGTCCTGCGCAGACAAGCCACTGCCGTCCTTCATGCCGCTGCCGATCGGAACACCGAGCCCGGACAGGGTTGCCGAGATCGCCCCGGCCCCGTCCGTGAACGACGCCGGCTTCTTCGTCGCGATGGCGACCTGTCGGGTGAGCACCTCGGCGATCACGTTGTCCGATTCGCTGAGCATCTCTTCGACCAGAGTGGCAACCGGGGCTGATCGGACGCTGCCGAGGACCTTCGCCCCCGCCGGTGCACGTCCCCGGCTGATCGTTGCCCCGCCCAACGCGTCAGCGAGCGCCTTGGCGGCCGCGAGATCGGGGCTGCCCGACCGAGTCTGGGCCCCCGGCGTGTCCCGGCCACCGTCCACCATCGTTGCGGTGATGGGGCTGGCGTAACTCGACGGTGCATCGTCGACCGCCCAGCCGGTGGCTGTTTCCGGACCGGTGAAGAGCGAGCCGTCGACGACCACTTGGTTCACCGGCGCACCGGCCACGCTCTCTTTGACCTGCGCCGCGAGGTCGGAGATCCGGGCCGCTTCGGCGTACTCGGTCGCTGTCCCGGCGCCGGCGGCGCTCAGCGTGGGATCGCCACCCCCCACCAGGACGACCGTCCCGGGCGCAGCACCGGCCACCACCTTGGTGCTAAACCGGTCGCTCGCCCGGCGGACTGTCAACAGCGCCGCTGCGGTGAGCAGTTTGCTGGTCGAGGCTGGCGTCACCAGGTTGGCTGCGCCCTGGTCGAGCAGCGCCCTCGCGGTCGTCGCGTCATAGACCTGAGCCGACACCGATGGCCCGAGGCCGGGCGCGGTGAGTTCGGCGCCCAGCGCCGCCTTGATACCGGTAGCGGTCGGAGCCGGGACCGCGGCCGGCGAGGTTACCCCGCCACCGGCCTCGGCTGCGGGCGAACCGGTCACCGCTGACAACGCGCCGGCCGCGTCAGCGGGTACCGCCGTCGGGGCCGGTACAGCGATCTGGTGGAAGTTCCGGTTGGCCAGGTACTGGCGCCCTTGACCGACCGCCGCGTAGAGCCCGGCACCTACCAGTACGGCGATGATGACCAGCAGCACAACCCTGGTCGTCCGGGCGCGGGCGTCGGTCACGGTAGGTCACACTAATGTTCGCCCGACAACGCACTGCGAGAGGACACCGTCATGGTGGAGTTCGACGTCCTGATCGAGATTCCGAAGGGCAGCCGGAACAAGTACGAGGTCGATCACGAAACCGGCCGGATCCGGCTCGACCGTGTGCTGTTCACCTCGACCCAGTACCCCGCGGACTACGGCTACATCGAGGACACCCTGGGTGAGGACGGCGACCCCCTCGATGCGCTGGTCATCATCCACGGCAGCCCGCTGTTTCCCGGCGTGCTGGTCACCTGCCGGGCCATCGGAATGTTCCGGATGACCGACGAGAAGGGCGGCGACGACAAGGTCCTGTGCGTGCCGGCCCATGACCCGCGCCTGGAGCACCTGCGCGATATCCACAACGTGCCGGAGTTCGACCGGCTGGAGATCCAGCACTTCTTCGAGGTCTACAAGGATCTGGAGCCGGGTAAGAGCGTCGAGGGCGCCAGCTGGGTCGGCCGGTTCGAGGCAGAGACTGAGATCGCCGCGAGTCGTCAGCGACTGAAGGATAATCCCGACTACGGGCACTGACCGCCCTGACGGCCCCAGGAGGGAACTCCGTGCTCTCCGGACGATTACGCCGCCCAGCTCAGCTCGGTTCGACCCCTGAGATCAGGCCGTCCGCGGCGAGTAGCGCCAGGAACCGGTCTACGGTCTCGCCGTGCAAAGCGGCGAGCCCCGGCAGGTCCCGGTTCCGAAGCGCCACCAGCCGCGGCCGCGGACCCTGGCGCGCCCGTTGGACGGCGTCGATGAACACGGTGAGGCGCGGCCATCGAACGGACTCCCCGAGCCGCCTGGTGTCGATGACGATCGCGCCCACGGCCGGCGCGGCAAGCTTGGTCGGCTTGCCGTCGAATAGTTCGATCGCCGGCACCCGATAGAGGTCCGCCAGCGCGAACAAGGACACCGCGGTCATCACCCGTTCGCCGCGCTCGTAGGTGCCGAGCGCGCTGGCCGAACACCGGCCACCGCACAGGCGAGCAACGTCGGCCCGCGTCCATTCGTACCGTTCCCGGACCTCTCGAAGGCGTTTGCCGAGCCCGGCCACATCGAAGGCGGTGTCTGCGCCCTGCCAGGGACCGCCGTTTCGGTGCGCCACCGACGAGGGGCGCTCTGCCGGTTCGCCAGGGCACACGTCCCGCTGTGCTGTGAGTTGTTGCGTCTTCACGTGGACTTCCCTCGCGCGAGGTGTTTGGTTCCCCGTATAGACGCAGCAGTCGCCCAGCTATGACACCGAAATCGCCATCAATCTTTTTGGAACACCTGGAACCTTCAGACGCCGGCCCAGTCACCATCTGATGGTGACCGGGCCGGCGGCGGGATCGGGGACGCGTTGTCGGGTTAGCGACCCTGATGCACGATCTTGTCCTGGTTGGTGGAATCCGCGCCGCCCGCACGCTCGCCGCCGCCCGCACGCTCAGCGGCGGCCCGCTCGGCAGCTGCCCGTTCGGCGGCCTGGGCTTGCAGACCTGATTCCATCCGCAGCTTGACTTCCTTGAGGAAGAAGCTGAGAACGAAAGCCGGCAGGACGACGACAGCGGCGATCAGGAACACCCGGTCCATGGCTCCGGCGAAACCGGCGAGGAACGGTTCGCGCAACACGCTGGCCCCGTGCTGCAGGAAGCTGGTGTCGTTCAGCTGGCTGCTGGAACCGGTACCCAACGCTTGCACGGCCTGGGCGATGACGCGGTTGGCCGGATCCCGCAAGGCGCTCTGAAAGTCCGGTGACTGCGAGGCCGCCTGGAGATTGGCACCGACCTTGGTGGTGGCTCCCGAGAAGAAGATGGTCAGGAACACCGCGGTCCCGAACGTACCGCCCATGGACCGGAAGAACGTCGCCGAGGCTGTGGCCACGCCCATCTGAGTCGCCGGCACCGAATTCTGAGTGGCCAGGATCAGGGTCTGCATACAGCAGCCGAGACCGGCTCCGACCAGGAACATCAGCGGCGCCAGATGGGTGTAGCTGGTGGTGTAACTGATCCGGGACAAGCCGAACAGGGCGATGATCAGCAATCCGCTGCCCACGATGGGGAACACCTTGTAACGACCGGTCTTGGACGTCGCGATACCGCTAGCCATGGCCACCAGAATCAGGCCGAGCATCAATGGCAACAGCGACAGACCGGACTTGGTCGGGCTATAGCCCTTGACGATCTGCATGTAGAGCGGCAGGCAGATGATGCCGCCGAACATCCCCATACCGATGATGAAGTTCAGCAGGGACGCCACGCTGAACACCGGGCTGTTGAACATCTTCAGCGGCAGGATGGCCTCGTCGCCTACCCTGCGCTCGACGAAGACGAACGCCACGAGCAGCGCGACCCCGACTACGTATGACGTGAGGGACTTCGGCGAACCCCAGCCCCAGGCGCGACCCTGTTCGGCCACCAGCAACAGCGACGTCACGCCGAGAACCAGCAGCGCAGCCCCGAGATAGTCCACCTTGTGGTTCTTACGCACATGCGGGATGTTGAGGAACCGGCTGACCACGGCCAGCGCCACGATGCCGATCGGGAGGTTGACGTAGAAGACCCAGCGCCAGCCGTCGAATCCGAGCAGCCGGTCCTGACCGGCCAGCAGGCCCCCGACCACCGGGCCGGCGACCGAGGACAGACCGAAGACCGCCATGAAGTAGCCCTGATACTTGGCGCGCTCGCGTGGCGACACGACATCGGCGATGATCGCGAAGGCCAGCGCCATCAGACCACCGGCGCCCAGCCCCTGAATGGCGCGGAACACGGCGAGCTCGACCATCGAGGTCGACATGCCGCTCAGCGCGGAGCCGACCAGGAAGATCGAGATGGCGAAGAGGTAGAACTTCTTCCGGCCGTACATGTCGCTCAACTTGCCGTACAGCGGCGTCGATACCGTTGATGTGACCAGGTAGGCCGTCGTCGCCCAGGCCTGGTTGGTCTGGCCGTTCAGCTTGTCGGCGATGGTGCGCATCGCGGCCGAAACGATGGTCTGATCGAGGGCAGCCAGGAACATGCCGAGCAGCAGGCCGGACAGGATGAGCATGATCTGCCGGTGGGTCATCCGGCCGGTATCCGGATCGACCGCGGTAGCGACGTGTGTTTCAGCCATGATTGAGTTCCTGTTCCAGTTCTTCGGCGTTCTGCGCGCTGTACTTCTCGGTTGATTCGTTGAGTCGGCCCAGCAGCCGACCGAAGTTCACGATGTCCTCGGTCGGCCAGTCACTGAGCATTCGCTCCAACCGGCCGCGGCGGCCGTCGGACAATCGCTTCATCAGGCTCAGCCCCGCCTCGGTGGCCTGCAGCTGAACGGCGCGTCCGTCGTCCGGGTCGGGCTCTCGGCGGAGCAGCCCGGCCTTTTCCAGGTCCGCGACCTGCCGCGACATCGTCGATGGATCGAAGCCGGTGCGCTCGGCAACGGCACTCAGCCGGGATGGGCCACAGTAGGACAGCGTGCCCAGCACCATGAGCGCCATCCTGTCCATCCGGTTTCCGTTGACCTGGTGCTTGTACCGGGTCAGGTTCATCACGAAGGCGCCGAACTCCCGCTCGACCTTGGCGATCGGATCCTCGGAGTCTGTTCCCGACTTAGATGCATGCTCCACGCAACTAAAATACGTGCGCCACGCAAGTATTGTCAAATCAATGTCGAGTG
>JAVEEN010000357.1 GCA_030840445.1 Pseudonocardiales bacterium
TCGAACGAGGCCGACCTTTCGGGCCGCACTATGGCTTGCACGGTCAGGCTCAGCGCTCCCCTCCCGGATGGCGCGCTGTTCCGAGCGTTCGGGAGCTGGGTCAGCCGGGTTATTCAGGCAGTTGTAGAGCCACGGATCGGTGAAGAAGCTCATGTTCACCACGTCGACGCCGATGTCTCCGGCGTATGTCAGCGCCTCAAGGGTGGCCTGCAGGAACAACAAACCCGAGTCCTGTCCTGCTCGGATATTGACGAGGGTGAGGTTCGGAGCAACACCCGCGAGATCGTGGATCGGCGAGCCGATAGTGCTGGCGACGTGCGTGCCGTGACCATCGTTGTCCTCGTTGCCTGGTTCAACGCAGCATAAGCCGCGCTACCCAACATCACCCGCGGCGCCTTACGCGTCGAGACCCACGCTTGCCTACCTCCCTACTTGACCTCACGCGCCGCGAGGAGGTTGATCGGGCGGGACGGCGTATCGCCGAACCGGAACAGCCGCAGCCGCCGACCCGCGACCCTCGAGACAAGAACCGCGATCGACCCGGCCGGCTTACCGGTATCCAGCTTGCTGCCGGTCACGTGGATGCCGAGTTCCTGATCAGTCTTGCGCGGCGTGCCCTTCGTCGTGGTGGCTTGCCGTGCCTCTCGAGCCGCCTCCATGGCGAGCAGGTGTGGGAAACCGTACTTGCCTCCGCCGGCCACCGAGGACACGAGGGCGATGGGGGCGCCGACGCGTTCGAGCAGTTCGAGGTTCACGCCGTGCTTGGACGCGTGGTGCGAGATCTTAATCAGATCCGCGGTCAGGTAGTCCTTGCCGCGCGCGGCGCGCAGCTCCTTCGCGAGCGCGGCGTTCTGGGCTTGCTGCAGGTCAGGGAAGTCGACGGTCGTCTGTGCCCATGAGGTGAACTGCGCGTCGCCACCGAGAAGCAGACGCCGCGATGGCTTCCTGGCGGCGCGTCGGTCCAACCGGCTGCCGGCTTGCTGGGCGAACAGCTGGTTAGCCGGGTAGTCGACCATGATCGTGATGGACGAGTCGTTGATCTCGACGCCGTAGGTGTCGAACCGGTTGCGGAGCCCGACTCCGGGGCCCATCACCGTGAATCGCGTGGCATCCAGCGTCATAGCCGTGCCCGCCGAGGGCTCGAGCCGCCGGATCCGGGGACTGCTCTCCAGGGTGGCCATCAAGTTGTGGAACGAGGGCGTCGGAAAGAAGTAGCCCGGCTCCCAAAACTGTTCGATACAGGGCGGGACCGCCGGATTCGGATCGTTGTAGCGGCTGATCAGGTCCGTCATCCCGCCGATGTGGTCGAAGTGCGGGTGGGTGGCGACGAGCAGGCGAATCTGTCGCGCGGCGCCGGGCGGCTCGATCAGCTTCGTGCCGTTGAACTGCACTTGGTGCAGCGCGTCGAGCAGCTTCGGCAGCTTGCCGGGCGTGGCGACGTCGACGATGACGAGCCGTCGTACGTGGTCGTTGCTGTCCGGGGGCAGCAGCAACAGCTGGGTGTCGCCGTCGCCCACGTTGACGAGGAAATACACCAGCGCGTCTGGATCGGCAGCCATCGCATTGATCAGCGAGCCGGGCGCTGCATCCGGGTCGGCCAGGCTGGCGCCCAGGACGGTCCCGACGACGGGCGTTGCGGCCGTCATTGCGCCATCGGTTTCCGGGCGGCCCGCGGTGGCGGGCTGACCCGCAGCGGTGGCAGGCCCTCCTCGGCCCGAAGCTGCAGCGTCAGTTCGACCTCGGCTCGCGCCTCGCCCGCGGCTGCCGCGGGCTGGATAGCACCCAGGCTCGATCGGTAGGCGATCGACGCCGCCTCCCGCGCGTCGGCCGAAATGTCATAGACGTCCGCGTCGCCGAGCAGTCTGCGCAGATCGTTCGTGCGCGTGCTGTGCCAGTGGTCGTCGGCGCCAAGGGGGGCGGCGAAGGTGTCCCCGCAGCGCGGCTCGCGTTCGATCCCGTTCGGCGCGTACAGCTGCGCCTTCAGCAGATCGATGTCCACTGCAGCGTCCTCGCTCTTGTGCTCGGCGCCCTCCGGCCACAGCAGCCGACCGAGCGGGTCGACGACGGGCCACGGCCAGCGACGCAGCAACCCCACGTCGTCGACGATCTCTTCCAGAACGACGTAGCCCCACGAGCCGAGCTGGTCCGTGGCGATCGGCAGATCCTCCGGAGCCCACAGGACGGCACTGCCCGCCGGCATCGCTGTCATGCTCGTCTCCTATGTTGGATGGTGCTCGGGGCTTAGGAGGTCGCGGGAGCCGTCCAGTGTGGGTCGGCCCACCGGTCGTCACAGTCGGCGTTGGTGAGTTTCGGCAGATAGGACGGGTCCACCCTGCGCCGCCCTCGGACGGACGCGTGCAGCTTCGCGGTGTCCGGCAGCATGCGGTGCCGAGTGCCGGCTAGGAACCAGATCTTGCCCATCTTGTGCCTTTTACCCCCGGCGAAGGACTCATCGATGGTGCACTGCTTCCGGTAGGCGCCGGTGCGCAGGCGCAAGTCCTTGACGGTGCCGTCAACGATCCACTTGAGCGCGATCTTCGCAAGGCGCGGGTCGTCCTCGAAGGTGCCGCCAACGTCAGAATGGACACCGGCGAACCACGCCTCTTCCAGCCCGTAGTGGTGCGGGTCGGCGGGGTACTCGTGGAACGGGCGGCGGTATTCGTCGATCGACACCGCGTGCCGGATCTTCTTCACATTGAACAGCTGGTGTGTAAAGGGCCAGTGCAGGTTGCCGAGGCGTAGGACGCCGGCAGCTTTCACGGTGTCCCAGACGCCGAGGTACTTGATCGGCACGGCATGCCAGTGCATTTGGTAGGTGTCGTTGGCCCACGGCGACGAGAGCGGGCGAGCCTCGGTTCCCCAGCAGAATGCATCCGAGAAGTCACGCATGTTCTGCTTGTCGCCGTCGCTGAACGTCTTGTTCGTCGCGTACTGCGCCACCGCGTAGGGGACGAGGTTCTCCGAA
Source organism: Pseudonocardiales bacterium (assembly GCA_030840445.1). Lineage (GTDB taxonomy): Bacteria > Actinomycetota > Actinomycetes > Mycobacteriales > Jatrophihabitantaceae > Jatrophihabitans_A. Next base: position 2,966 of record JAVEEN010000357.1, read on the forward strand.
CCGGGACGCAGCAGTCCGGGGCGGTTGAGCATGCCGACGAGTGCCCGGGCAGTGTAAGCGCCTCGGCTGAACCCGAAAATGTACACCTCGTCGCCGGGCTGCCAGTGCCGCATCAAATACGTATAGGCCTCGCCGACGTTGGCCTTCAGGCCGGAGCCGAAGGCCAAGCCGGACATCCGCGATAACCACTTGTCGGCGGCCCCGCGGGCGCTCGCGGCGGACATCGTGCCGACGCCCGGGTCGTAGTAGCCGATCTGCTTCGTCGGATCGCTCAGGTCGAGCATCCCGAACAGCGTGGCGACGTTGGTGTGGCCCCTGGCCTTCATCTGGTTGCCCGTGCCGTCGAGGCAAATGACGATCTTCTTGGGCGCGGGCGACTGCTGTGACTCGACTGCGGTCATTTCGACGGCCCTCCCCCAGATGAGTCGAGGGTAGCCATGCAGACGCCCGCGTCAATACCGTCGTCGATCAAGGCACGGAAAGCCAGCTGGATCCGTAGGACCCAGCACTGGGTGCGTACTGGCATCGACCTTCGAGCCGGGACCGTCTCGATGGCGGTCGGTCCCGGCCTAGATCCGGGCGAAGTCTTCGGTGAGCCAAAGTTTGCCGTGCGTCCGGTCTAGAACGACGTCGATGCCGAGTGAATTCGCCTGCGAGGACAGGATGTTCTGGCGGTGGCCGTCATTCGGCGGTTGCTCGCCGAGCATGGTGGCCTCCACGTCCAGGGCGCCGTTGGTGGACATGTCCGAGGTCCATCCGATGTTCTCGGCCGCGAAGGTCCACGAAACACCTTGTTGAGACTCCCGCGCGCCAAGACTCGGCTCACCGGGAAGTTGGTGTGATAACTGGTTGGCTGCGGCCATCGCCAGATTGTGCTGATGCGCGCTGCGCTGTAGCGCCGAACTCCAGCGCAGCGCTGGTAGACCGGCCCGGGAACGCGAGGAGTTCAGCGCGTTGAAGACCGCCTGAGCGATCTGATCGCTGGCGCTGAGGCTGGGCGGTGGGGGCGGGGCGACGGTTCGGGTCGCCGGCGGCGGGGCCGGCACCGCGCTGATGGATCGAATCGGGACCGCGGGCGCTGGGCGTGCTGTTGTCGGCTTGCCTGGTGGTCGTGCAGGGCGGGAGGGCTCGGACCTGGACTTGGTTGGCTTGGCCGGCGGTGTGAATAGCGCAAATGCATGGACGGTCTGCGAAGGGGTACTCGCAGCGGCAAGGGTGGCCTTCGGAACCGGTGATCTCCCGGCTCCGGCCAATGTGACTGTGGCTGTCGCGCCCGCTGTCAGAAATACGGCTGCGGCGGCAGACACTCTGACAACGGTCGACGTGATCGTCGGCATTCACGGAATGGTGCCATGACTCTCAGTAAAGGCGCTGTTACGCAGTGTAAACCCAACGACAGTTCTCGCGGGTGATCGGAGGTCGTCCGGGCAGGAACCTGGCTTGATTCAGGCGGTTGAGGCGAGTGCGTCATCGCCGCGTCCTGCATTGCAGCTGGCAAAACGTCGGGGTGCGACGCTGGTCACGGTCATACTCAATACCCTTCGTGGGGAAAGGGTCGATCTCGACATTACGGATACCTCCGACGGTGGCGCGTTCAGCGAGCAACGGCCGGGAGGTAATGGCGAAACTGCTCGAGCTGATCGCGCAGGTCCAGGCGGGCATGAATTCGGTGCTGGCCATGCCGCCACGGCCGCCTCGTCGAAACCCGCGCCGCCTGCGACGACCACCGCCCAGGTTCCGCCGTCAGCGCCAACGACTCAGGCTGCCCAGCCGCCAACCCCTCCGGCGGCTTCGGACGTGTACTGTGGCGGCCTTGACCTCTCAGGTGCATGTACAGTCTGCCGCCGCGCCGTGTTTAGTCGTCCCAGAAAGGAGATTGCGGCGTCGCAGAGTCCTGCAGCTAGCTGTGTACCCGGCTGATAAGGGTTCCCCAGTTCATGAAGGTGCTGCGGGGCGCGTTGGGGATGAATTCGGTGGCCATCACGATGTGGGTCGGGTCTTCGGCCACGGCGGCTGAGTAGTCGCCCCAGCGACAGCCCCGTTTGGCGGAATCGCCGATCAGGGCTTGGTAGCAGGTGAAGCCGTCCTCAGGACGGGCGCCGCTCCCGTTTATCACTACCGGTCCGGTGGGTTGGGAGGCGCTGAACCGGACGAAGGCAGCGCTGGGGAAGGACTTCGGACCAGAGTAGGTGCCGACGATGGCGCCGGATCCGGATGCGGTAAGCGCGATCGCCGGGAAGATGAAACTGGCTCCGCTGACGCTGATGTAGCCCTGCGCGGTGACCGATCCACCGCCCCCAGCGGATGGCGTGACTTGGAACCATGCCGCCCCGGCCCGGTTGGCTTTGCCGTTGGTTCCTAGCCCGGTGTTCAAGGTGGAGTACACCTTGCCGCCGGCGTAGACGACCTGCTGCATGCGATCGTCATTGGACTGGATGGTGTTCTCCGGCTCGTTCACGGCGTTGCCGAGCGGAATCGGACCGGGCTTTTGCGCGACCGGCGGCGGTGGCGAATACGGTTCGCTGGCCAGCCTTGCCCTGGTCAGAGTGAGCTTGGGATGGGCGCTGCTCAGCGATGAGGTGTTGTTCAGCGTCCACAACAAGACGGACTTGGCCCCTGATCCACCAGCGGCCGCGAAGCCGTTGAAGTCGGGTGTACTGAGGAAGTACTCCTTGTTCGCAGGGTAAGTTCCGCCTGGCGGCGTGGTGGCCGGCTGCACCGCGTTGGCCGGGAAGCCGTCTACCTTCGCACCGAGCGACACCGAGACCACCGGCACCGTCTGCGGGATTCCGGTGGAGGCGCCGGTGTCCGTCGCTGTGTACAGCGCCTTCTTGGAAATTGCCCACAGCCGGCCGCCGTTGCCGTCGAACGTTCCGTTGATCGGGTATTCATCGGCGCTGATGTAGATGCCGTTGGCGTCGGCGCCGAGTCTGGGTTGGTCGCCGAAGCACGGGCAGTTCGGGTTCTTCGGGGTGCCGTTGGTCCCGTCGTTGGTGGTATCGAAGGAGAACAGGCTGTAGCCGGCGCTCGGATCGGGCGTCTGGCTCACCGCGACGAGTTCCGCGCTCGGGGCCCGGAAGGCGCCCGTGTACGGATCCTTGCCGAACGCGAGGATCGTGTGGATCCAGCGCTGTGCCTGCGGATCGTAGTAGCAGCGAGGGTCGGAGATGAAGGTTCCGAATGTCGGCGGGTTGTGGCTACGATCAATGGCCGGTCCGAGGCCGAAGAACTCATTCAGCGAGACCGGTGCGGTTACCTGCACGCCGGCATTGGTGTAGACGGCGAGCGCCGTGTTGACCGACTCGACGATCAGCCCGTGAGCGGCACACAGTCCTTGATCCGGCGGTTCGAGGCTGAACTGATTGCCGTTGTCGGCCAGTCGCTGCTGCAATCCGGTCAGTCCGACGAAGCTCTGGCTACCGCCCGCGGACCTCTGGACCGCTCGATTCGCCGCGCTTGGGGCGGGGGTGGGTGGCGGTGGCGTGAGCAATCCCCGCCCGGGCCGGTCAGGCTCGTTGCGAATTTCCGTGGCGCCGACGTTCAGTGCCCGCGGGCTCGCAACGTTGGCGTGCGCCCTGGCCAGCGCTCCGAGATTCGTGCGGCCCAGATAGTGCATCCCGCCCGCGGCGTTCGCCTGCCGCGGGACCGCGTTGGCCCGTGTGACGGCCGGTAGGCCAACCGTGCCGACGACGATAAGGACCACAGCGGCCACGCGGATGAATCGGCGGTGCGAGGAAGGAGGACGGCTTGACGTCAACATCGGAACCCCCGTTGGTCAAGATGCGCCCGGGTGCGACAGCCGCCGCTGAGTCGATATATAGACCCATGATCTTGGTAAGGGAAGGGGCTTTTGCGGTCTGGTCAGATCCAACCTGAAACCAACAAAGGCGCTCATTTGGCCAGATTGAGCTCGTAATGCAGCGGGCATGAATCGCGTTACGGGCGACCGCACCGACGGCGCTTCGCCAGGGTGACGTCCATGCTCACCGTCGCCTCGACGCCAAGCCCGCAACCGGCATTGACGGCAATGCCCACGACCTCGCCATAGTTGCCCGCGAAACCTTCGTCGATGACCGGCTCGAAGGAAGCATAGAGATCGTTTCGCACTCTGGTGTTGGCTGCATTCTCCGTCCGCGGGATCCCCGAACCGCCGCGGTGTCAAGGATCGAGCAGATCGGACACGACCAGCGCCTCGTCATACGAAAGCCGAACGGTGACTTCGTCCTTGCCATTGCGCTCCGTCTCCGTGCTCTGAGCATGCTCGAGACGCCTTTCTACGCCGAGGCCCAGGCCCTCTGGGCTTACGCCGATGCCCGTTGCCGCCATTAAGAACCGGGGCTTTCGCGCCGGACGCGAAATTCGCCGTGCTGTCGGCCCGCGAACCCTCTCGCTCACCAATGACTTCGCCACACGCATTTGCAGGCAGAGTCGTACCGGGCGCGGCTGATCGGACCTAGGCGCCCGCAATATAATCGCAACACAAAGTTAACTGGTCAGAGATGCAGGTGCGCCACATTCAAGGAGTAGGGGTCGGTGTAGCACGAGCAGAGGAGAACTCATGAGCCAGCGATTGGAGCGTCTGGTCGCTGCGGTGTTCGAACGACCCACGCTCGAGGGGCTAGATGAATTGCTGGCTGAGCTGGAAGGGTTGCCTCGTGATCAGGCCGTAGCGGGGCTGATCGATGACCTGCTCGACTATCGCGTCGTGCTGGCGGAATGCGTCGCACCGGCGGAGCGCGTCCTGCCGGCGGAGCTGTCCGCCCGGGGCCACATCAACCAGGACGTGGAGCGGGTCGTAGACGCGGCATAAACACGCCGATCTCGAGTGGTCGGTCCGGCGCCCTAGCGCGGCGCTGACCCGGAACGCTGGCTGGCCTCGGTCTGCGGCTCGCTGCGGGTCGGCGGGTATGTGACTTCCATTGCCGATGGTGAACGAGTCCCGCAGACGCGGTGGGGTGCCACCCGTCTTGGGTGGCCCCCACTGTTGCTACCCCTCGGCGTTACGCCCGCTGGAGTTGCTGCACGTTCTGCCGAGCCTGTTGCGACTGCTGGTCGGCCTGACTCGCCAGGTCATGCGCCCGGTTGGCCTGGTCCTCGGACTGCTGTGCCTGCTGGTTTGCCTGCTCGGCGTGCTCCTGGGCGTTCTGTGCCCGCTGGTTGGCCTGGTTGGCCTCGTTCTGCGCCTGCTGCGCCTGGTTCTGGGCCTGGTTGGCCTGGTTCTGGGCGTTCTGCGCGCGGGTGTTGGCCTGGTTGGCCTCGTTCTGCGCCTGCTGTGCCTGCTGCGCTGACTGGTTGGCCTGGTTCGCCGCCTGCTGTGCGGCCATGTTGGCCTGGTTGGCCTGGTTCTGCGCCTGCCGTGCGGCGTTCTGTGCCTGCTGGGCGTGGCTCCTGGCCTGCTGCGCCTGCTGCCTGGCACCCTGTGCCTCGTGCAGAGCCATCTCCACCCGGTCCCGGACTCGTTCGACGTCCTGGCTGATGTGCTCCCGGGCGGACAGTTCCGCCAGCGTACGAGCGTCTCGCTCCTGCCTGCCTTGCTCCTGCCTGCCTTGCTCCTCCTGCTGGCCTCGTGCCTGGGTCGTTCCCTTCGCTGCGGTGGTCGGTGCGGACATACCGAACTCCTTCGATCGGCCGTGCGTTGGATCCCGGTGGGACTGGATGCGTCGTGTGCATCGGGGAACACATCGAACGCTTCACCGACCCGGAATTGAAGTCAAGCTCGCGGGAAATATTCCCGAAATCGATCCGTGATATACGCATATTTCAGACCGCAAACTAAGCCTGAGGTTTAGGGCCAGCTTTTAACAGAGTTCGGGAAACCATTATTTGCAGCCTTCCGCAAATGGGGAACTTCATTTCGCAACTACCGCGCCGCGCACGCCGTCCGCCCCCGAAGGTTCCCCGGTTAGCCGCATAGCGTGACGAGTTACGCACACGGGCGCCTAGCGGATGTCTGCCGCAACAGGGGCGCTCCCGAACCGGTCGGCGCGGGCAGCAGAGGTCTACAGCCGGGTTGTGCAGTCGCCGCCCTCGGGGCACGCCCTACTCGGCGTTCTAGCCCGTCGGATTCGCGGCCAGGCTCTCGCAGTCGATGGGCAATGCCTTGAAGAAGGATGGCATTGCCAGTCTCGCGACCTTGAGTGTTTAGGCCATCGGAACAACAGTAACCGGGCAACATGGCAAGTAGCGGTTGTCTCTGCACGTCAAGCTGACGAACCAGACGGTGGACGCATGCCGCCACCGTTTCAGCGACCACTGGACGACCTGCGCCCCCGGTCGCCGAGCGCGGCTCCCGTTACACAGGTCCACGCGCTTGGGGCGAGAGCGGTCATGGACTTGTCACTGTCTTCGAACCGGAGCACCAAGATCCCCGCTTCGGCGAACTCGAAGCCGACACCGCCTAAACCCTGCTCGGCGTGATAGGAACGCAGAGATCCATCCGGGAATGTCACCGTCACAAAATCGGGCTCGAGACTTATGGAGTCGCTGAGTTCCTGGAACTCCTCAGATTCACCCGACAGTCGTTGGACCACATGCCTAGCCATCAGCTCGACCTTCCGCCGTGAAGCGGATGGAACGGGCTGCAGCGAGTGTCTGTGTTGCGGTGAGGCCGTTGTCGGCTGCTGCCGCCGAGTGCATGGCCGCGCGTGACACGGCCGCCGATTCGCCCATCGGAATGAGCAGCAGATCAACGCGCCTACCGTCGTTTCGCACCAAGCTGACCACGTGGCGCTCGTGGGATGTCGAGGAGCTCACCCACGGTGAGCGCGCATTGGGAAGTGTCCAGCCCGAAGGCGGTTCCATCCAATCCTGGGGATTGAGCAGTACCACTCGAATCCGTCCGAACCGGCCAACCATGGCCTTCACCAGACCCGGGAGTTCTTCCGGCAGACTGTCCGATGACGGCCACCAGGCTCCGTCCAGCCGATTCAAGGCGACGAGTTTCGGCGTCATTGCCAGCCGAAGATGAATTCGATGCGCGTTGAGAACACCAGGCGATGTGCTGGTCATTACCGACCTGACTAACTGCGCGGGTTAGCTCGCGCGAAAATCTGACTGCCAGCTTCGGTGTCGGCTCGATAGCGGATACGCGAGGAGAAGCCGGACGCCCTCACCCTACGCCGGCACCACAAACGTCAGCTGTTCGTCGGACGGATCCCGTTACTCAGGCGGCGAATGTGGCGCATCGGTGAGAGGTGTGCGCCAGGCTGCGCGGTCGAGAATGTGGAACCGGCGGCCGCTGATGTCGTCGGGCACGATGCGCACGAACCTGTGCTTGGGTCCGGCGTGCCACGGGAAGAGCGGAAAGGCCATGGCATCGAGCACCTCGTCCATGTTCTTGATCTCTTCCGCGCGGCCCTTGACGACGACGCTCCACGCCTCGCCCGCCTCCGGTTCGTAACCGTCCACTTCGAACGCGACTCGGGGGCACGTGACCGCTGCGGCGAGTTTGGTGCCCTCCGCGGTGCGGAACACGATCGTCCCGTGATCGATCAGGTAGTTGACGGGGAAGATGTCGGGATAGTCGGCCACTGAGACGGCCAGCCGACCCACTTCGCTGGACCGCAGCAACATCAAGCAGGTATTCGCCTCGAGGATGGTTCCCCCGGACCGCGAGTCGATGGCCATACCTGAAGTCTCCGCCCTCGCGGGGTTAATCGGTAGACCACATGACCGCGACTGGTCCCACAGACGGCCGTACAGCTACCCGGCCGGCCGCTGCGGCCCTGAGGACTCAAAACGCTCCAGGTAGGGAGCGAGCTCCTCCGCGACGATCTTCTCGTCCACCGACCACGGTGGCCGGTCGAGGATCTGGGCCATCCAGCCTCGGCCCGCGATGAGGTGAGCGGCCAGGTAGAGCGGCTTGGTTCCGGTCAGCAGCATCCCGCGGATCACCGGACGCAACGGCTTGGGTGCTTCCGCAGCCCCGGCCAGGTGAGCAATCCCGGCGGCAGCAGTGTCGGCTTGCTGTGCGCCGACGCCACCCTGCTTGACCGGAAGGTCGGTGGAGTCTCCGGCGGCGAAGATGCGCCCATCGGTGTCACGTACCCGGCAAAACTCGTCCACGTGCAGGAATCTGTCGAGGGCAAAGCCGGGGATGCCACGGATATTCGGTCCGGTGATCACCGGCAGCGTCACGATCCGGTCCGGATGCAGCTCGCGGCCGCTCGGACGCAGAATCAGGTGCCCGGCCTCGGGGATGTCCCCGCTGGAATCGGTGTAAAGGGTAATTCCAGCTTGCTGCAACAGACGTGTCATCGCCTCGCCGGCGTCACCTCCGAAGGCGTGTAACGGCCTGGGGTCCGCCGTGACGAACGTAATCTCAAGTCGCCGGTTTCCATCACGAGCGTGTTGGGCAGTGAGCAATGCCAGTTCATACAGTGGCAGCGGCCAGGTGGGGCCGTCAGGCAGGATGAAAGCGAGGTTGCCGATATCGCCGGCATCGACAGCTGCGAGGACGGTGCCGTAGGTGTGCTCGGCATCGCGGCCGGTGAAGACGTCCGTGTGCTCATGCGATGAGCGCTCGCGGCCACCAACCGCCAGCAGCAAGGCGTCATAAGGCATCTCCTGGCCACCCACTGTGTGCACCACTCGCTGATGCCGGTCTACCCATGCCAGCGCATCCCGAACCCAGTGGACGCCGGCATCCGCTGCGATCTGCTCGACCGGATAACGGCGGACTGCGCCCGGTGCGAACGGCTCGAGGGTGGCAAACGGCCGGTAAACCAGCTGATCGTCCGGGCTGAGCAGAGTCACGTCGACCTGCTGGCCGGCCAGACGTCGCAATCGCAGCAGTCCCTCGATCCCGGCGATGCCCGCCCCACAGATCACTACCGCGAATCCGTCCATGTCCGGGAGGATACCGACGCCGCGGTCGTCGAGGTCAAGGTCGAGGTTCACCCGCGAAGGCGGCGCAGCGCAGGATCCGGCGCGAGCGAGGCTTGGCCGACCCGGATCTTGGCGTCGACCACGAGCAGGTCCTCGCACCGGCAAACAACTGGATTGAGATCGAGCTCGACCACCTCCGGCAGGTCCTCGACGAGGGCCGCGAGCCGCAACAGCACTGAGCGTAAGGCCTGCCGCGACACGGGCGTTCTGTCGCGATAGCCATCGAGCAGCGGGGTGCCTTGTCGCAGATATTGAGGCGCACTCCCCCGACGTCGGTCTTGTGTACGACGCCGCCGCCGATTTTGACGGCTACCGGATAGCCGCTCGATTCCGCTTGGACGCGCTGGCAGAGCGCGCGGCTCGGAGCGGATTTGTCCGTGGTGGCAGGCGAGTCCGAGCGCGTTTGCGGCGGCTTCTGGGAACGCGAGAACCGGTGCGGCCCGCTTGGTCCCGGGGACGCGCTGCGATCGTCCTGGACCACCGACATGGGTGGCGGCGACGGTCTTCGCGGAGGTGGTCGTCGCGGTGATGATGGCGTCCATCACCTCGTGGCGGGTCTGCGGCGAGTGTGTCGGTGAACACCGTGAGCTCAACGTCGACCTCGTTGACTGCTAAGAGGATTCATAGTCCCGCACCGACCCCGGTCGGTTGGACAGCTGCCCCCATGTCGACCGGGTTCGCGCACGCGAGCCCGCTCCGATCACGACGACCAAATGCGGCGCGAGCAATCGTCCAAGGCTTGCCGCATCTGCAGCCCGGTCGCGTTCATCCACCGCCGCAAGCACGTCCGCTGTTACCTGCAGGGCGAAGCTCATCACGATGGTGCCGCCCTCGGCAAGGGTCGTGGTAGGAAAACCGAGCTGGTGCACCATCTTGATCAACGGGTAATTCTTGGTCACCACGTCCGCGCCGAACCGACGAAATACCCTGTTGCCGGGACTCAGCAGCGCTTCGACGTAGGCGTCGGCAGCGTCGCGGCTCAGATTGAAGAACCGGCGATACAGGGAGCGATCTGACACCCGCCTGTTGAACGCGAGGAGCGCGTTAGATGTCTCGGCTGAGGGTTACCTTCAGCGCGCCGGTCTCACCGGCGCGGGCGAACACGTCGTAGGCGCGGATGAAGTCGTCAAAGCCGAAGCGGTGGGTCACGAAGCGCTGCGCGTCGAGCTGGCCACTGGTCAGCAACCGCAGCAAGGTCGGCGTCGAGTAGGTGTCGACCAGCCCGGTCGTGATCGTCACGTCGCGCGTCCACAACCGCTCCAGATGCAGCGTGACCGGCTCGCCGTGGACCCCGATGTTCGCGACGCGTCCGACCGGGCGAACCAAATCCGCGGCAAGCTCGAACGTCGCAGGAACACCGACAGCCTCGATCGCCACGTCAACTCCGAGGCCGCCGGTGAGTTCCAAGACCGCGGCGATCGGATCCTGCTCGCGGTTGTTGATCACGACATCGGCACCGAACTGTTTGGCCGCCTCGAGCCGTGTCGCCGCCATGTCGATCGCGATCACCATGCTGGGGCTGAACAACCGTGCGCCACTGATTGCCGATAAGCCGATCGGTCCGGCGCCCACCACCGCCACGACGTCACCCGGCCGGACGCCTCCGTTGAGGACACCGACCTCGTACCCGGTGGGCAGGATGTCGGCCAGCATCAGCAGCGCCTCATCGGCGACACCGGCAGGTACCGGGTAAGTGGAGTTGTCGGCGAACGGAACCCGCACGTACTCAGCCTGGGTGCCGTCGATCTCGTTGCCGAGAATCCAGCCGCCGCCTCCGGTGCACTGCCCATAACGGGACTCGCGGCAGAACCGGCACGCCCCACAGGCGCTGACACACGACACCAGAACCCTGTCCCCAACGGCCATGTTCTGCACCGCTGCGCCGACCTCCGCCACCGTGCCGACAGCTTCATGGCCGATGATGCGTCCATCGACCATCGCGGGCACGTCCCCCTTCAGGATGTGCAGATCCGTACCGCAGATCGTGGTCGTATCAACCCGCACGATCGCATCGGTGTCGGCGACCAAGGTGGGACGAGCGACCACTTCCCATGCCTTCACGCCAGGTCCGTGATAAACGAGTGCCTTCATGGTGAACCCCAATAAGTCAGTGACGGCATCGCCGCCACCAGCAGCCTGCACCCGCACAACACACCGCGGCAGGGCTAAAGGTCCCGATCAGTCCGGGACGACCGCACTGGTCGGCCAAGGCCGGAGCGACGCCACGATCGGCTTCTTGCTAATCGCTGCCGTCCTGTGGTTCGGGGGCGTTTGAGTCCTGCGGGTCTGGCGGCTCGACGAAGGTCGTCAAGATCCGGCCGGTGTGGCCGTCGATTATGAGGTCGACGTCAGTGCCGTCGGAGCGGATGACCGACACGTCGTAGGAGATTCCGGTCACCCCGGCTTCGGCCTCGATCTTGTCTGCCCGTCCGTTTCCGGCCCGTTCGGCAATGCCACGGGCCTGACCAACGCTGATGACGGTCGGCGGGGCTGCGGTGGCCACCGGCGAAGCGCTCGTGGCCGCGGCCGCAGCAATCGACGGTGCCGCACTGGCCGGGGAGACCCGTCCGGCGGGCGCGACGGGTGCGTTCTGCGGGGCGGACGGGCCGGCGACGGCGAGTGTCACAGCGGCTGCGGCACCCGCGGCACCGGTAAGAGACAAGGCGAGACCGAGAAGAAGCGGACGCTTCGCGGAGCTGAAGTTCATCGTCTTTTACTCTGATATTTCGGCAACCGGGTGATCGCCGGGTGCAACGAGCGTCGGCGTCTCGGCGTCGCGCCGGTAGCAGACCAAGGTGGCGATAATCAGCACCTTCCGGTGGCAAGACCGCCAACGGCAACCGGAGCATTCGAGCAGGCCTGGGCGAATGAACCGGCGGCGCGAACGGCGCTCTGCTGGGCAAGATGCAGGACTACGTATACGCGTACCCCACCGCAATGCAGTTCCAGCGACCCGACATGATGGTCGCCGGACCCAGAGGTTCAGCTTCACCTCGCGGCTCATGAGCTCGTCGACGATCTCTCTGGCGGCGGCGAAACCGATCATTCCTGCTCTTCGAACTCGTGCCCGGACACTGACGGTCGACTGAACTGGACCTGATACTGAGACATGCTCGAACTCGACCATGTCTTCTGCCTCGTCGACCCTGGTGGCCTCTGGGCGGATCAGCTCGTTGCGGCCGGATGGCATCTCGACAAAGGCGTCAGTCACGCCGGACAGGGCACCCGCAATCGCCGACTGTTCTGGCCCGAGCAGTATCTGGAGCTGCTCTGGCTCGACGATGTCGACGAGGCGCGAGGCAACCCGCTGCGCCTGGATCGGCGTAGCGACTGGGCACGCTCCGGCGCGAGTCCGTTCGGCCTGGGCCTACGCGGGAAACTGCCGTTGGATCAGCTTGAGCACTACTGGCTGTACGAGGATCTCGGCATCCCGCTCTGGATCCACCGCGACAATGAGCGCAACCCGGAACGTCCCTTCCTGTTCGTCCGTGAAGCCGAAGCCGACGAGATGGAAGCTCTGCGACCACGCACCCGAGTCCATACGCTGCCTAGTCAACGACTGCAGGGCACGCTTACGGCCGTGCACCTCAGCGGCCCATCTCCGGCCGCGGTTCCGCCCCACCGCGGACCGCCGATCAGGCAACGCCGCGGACCACACCGCATGCGGATCGTGGTCGGAAACAGCGGCGGCACGCTCGCCGTCACCGATCTGCTCACGCTCAGCGGATGACGCGTTGTCTGCAGGCGGCGCGGAGCCAAGCCGATCGAGGTGGCGGCCTACTACGTCGTCTCGGAGATGCTCACCAACGCGACGAAGCACGCACACGGCTCGGTTGTCGAGGTGGACGCCGAGGCCCCCGGCGGCACGCTCCGGGTGTGCGTGCGTGACGACCGGTCCGCGGCGGCACGCTCCGGGTGTGCGTGCGTGACGACCGGGTCCGCGGCGCCGATCCGCTACGGGGCGCCGGGCGGCGACACCAGGGTGTGCTGCGAGCTTCCGGTTCAGGCCGGCGCCGGGTACCCGGACGTGGGCACTGACGAGTAGCCGCTGGCCGCCACCGCACGCTCGAGCAGATTCCGACGCACCGGGCCCGCGACCAACCGATGCGGCTTCACCTTGCTGCAGCATGACATCCGTGGATTTTGAGCCGCGATCAACACCGCACTGTCACTTGGCGACCGATCCCGAACCACCCGTGCAACAGTCATTGCAGGTAGCCTCATCGGTGCAATGACTATTGCACAGTTGTGGGATCGCAGGCTAACCTCAGCCAACCTTCAGCGACCCGCCGAGCCGGACAAGGAGTGCATCGGGCATGTACGTAAAGCATGTCCGTGACGCTTGCGCCGCACCGGTCGGGTGGTCGTGATGTCCGACCGGGCGCGACGCAGCTCCCCCGCCACCCCTGAGCCGAGAACGCGGTCGGCGGTTGCCGACTTCGAGGAGCGGCTGCGCGACCGCATGCCGGGGCTGACCCCCAAGCGCCGCCGCCTGGCACAGATCATGCTGACCGATCCGGCCGGTCTGATGTTTCGCACTGTCGAATCGCTGGCCCAGGAAGCAGGTGTCGACGGCGCGACCGTCGTGCGGCTGTGCAACGAGTTGGAGTATGACGGCTTCGGCGAGCTGAAGGCCGCGCTTCGCAACGAATACGTCGGGTTCAGCACGGCTGCCGAGAAGGTGAGCAGGTCGCTCGTGACGGGCGGGACCGACCTTGCTGCCAGTTCGCGGGTCTTCAGTGTTGATCGGGCGAACATCGATCTTGCCGCCGAATGGAACACCGACGACGCCATCGAGCGGCTCGCCCGGGCCATCTCGACCTCCCGCCGTACCGTGATCGTGTCGGCCGGGTTGTCTCGGCACGTCGGTTCCCTCATGTCGCATCTACTGCGGCTGGCGGGGATCGACGCGGTGTCGCCAGTGGCGGAGGTGGACGCGGCCGTCGAGATAGCCGGTCTCGGACCCGAGGACATCGCAATCGGAATCTCGTTCTGGCGCTACATCGTGTCCAGCGAGCGGCTGCTCGCCCGCGCCGCGGCAGTCGGCGCGAAGACGGCTGCGATCTCGGACAGCATGAAGCCCGACACCTCGCGGGCGGTGCAGCAGGTACTTCGGGTGCCCACTGACGCCAGCGAACTCAGCAACTCTGTCACCGCAGCGGTGTCACTCGTCAACGCCATCGTGACGGCCGTCATTCATTGCGATCCGGAAAGGTCGCTGGCCGCATTGCGGCGCATCGACGACGCTTTCGACAGTATTTCAATCATCTAGGAGTCCCATTGCTCACTATTCGTGGAAGACAAGTCAGGGAAACGTTGGAGGAGTTGGTCGATCCGGCGTCCACGGCGTTGCTGGTCATCGATATGCAGAACGACTTCTGCCATCCGGAGGGCACTTTCGCTGCTGCCGGTGCCGACGTCAGCGCCTACCCGGCGGCGACAGCAGCCATCGCTACAGCGGTGCGGGCGGCGCGTGCGGCCGGCGTCATGGTGGTCTGGGTGCGTGTGTCGACGGTGCATCCGGAGTTCTTCCAATCGGAAGCCCAGCTGCGGTTCGAGCTCCGGATGAAGCAGAGTTATGGCCGTACCGACGTGCCGGAGTTCGATTTCTGCGTGCCCGGTAGTTGGGGACATGAGTTCCTCGACGAGCTGGCCTATGCCGACGGGGAGATGGTCGTCGACAAGCGCCGATCGAGTGCGTTCGCCGGGACGGACCTCGACATGCTGCTCCGCAGCAACGGCATCGAGTCGCTGGTGGTGACGGGATGCACAACCGAAGGCTGCGTGGATTCAACGATCCGGGATGCGGTGTCCAGGGACTACTACGTCACTATCGTCAGCGATGGCGTGGCGAGTGACAACGCGAGCTTGCATGAGGCCGCGATGCACGTCCTCACCGCCTACCGCTGCGATCACGCGGACGTCGGCGCGGTCTCGGCCGCATGGCAGGCGTCAGTGAGTGTGCGATGAAGCTCGGTCGGATCTCGAGCGACGGTTGGCTGGGCTTTGCGGTATCCGCCGACGGACAAGGCTGGTTGCCGTTTCCGAGCATCGGGGTCGACCCGGTCGACACCGCGACAGCGATTGCGGTGTGCCGGCTGTGGCAGTCCTGGTCAGCACCGCTGCCACCGTCCGAACTGGTCCGTGCGGACGCGCTGCACTGCCCGATCACCGCGAACCAGCGGATCGTTGGCGTCGGGGCCAACTTCGCTGCCCACGCTGCGGAGGTGAGCATGCAGACGACGTCCGTCCCCCATCTGTTCGAGCGATCTCCGCACACGCTTGCGGCCAGTGGACATGACCTGCTGGTGACGGCGGATGCCGACCAGCATTGTGACTATGAGGTCGAACTGGCGGTCATCATGGACTGCCGTCTGCCGGAGCCGACCGTCGCGGCCACGCCGGTGTTCGGCTATGCCGTGGCCAACGACCTGACGTTGCGTGCCCTCCAGCGCCTGGATCCCACCGTGGTACGGGCCAAGTCCGCGCTCCGGTCGTGTCCGGTCGGCCCGTACATAACCACCGCGGACGAGATCGCAGACATCGGCGAGTTGGAGATGGTGACGTCGGTGAACGGTGAGTTACGACAGCGAGCGCTACTGCGTTCGATGGTGCATTCGGTCGCCGATCTGGTGGCGGGGATCGAGCAGGCTGCTCGGTTGCAGGCCGGCGACGTGATTCTGACGGGCAGCCCGGCCGGAACAGCAGCCGGACGCAGCCCGGCGTTCTTCCTGCGTGATGCCGATGTCGTGGAGTGCTCGATCGAACGACTCGGGGCTATCAACAACACCGTACGGTTACGGGAAAGAGTGGCATGACGTCGATCAAGGTGCCGCAGGCCCGATCGCTGCCGAAGTCGGCGACATTCGAGATCGCGCGGCGCGTGGCGGACCTGCGGGCCCAGGGACGGACCGTGCTTGATCTCGCCACCGGCGAGCCGAGCTTCGACACGCCCGTGGCGGTGGTGCGGGCCGCCGAGCAGGCGCTGCGCGACGGGTACACGCACTACACCCCGAGCGGTGGCCTGGCCGAGACCCGTGAGGCCGCTCGCGAAACCCTCGGCCGCCACCACGGCGTGCAGGTCAGGACCGAGCAGGTCTTCATCGTTCCGTCCGCCAAGTACGGCATCTTCGCCAGCCTGGCATCGATCGTGACGCCGGGCGACGAGGTGGTGCTGGTCGGCCCGCATTGGGTGAGCTACGAACCGATGCTGGTTTTGCTCGGTGCCGTTCCTCGTCACCTGGTGCTGGACTCGGCCAGCGACTATCGGCTCAGCGCGCCTTCCCTGCGTTCGGTGATGAGCAGCCGGACTCGGGCCATTCTGATCAATACCCCGGGAAACCCCAGCGGCCGGGTACTCGACACCGGCGAGATCGAGGCGTTGGCCGAGGTGTGCGCTGACTCAGACTGCTGGATCGTGTCTGACGAGATCTACGCCCAGATCGTCTTTGACGGCGGCGTACATCTCGCACCCGCCTCGCATCCGGTGCTGGCCGAGCGGACGTTCACAGTAGGCGGACTGTCGAAATCACATGCCATGACCGGCTGGCGGTTGGGCTACGTCGGCGTGCCGCAGTCGGCCGTCAACGCCATGGACGCGACGGTGCAGAACACAGTGGGGTGCGCGCCCGCGTTCGTTCAGCGGGCTTCCGTGGTGGCGATGCGCGAGGTGGACGCCGAAGTCGGCGCGATGGTGGCCGAGTACCAGCGGCGGCGTGACGAGTTGTGCGGTGCGCTGGCCTCGGTGCCTGGTTTCCGGCTGAGTACGCCTCAGGGTGCGCTCTATGCCTGGGTCGATGTCAGCCGCGCTGGACGCGGTGATGGCGGCGAAATAGCGCGGCTGCTTCTCGATGAACTCGGAATCGCGGTGGCTCCGGGGCACGCGTTCGGCGCGGAGTACCCGGACTTCGTCCGGTTCGCCTACGGATGCGGATCCGATGCGATCAGTGCTGCCTGTACGGCGCTCGCACAGTGGTCCCTGACCGTCCCCTCGGCTCAACCCAGCCCCTGACGACGAACTGCTCAGAGCGCTCGTCGTCGGTTGAGTCGTCGGGTTGCAAGCAAGCCGACAGCCGCGGGAAGCCAGAAGGTAAGCACGCGGAAGATCAGCACTTCCTCCACGGCGTGGCTGGCCGGCACCTGCATTTCGATGAGAATGCCCGCGAGCGCCGTTTCCGTCGAACCGAGTCCAGCCGGAACCGGAACCGCGGAGCCGGCTGCGGCCCCGATCATGAAACCAATGAGTAGCGCACCGAGGCTTGCGTGGGGTCGTGGTCCGGGGACCATCGCGGTGGTGGCGATGAACGCGAAGCCGAGGATGAAGGTCGTTGCGCCAGAGGCGATGAGCAGCGTCGCGAGCGACGACGGGTGCCGCAGCAGGCGGCCGGTGGGCGTCCAGAACTGCCTCCAGCGACGCATATGTCCAGCGCGCCGTGATCTGATCCAGATCAGGGCGAGTCCGGTTGCTAGGGCTACCGCCGCCGCCCACAGCCACGGTGAGGCAAACGGCGCCACTAGATGCGCGATGTGCGTTGCCAGCAGCTGGATCTCCTGCGGACCGCCCGCTAAACCGACCCACCGACCCCCGAACACCAATATCGACAGAACGATCAGATCTGCCACCGCGCCAAGGATACTGAGCGCCGACACGGCGCCAAGGGCTAGCGGAAGGCGCAGACCACGTCGAGTGAAGTAGCGCACGTTGACCGCAGATGCCCCTATACCCGCTGGGGTGAGCCTGTTCGCCGCGGCGGCAGCGAGCTGGACAAGGAGTGTCTCACCGAGCGGAAGCGGAATACCAGCCGCAGCACGTGCGGCAACGGCGGTCGCCACATAATGCAATGCTGCGAGGGCGACTACCACGCAGACGAATTGCCACCGCATAGAGAGGGATGTCCTGCCGGCGGACTTGAGAAAACCGAGCAGGTCATGCCCGCTGTCACCATCGATATTTGCCGCACTGATGAGTACGCCGACGAGCAGTAGGACGACACCACACACCAGCACCCACGCCGGCGGTCTGCGGCGCCTGACCTGGTCCGACGCTCGCTCGTACGTGTTCGAATCAGAGCCGCTCGCTCTGCTACTGTCCGTCAGTGCTGGCGGCCTCAGCATCGGCAACCTCCCCGATCGGCTACGTGGTCGGGGTAGCGGGTTGGTTCGTGACCGTCGATCCGGCTATGACTTACCGACAAGCATGCCGAG
The DNA here is from genome assembly GCA_030840445.1 of Pseudonocardiales bacterium. Classification (GTDB taxonomy): domain Bacteria; phylum Actinomycetota; class Actinomycetes; order Mycobacteriales; family Jatrophihabitantaceae; genus Jatrophihabitans_A. The sequence continues at coordinate 21,056 of JAVEEN010000357.1, forward strand.
CCGTCCGCGGCCTCGACATCACTCGTTCGAGTAGCTCCACTCATGGGTATCTTCACAAGCTCCAGATTGACTCAGAAAACTGTGCGCAGTCTTCGTGGCCGGCGCCCAAGTTGCATTACCTGCCAGCAGGAACGGGGGTACCCGGGCAACGGGCATGCAGGACGGCCGCTGCCGGTGATGCCGTGGCAAGGGACACTGCGCGAGGCTGGTTCTCGTCCGTCAACACCGACCCGATGACACATGACGTCTCAGGGCCGTAATCGCAGTTTCGGTCGCTGTTGCTGCGGTGCTGGTCCCTATGACAACAGAGGAGATCGCTCGCCCATGCGTTCTGTAACTGCCTATGCCAGCTCTGCCGCCAAGGCCCCGTTTGAGAAGACGACGATTCAGCGGCGCGATCTCGGTCCGCGCGATGTGCTGATCAAGATT
>JAVEEN010000139.1 GCA_030840445.1 Pseudonocardiales bacterium
GACGTCGACACGAAGGCGCGGCACTTCACGACCAAGGACGGCACGGTTTACCCCGAGGGCACCGTCATCTCGATCGACGGCACGTCCGGCGAGGTGTTCCTGGGTGAGGTGCCGGTGGTCGATTCGCCGGTGGTCCGCTACTTCGAGGGCGAGCTGGACCCAGAGGCTACCGGCGCGGACGAGGTTGACGACATCGTCAAGGCGGTGCACCGGATCATGAAGGTGGCCGACGGGACACGGCGAATGGCGGTCCGGGCGAACTCCGACACCGAGGAAGACTCGGCCCGCGCGCGGCGCTTCGGGGCGCAGGGAATCGGCTTGTGCCGTACCGAGCACATGTTCCTCGGGGATCGCCGGTCGCTGGTCGAGGCGTTGATCCTGGCCGACACCGACGAGGAGCGGGAACGGCAACTGGCCGAGTTGCTCCCGCTGCAGCGTCAGGACTTCCTGGGCATCTTCGAAGCCATGGACGGACTGCCAGTCACCATCCGGCTGCTGGATCCGCCGTTGCACGAGTTCCTGCCCGACATCACCGAGCTCTCGGTTCGGGTGGCGGTGGCCGAGTCTCGCGGTGAAGCCCGCGAGGGTGACCTGCGGATGTTGCAGGCGGTCCACAGGTTGCACGAGCAGAACCCGATGCTCGGGCTGCGCGGTGTCCGGCTGGGTCTGGTCATTCCAGGCCTGTTCGAGATGCAGTCCCGGGCAATCCTGGAAGCCGCAGCGCTGCGGGTCAAGGCCGGCGGCGTGCCCCGGGTGGAGATCATGGTCCCGCTCGTCGGGGCGGTCCAGGAGTTCGAGGCGATCAAGGACGACATCATCTCGGTGGCCCGTGAGGTCCGGCACGAGAGCGGCGCCCACCTGGAATTCCTGGTCGGCACCATGATCGAGCTGCCCCGCGCCGCGCTGACGGCCGACCAGATCGCGGAGTCCGCGGAATTCTTCTCCTTCGGCACCAACGACCTGACCCAGACGACCTGGGGCTTCTCCCGCGACGATGTCGAGGCCGCGTTCTTCTCCCACTACCTCGAGAAGGGCATCTTCGGGGTTTCGCCGTTCGAGTCCCTGGACCGCGAAGGCGTCGGCGAACTCGTCCGGATCGGCGCCGAACGGGGCCGGTCGGTGCGCCCGCAGCTCAAGCTGGGCGTCTGCGGCGAGCACGGCGGCGACCCGGACTCGGTGCATTTCTTCCACGAAGTCGGCCTGGACTATGTCTCATGCTCGCCGTTCCGGGTCCCGGTCGCGCGCCTGGAAGCCGGTCGGGCCAACGGCGGCGGCGGCAGCGACTCCCGCTGAGCGGGGCCGCAGGGGTGCTGCGGGTAATCTCGCAGAAGTGTCCGGTCGACTTCTACGTATCGCTGCCGTGGCCGGGGCGGCGGCCAGAGCCGTGCTCGGACATCGCAAAGCCGTGCTCGGACATCGCAAAGCCGTGCTCGGACATCGCAAAGCCAGGCTGGGACATCGCAACGCCGGGCTCGGGCCGGACCGGACGGTTCTCGGGCACCGCCGCCGACCCGCCGAGATTGACGGGACGTCGCAGCCTCGCCGGTTCGCCGCTGCGGTGATCGGGCGGCGCGAGGGCCCCACGGTGCTGCCTGCGACGCCGGAACTCCAGCGGATCCTGACCGACTACGGTCTGCGGTCGATCATCGACGACGACGGTGACCTGACGGTGCGCTGGGAGAAGTTCAGCATCTACTTCTTCCACTACGGCCAGGACGAGGAGGTTCTGCAGGCCCGTCTATACCTCAACCGGAGGTTCGACGTCGACCTCAGGCCCACGCTTGCCCTGGTGCTCGATGACTGGAACCGAAGCAAGCTGTTCCCGAAGGCGTACACAGTGTTACCCGACGACGGTCTGGTCGGCGTGTGTGCCGAACAGGCCTTCGACTTCGAGGGCGGCACCAGCCAGCAGCAACTCAGGTTCACCATCGGCATGTGGCTGCAGAACCTGCAGCAGTTCGCCGACTGGATCGAGGAGCACGTCTGAACGCCTTCGTGTACCAGGCTTCCGATGCCGAGCGCCTGGTCGACGAGGGCCCTAAGCGCGGCCAATATCGAGCGCAGGACGACCGGGGAAACTTCCAACGCGATCGTGCGCGGGTGTTGCACTCCTACGCGTTCCGGCGGCTCGCGGACAAGACCCAGGTCGTCTCGCCGGGCCAGGACGACTTTCCCCGCACCCGGTTGACGCACTCGCTCGAAGTAGCCCAGATCGCCCGGGAGATCGGCGGCCTGCTCGGCTGCGACCCGGACATCACCGACACCGCCGGTCTGGCCCACGACCTGGGACATCCGCCGTTCGGGCACAACGGTGAGGACGCCCTGAACGAGGTGTCCCAGCCCTGTGGCGGCTTCGAAGGCAATGCTCAGACCTTGCGGATCCTCACCCGGCTCGAGGCCAAGGTGGTGCTCGAGGACGGTGTGAACTCCGGCCGCCCGGCCGGACTGAACTTGACGCGGGCCAGCTTGGATGCGGTGTGCAAGTATCCCTGGCCACGGCGGGCGGACGTCGGCAAGTTCGGCGTGTACGCGCAGGATCTGGCTGCGTTCGCCTGGTTGCGGGACGGACGCCCGGACGGCACGCGGTGCCTGGAGGCCCAGATCATGGATTGGGCCGACGATGTGGCTTACTCCGTGCACGACGTCGAGGACGGAGTCCACTCCGGTTACATCAAGCTCCATGCAGTGGACGATCTAGAGCGGTCCGCGCTCTGCGAGCAGGCCGGCCAGTACTACTCGTCACTGCCGCCCGACGCCCTGCAACCGGTGCTCGACGAACTCTTGAAGCTGCCGGCATTGCTTGATCTGGCCGGCTACGACGGCAGTTACCAGGCTCAGGTCGCTTCCAAGCGCGCCACCAGCGAGCTCACCGGCCGTTTCGCCGGAGCAGCGGTCGCCGCAACCCGGGACCGGTACGGGAACGGCCCGCTCGGCCGGTACACCGCAGCTCTGGTCGTACCCGATGCCGTGGTGGCCGAATGCGCCCTGCTCAAGGCGATCGCGCTGCGGTACGTGATGCGCAGGCCGGGTGTCAACGAGGTTCTGGTGCGCCAGCGGCGGATGCTCAGCGAATTGGTGGCCGCCCTGACCGACGCCGGTGAATCGGGGCTGTCGCTCGTGCTGCGTGACGACTGGCGGGCCGCGGCCGACGATGCTGCTCGGCTGCGGGTGGTCATCGATCAGGTGGCGCAGCTGACCGACTCCTCGGCCATCTCCTGGCACCGCCGGCTCGTCGGCCCCACCGCCTAGACTCGGGGCTATGGCCGGACGGATTCGCGACGAGGACATCGCCGAGGTCCGCGAGAAGTCCCGGATAGACGACATCATCGGCGAGCATGTTCAGCTCCGAAACGCCGGCGGGGGCAACCTCAAGGGAATTTGTCCCTTCCACGACGAGAAATCGCCGTCCTTGTCGGTGTCTCCGACCCGTGGGCTCTACCACTGCTTCGGCTGCGGCGCAGGCGGCGACGTCATCAAGTTCGTCCAGGAGATCGAGCACCTGTCGTTCTCCGAGGCTGTCGAGAATCTGGCGAGCCGGGCGGGCATCCAGCTTCGGTATACCGAAGGAGGCAGCGGTCCGCAGCGCCAATCCGGCCAGCGGGCCCGGCTCGTCGAGGCGCACACCCTCGCCGCGGCCTACTACGCCGACCAGCTGCAGTCGCCCGACGCGCAGGCGGCCCGCGACTTTCTCGCCGAGCGGGGCTTCGACGCCGGGGTGGCCCGCCAGTTCGGCTGTGGCTACGCACCCGCCGGCTGGGACTCGCTGACCAAGTACCTGCTGGGCCGGGGCTTCGCTACCGCCGAGTTGACGCTGGCCGGGTTGGCAAAAGAGTCCGGACGGGGTTCGCTGATCGATCGGTTCCATCGCCGATTGCTCTGGCCCATCAAGGACATCGGTGGTGACGTGGTGGGTTTCGGGGCGCGCCGGATCCACAACGACGACAAGATCGAGGCCAAGTACCTCAACACTCCCGAGACGCCGATCTACAAGAAGAGCCAACTGTTGTACGGCATGGACGTGGCCAAACGCGAGATCGCGAAGCAGAACACCGCTGTGGTCGTGGAGGGATACACCGATGTGATGGCCTGCCACCTGGCGGGCGTGACCACGGCGGTGGCCAGCTGCGGCACCGCCTTCGGCGCTGAACACATCAATGTCATCCGGCGGCTGTGGTCCAGTAACAGCGCCGAGGAAGCGCAGGCCAAGACCAAGGTGATCTTCACCTTTGACGGTGACGCCGCTGGTATGAAGGCGGCCGAGAAGGCATTCGCCGACGAGCAGAAGTTCCTGGCCCAGACCTGCGTCGCCATCGAGCCGACCGGCAAGGACCCGTGCGAGCTTCGGCAGTCCGGGGGAGACCACGCCGTCCGCGCGCTGATCGAGGGCAACAAGCCGCTGGTGTTCTACATGCTCGACACGCTGATCAAGCGCTTCGATCTGGACACCGTGGAGGGCCGCGCCGGCGCGCTGAACCAAGCCATCCCGCTGGTCGCCCAGCTGAAGGATCCGGCACACCGGGTCGGCTATGCCGGTGAGGTGGCCAGGCTCGTCGGCGTGCCGAATCCGGACGACGTGCTGGCGCGAGTCCGGGGGCTGGTCCGCTCGGCCGAACGTGGCCAGCAACGCGGCGGGCAGGATCGCGGCAGCGGCAGCGGCGCGGCCACCGGCCACGGACGGCAGAACGGCTCGTCCGGCGTCCCGGCGGCCGCACCACCGGTCGGCGTGCACCCGAAGGTGGTCCAGGCCGAGCGTGAAGTGATCAAGGCCGCGCTGCAGTTGCCCGACACTGTGGGAACGCAGTTCGACGAGTTGGGCCCCGGTGCCTTCCTGGTCGCGGTTCACCAGCAGTTGCAGGGGGCGATCAGGGCAGCCGGCGGCGCGGCGTCAGCAGTGGTCGGGCCACTGTGGGTGCAGCGCGTGTCCGAACACCTGCCGCCGGACTCTGAAGCGCGCTCGATGGTGAACGGCCTTGCGGTTGAATCGCTGCGGTCGGGAACCGACGCCCAGACGCGCTACGCCGAGGCCATGGTGAACAGCCTGGCCGAACAGGTCGTCGCGCGCGAGGTCGCTCAGCTCAAGTCCCGGGTCCAGCGGCTGGACGCCCAGGCTGATGCCGAGGAACAGGGCCGGTTGTTTGCGCAGTTGATGCAGTTGGAGCAACGCCGCCGCGAGCTCCGATCGCGTGCCATCGGAGGAGAGTAGTCGTGGGGTTGCTGTCCTTTACCGATCGCTGGATCCGGCCGCCGGCCGAGTTGCGAAAACTGTTCGGCGGTTCCGAGCGTGCGCTAGCCGTCGCGGAGTCCACCGGCAGTGCCGATGATGCGATGGATTCGTCGAATACCGTGGTCACCGTCGCTACCAATCTCGGCCTGTGGTTGCCGATCGGGCCCGTGGACGGCCAGACCGAACCTCGCTGGCGGCGCGTCGGCTGGGACCGGGTGGTGAGAGCCAACTGGAACGACAACACCCTGAGCGTGATCGAGGGCGACTTGGATGACGACGGCGTCGTACAGGATCAGCCGGCGGTCACCATCTCGCTGACCGAACCGCGCAACCTACCGGCCGTTGTGAGGACCCGAGTCGAGGCGAGTATTGCCCGATCCGAGCAGGTGAATCTGCCGGGCGGCACCGGGCGGATCGTCGGCCGCCGGGTGCCCGGAGTGGATGGCCTGACCTGGACGGCACGGATCGACACCGGTACTCCGGACACTCCGGCCGATCGCGAGGTCCTGCTTCAGTACCTGGCCCGGGCGACCAGCGCGCCGACCGAATGACGCGCCGATCCACCGGGATCAGCGCTGGCTGAGGGATAGCAATGCCCTCGAGCGGATTAGTCCAGCCGAGTCACATCCACACTGACCTTCAACCGCGATCGGGCCGAGTCGGTGACGATCACGCCTTTGAGCGGGGGCACATCGCCGTAGTCCCGACCGTAGGCCGTGATCAGGTAACGGTGATCGACCCATTGATCATTGGTGGGATCAAAATCGAGCCAACCCAGCGACGGCACGAAGACCGAGGCCCAGGCGTGCGAGGCATCAGCGCCCAGCAGCTTCGCGCGGCCCGGTGCCGGCTGAGTTTCCAGGTAGCCGCTGACGTAGCGGGCGGCCAGGCCGGCTGAACGCAGGCAACCGACGGCCAGATGAGCGAAATCCTGGCACACGCCGGCCCGGTTCTGCAGCAGCTGATCGACAGTGGTTCGGACGGTCGTGGACCCCGACCGGTACTCGAAGTCGTTGTGGATCCGATGAAACAGGTCGGCTACGACCTCGCCGATCGAACGACCGGGCGGCAGAACTGTCTGTACGTACTCGCTGATGGCGGCCGATGGTCTGATTCGGGCCGACGGCAGGACATACTCGCCGGCCTCGGGGTGATTCGTCACGGTGTCGCGGACCTGTTCCCAGCTGAGGTCGGATAGCTCTGCCAACGGCGGTGGTGGACGCTCGACCTCGACCTCACTGCGAGCGGTCACGGTGAGGCTGGTGTGCCGGCGTCGCACCAGGTAGAAGGTCGATACGTTGCCGAAGTAATCGAGGTGATCACTGATGTCCGAGGGCGGTGGCGTGATCTCGATCGACGTGCTGATGCACCGCTGCCCGCCGCAATCCCGCGGTTTGAGATGTGCTCGACCGTAGCTGCGCTCGACCGGCGCCTGGTAGTCGTAGCGGGTGCTGTGCACCAACTCGTAGCGGCTCGTGCTAGCCATTCGCTCCGCTCCTCGCTCGCTGGCGCTCGCTGCGATGCTCACTCACCCTGCTAGCCATTCGCTCCGCTCCTCGCTCGCTGGCGCTCGCTGCGATGCTCACTCAGCCGCTTAATAGTCATTCGCCGTCGCCGTCGCCGTCGCCGTCGCCGTCCTGGACGAGGGCTTCCAGGGCTTGCAGCCGACCTTGCTTGGTGAAGTACGCCGACTCGATGAGCTGGTGCAAGGTATGCAGGTCATCCAGGACGCCGTCCAGCAGGTCGGCCAGGCTCTGGCGTCCCTCGTCGTCCGCCCGAGCCAGGCCGTAGAGATCAGCCGTCGCGAGCCGGTCCTCGATGGAACTCAGCAACTCCTGCGCAGTGACCGCAGCGGGATGGTCGGAGGCCGTCTGATCGAGATCGGCGGTGAGGCGCGCCAACTGGAATGCCAGCGCCCGCGGGTTGCCGGCATCGGCGAGCAACAGTTCGAGAACCGTGTCCGCGCCGGCGTGAGCGGGGTACCGGCGGCGGTGGGTGATGATGCTCTCGGCCGCGATGAGTACAGACTCGGTGACCAGCCCCTCATCCGTGACAGGCCTGCGCTCGGCGAGGGTGTAGCGGAGCAATCCCGTGACCTGCAGGGCCCGTTCGACCCGCCGCCCGGCGTCGAGCAGATACCAGCCCGTATCGCGCACCATGCTCTCCGCGGCCAACCCCGAGAAGGCCAACATGGCATGCAACAGCCGGGCCAAACCGGCCGAGGTCGCTTCCAGTGATCGAGAAAGACCTTGTGAATTCAGGGAACGTCCGTGTGAGAACGGCAGCAGGCTACGGTCCAGGCCGCTCAGGACGGTCCAGGTGTCGGCGGACAACTGGTCGCGGACGGCATTGGCCAGCGCGCGGACCCGGGACAGGTCATGGGCCAAGGTGCCGGGCCTGGTCTCATCACCGATCAGGGACAGGATCTCCTGCTCGGGCGCACTCAGCCGCGCGCCGGCTCCATCACCGGCGAAACCGGGCCAGGTGCCGGTGACCGCGGTGAGGGCTTGCAGCAGGGTCGCCAGGCAGCGGGCCAGTGCCGGGTTCGGGGCGGGGTGTAGGTCCCGCCAGCGGTTGTCGACGACCCGCAGCAACCGGGTTACGCTCTCGGCCCGTTCGGTGTAGCGGCCCAACCAGTAGAGATCCTCGCCGACCCGCGGGGACACAGCCGCCGAGACGGTTTCCGGACCGGTCAGACCTGGTCGATGCGATTCTTCGCTG
>JAVEEN010000252.1 GCA_030840445.1 Pseudonocardiales bacterium
TCAGCCGTCCCCGTCCTAACCTCTGAAATGCCGGGCGACGACCTCACAGCTCGCTCAGTTCGGATCGTCCACGTGCCCAGATGAACACAACACCCCTCATGGTCCGCGGGCCCATGGCGTCCCGGCCGCACAGCCCCATCCTTCAGCGCCGGCCGGCCCCGTCGCGTTACACCCAGCTGGATGACGGCAGGTTTGTTAAATGTCGTTATGAAATAGAGATGAAGGACAAACGAGACGCTGTCGATCTTGGAACATGCGGCATAAAGGCAATATCTACCTACCTCTGACTACGTACAGTTGGTCGTCGCTACTTAGAGATACCACAAGCCCTACGGAACCTCTCTTTCGTCAATTCCACGGCTGGCCTACCCGGAGGGTAAGTGCCATGCTATCGGCGTTATCTGAGTGTTAAGTGAGCTACTGCAGGGGCTCACCAACCACCAGATGCAGTCACCTTTCATACCAATCCTGGGGGATTCCATGCTCGAACGCATTCGTGAGGCCAAGAAGAACGAAGACGGCTTCACTCTCATCGAACTTCTCATCGTCATCGTCATCCTTGGCGTCCTGGCCGCGATCGTGGTCTTCTCGGTCTCGGGTATCACCGATCGCGGTAAGGCGTCCGCCTGTCAGGCCGATGTCCAGACCGTCACCGTCGCCGGCGAGGCCTACATCGCAGGCCCGGGCAACGGAACTCCTGCCGCCGCCATCGACGATGCGACCCACTCGGCCACCACGCTGGTCGGCGCGGGCCTCTTGCACGCGAAGGCGGACGACGTGAAGTACACCGTCACTGGTACCACCTTCACTGCTGTCGCGATCGCGGGTACGAGCCCCTGCTAAAGGGCGCATGACCAAGGGTGGGTAGGTCAGTGCGAACCGTGCTGACCTACCCACCCTGGCGGGCCCGCTCTGCCCTGGCTCGCCCGCACCTCAAACCGCAACTCCCTCCATTGGAGGCTCTCCGTGCCGACGCACCACCTGACCGCGCATCGCGTGGACACCTTCCTTGATCATCTTTGGACGGTAGGGGGTACCGACCTGATGCTGACGGTCGGCCTCCCTCCGCTCGTCCGCGTGCAGGGAGAGCTCGTCGCCGTTCCCGAGCAGGCGCGCCTGGACGGCAACGACACCGAGGCTCTGCTGGCCGAACTGCTCTCCGCCGAACAGGCCGCGATCTTCGCCGCCGGCCACGAGTACGACTTTTCCTTCAGCTGGCGGGACAACGCCCGCATTCGAGGAAATGCCTTTCGCCAGCGCGGAAACGTGGCCGTCGCGCTCCGCATGATCCCGCGCGAGATCCCGACCATGGCCGAGCTTCAGCTGCCGGCCGTGTTGGGTACCTTCGCGAGAATGCACCAGGGCCTGGTGCTGGTCACCGGACCTACCGGTTCGGGCAAGTCCACCACGTTGGCCTCGATCATCGACGAGATCAACACCCAGCGCGCCTGCCACATCATCACCATCGAAGACCCGATCGAGTACGTCCACGAGCACAAGCGGGCCGCGGTCAACCAGCGCGAAGTGGGTTCTGATACCGGCTCCTTCCCGGACGCGCTGCGTGCCGTGCTGCGCGAGGACCCGGATGTGCTGCTGGTCGGTGAGATGCGTGACCTGGAATCCATCCGGTTCGCCTTGACGATTGCCGAGACCGGCCACCTGGTCTTCGCCACGTTGCACACCAACGACACGTCACAGGCCCTGGCCCGCATCATCGACGTCTTTCCCGGTGAGCAGCAGGCCCAGGTGCGGGTACAGCTGTCAGCCGCGCTCAGCGGGATCGTCTACCAACGCCTGCTACCGCGCATCGGCGGCGGTATGACCGCCGCGTACGAGGTGCTGGTCGCCGACTCGGCAGTCCGCAACCTCATCAAGGAGGGAAAGACCAACCAGCTGCGCAACTCGCTGGTGACCGGGCAGAAGGCCGGCATGGTGACCCTCGAGCAGTCCCTGTCGACGCTGGTCCAGAGCGGCACGATCAGTTACGAGGACGCCGTCGCGCGCAGCCTTTATCCCAAGGACGTCGAGCTCCGTCCGCGGGCCCGGCTGGGGGTGCCGGCATGAAGATCCGCAGCGGCAGCAAGCCAAAACATGCCCACCCCGACACCCCCGTCGAGCTCGCCGCGCCGGTGGCCGTTGCTCCGACGGACCTGAAAGTCACCTCAGGTGGTGGGCGCCTCGGGGAACTGTTGATCGCCGCGAAGCTGTCCACCGAGGATCAGATCGTCGAGGCGCTGCAACTCCTGCAGAGCAGTGGCGGCAAGCGGCTGGGTCAGCTATTGATCGAACTCGGCACGTTGGACGAACACGGCCTGGCGCGAACACTTGCCGCCCAGAACTCCCTCGACGTAGTGGACCTGCGTGAGGTCACTCCCGAGGACGCCGCCACGCGGTTGCTGTCGGAAGAGAATGCGCGCGTCTTGACGGCGATCCCGCTGTCGGTGTCCGAATCCGGGATCCTGGTGGCGGTGGGCGACCCGACGCCGGACGTGCTGTCCCGGTTGCAAGCGTTACTGAACCGGCCGGTCACCGTGGTGGTAGCGGCACCGTCGGACGTGGCACGAGCGATCAGCCTCAGCTACCGCGCCCTGACCGGAATCGACAGCCAGGTCAGCGCGTTCAAGGCGCGCGACCTCGTCCGCCAGGACGCGGCGCGCCTGGATGCCGTGACCGTCAACGACGACGCACCGGTGGTCCAGGTCGTCCAACTCGTCATCACCCAGGGTCTGCGGGATCGAGCCTCCGATGTCCACCTGGAACCGCAGGAGGACCGGGTCAGGGTTCGCTATCGCGTGGACGGTGCCCTGCATGACGTGCTCAGCCTGCCCGCATCGATGGGGCCTGCCGTGGTGAGCCGGGTGAAGATCCTTGCCGGTATGAACATTGTTGAGCGCCGCCGTCCTCAGGACGGCCAGATCACCATGGACGTCGAGGGGCGAGCCGTCGACATCCGGGTGTCCACGACGGCGACGATCTGGGGCGAAAAGGTGGTGATGCGGCTGCTGGACAAGAGCCGGCCACTGTTCGACCTGGCCCAGCTGGGTATGCCCGCCGACACCGCGGCCGCCTATTCGGCCCTGCTGCACTCACCCTACGGAATGGTCATCTGCGCAGGACCAACTGGAAGCGGCAAGACCACCACGCTCTACGGTTCGCTGGGAGAGATCAACAACCCTGAGCGCAACATCATGACGATCGAGGATCCGGTCGAGTACACCTTCCCCTCCATCAACCAGATACAGATCAACGAGCAGGCCGGCATCAGCTTCGCAGGCGGTCTGAAGTCGATTCTGCGCCAGGACCCCGACGTGATCCTGGTCGGCGAGGTGCGTGACGTCGAGACCGCCAGGATCGCGGTGCAATCGGCGTTGACCGGGCACTTCGTGCTGTCCTCCCTGCACGCCACCGACTCGGTGT
>JAVEEN010000263.1 GCA_030840445.1 Pseudonocardiales bacterium
GCGGAGGAGAAGGCGACGTAGCCGACCACCGCGGCTCCGGCCAGCCCGAGCACGCATCCGATCACCGCGATCACGGCCGCCTCGACCGCAACGAGTCGGGCAAGTTGGCGCTCCGAGGCGCCCCGCACCCGGAGCAGCGCCTGCTCGTTGCGGCGTCGCACCGAACCTGCTGTCGCGATCGTGGCGGTGAGCAGAGCGGCCAGGACCGCCCCGGGAACCCCGAGGAACAAGAAGAGAACCTGGGCGTAGGCGGCGTCCTGTCTCGCCGCCCCGAGGGCGGCGCCGAGGTTATTGCCCACCGCGGCCGCGCCAGCAGTGGCCGCCTCCAGGTTGTGGGCCGCCGCGGTTACCGAGGTGTAGGCCACAGCCGGGTCAGTCGGCAGGTGATGGTCCCTGGCCACGTGAATCTGGGTCTTGATGAGATCCGGACGGATGCCGGCCAGCGGGTCGAAGTAGCGGTGCCAGCTGTTCTGCGGCAGCACCAGCACGTTGTCCGGCGGTGCAGTCGGCTGCGAACCGACCGGCGCCCCGACAGTCTGGAAGAGCGAATCCGCTTGCGGCAGATCGACGACGCCAGTCACCGTCAGCATCACCGGAGCCAGGCCGGCGCGGCCGAGGACGATCTTGTCCCCAGGTGCCGCGTGCAGGTTGGACGCGGTCTGCTGAGCGAGCAGGACACCAGCGTCGGCACCGGCCAGCGTCCGGAGTTCACCGGGAAACAGCGATCGGTAGGAATCCGGCAGACCGAGTACCACGCCGGCTCCGGTGCTCTGCCGGCTGCCGCCCGTGGTGGCGGTCATACCGCTGGTGGCAGCGAAATCCACCACCGCCGTTGCGCGCACCGACTTCGCTGCCCCCAATGCCGTGAGCACGGTAGCGGGATCAGCGCCGGAGTGAACCTGAACCTGCCAATCGACCGCGACCGAGCGGACCGCGCGGTCGGTCATGCTGGCCTTTGACTGGGCCAGGAACGAGCCGAGGCTGGCCAGCAGCGCGACGGCGACCGCGATACCCACCGCGCTGGAAAGGAGCCGGAGCGGCTGGCGGGTGAGCAGCCCGGCCAACCAGGTGCCGGTCACGCCCGGCCGCCGTCGAGCGTGGCCCTGGCCGCCTGGTTGCGCAGAGTTCCGTCATGCATTCGCCAAAGCTCGGTCAGTCGTTCGGCAATCAGTGGATCGTGCGTGGCCACGACCAGGGCCGCGTCGAGTTCCGCGCTGGCCAACAGCAGTACGTCGATCACCGCGCTCGCGGCCACGTGATCGAGCTGGCCGGTCGGTTCGTCGGCCAGGATGAGGGCCGGCGCGGATGCCAGCACCCGCGCCACCGCCACCCGCTGAGCCTGACCGCCGGACAGTTGCTCGGGCAGCGCGGCGCTGAGATCGGCCAGACCGACCCGTCCCAGGGCGTCCTGCGCGCGGGACCGGGCCACCGTATCGTCGACCTCGCCCAGCAGCAGGGGCAGCGTCACGTTCTCGATGACCGACAGCGCCGGCAACAGGCTTGGGCCCTGGAAGATGACGCCGGTCCGGCCTGGGCGGTCGATCGGATGACCGCCCAGGCCGGGCCAACTCAGCCGGCCGACGGTCGGGGGTTCCAGTCCGGCCAGCATGTGCAACAAGGTCGATTTACCCGATCCGGACGGGCCGGTCAAGGCGATTCGCGCGCTGCGCGGGACCTCGCAGGTTATGTCGTAGGCCGCGACGACGGCCAACGGTCCAGTCCCGTAGGTCCGTCCCACGCCTTCACAGCGCACCAGGGGCGCGTCAGCCGACTGGCGGTCCAGCACCGCTGCCGTCGTTCCGGCAACAGTCGAATCGGAGGTGTCCCTCGGGCCGCTCATGCGGCTATCCGCCCATCGGACAGGCTGATGACCCGATCCGCGGCGCGGGCGACCGCCGGACTGTGGCTGGCGATCAGGATAGCGACGCCTGCGTTGGCACGGGCTCGCAACAGGGCCAGAACCTGTTGCTCGGTCGCCGCATCCAGTTCTCCGGTGGGTTCGTCGGCAAGCAGTACCACCGGATCGTTCGCCAGGGCGACGGCCAGTCCGGCGCGCGCGGACTCACCGCCGCTCAGTTCATCCGGCTTGGCGTGCGCGCGACCGCCGATACCGAGGGACTCGAGGAGTTCTAGGACGTCGGAGCGTTCAGCCGGTCGGCCGTGGGCGAGCTGCTGGGCGATGTCGACGTTCTGCGCGACGCTCAGGTGGGAAAACAGGTTTCCGGTCTGCAGCAGCAGTCCGATGCGCCGCGCGCGAAGCCGGGCCCGGATCGGCTCGGGCTGGTGGCTGATCCGCCAGCCGGCAACCCGCACGGTGCCGCCGTCCGGCTCGTCGAGGCCAGCCAGGCAGGACCGCAGGGTTGACTTCCCGGAGCCCGACGGTCCGACCACCGCGACCAGCTCACCGGCCTCGAGCTGGATCGAAACACCCTGCAACGCAAGGGTTTCCTCGTCCCCGGCCCGAAAGAACCGGTACAGCGAACTGGCTTGCAGCGCTGGATCGGCCGATCCGCGGTCCTTGGCGGACGGGTCATCGGGCGTATCCGGGCTCATCAGCCCCGCCACGCGAACGAGTCGGTGACCTTGCGCCATGGGTCGACGTTGTCCGACCCGACCGGCGCCGACAGGGTCAGCACCACCTCATGACCGGCGCGCCAGAACTCATACCGTTCGACTGCTTCCAGCGCCACCTTGCCGGTGACTGTGTTTGGCGCCGAGTGCGCCTGGTAGGTCAACAGCACAGCGGTACCGGCGTGCCGGTTCGTGAATGCGACCTTTCCGGCCGAGAACGCGGTCGTGGTCGACTGGATCTTGGGCAGCTCGGCCGACCGGGCGGACTCAACGGTGGGAGCGACCCCCGCGGCGACGGTGCTCAACGCGATGCTGTTGTACTTGTCGCTGAACAGGGTCGTCGTCCCGGTAGTGGTCTGGGCCCATCCCTCGGGCACCGTCACCGTGAACTGCCCAGCCGGATCGGTGAACGTGACGAAGGCCTGGCTGTCCGGGATGTCCCCGCCCGGATTCGACTCGACGCCAGAGGCCGACGCGCTACCGCCCGGTGCTGAACTGCCGTTGGGCGTCGATGTGGAGGACTTGCCACCGCAGGCGACCAGGGCCAGGACCGATACTGCCGCGAGGCATCCGCTGGCAAGCCGTCGTTGTATCCACACCTTGTGAGTCCCATCGTCATCAGCTCTATCGGCGCCGAGCTCACGGTGCCGTGCTCGACGCTAGGCATTGGCCGGTAAAGGGATGGACCGCTCAGGGTTAGCGGATGGCAAAAAGTCCGCCAACAGTCCGCGGCGGAGCAGGCCGGTGCCAGACTTCGGTAACAAGCATGGAAAGGAACTTCATGAGACGCCGGATCACCGTGCTCGCCTCGCTCACCGCCGCGCTGGCCGTTCTGCTGTTCGCGATCCCGCTGGGGGTGGCGGTCGCCAGGTACTTGGTGAGCGACGAGCGGCTGGAATTGCAACGCAATGCCGCGAGCGTCGCGGCCAAGGTCTCCGGTGACCTGGCACGCGCCCAAGCCGAAGCCGGCAACGCCGAACCCGGGACAACGATCACCGTCTATGACGCCGCGGGCACCCGCGTCGGGGGTTCGGGACCGGTGCAGGCGGCACCAGTGGTTCGGGCCGCCGTCTCCGGAACGGCCGCGGCCGGATCGGTGGACGGCCGGATCGCGGCGGCCGCTCCGGTTTCCGACGGCGACAGGATGACCGGAGTCGTGCTGATCACCTCCTCCCACGCCCAGGTCAACCAGCGAATCGCCGCGACTTGGGCCACCATGCTCGGCCTGGGCTTGGCCGCGGTCGGCGCGACCGCGATCATGGCCGGACGGTATTCGCGCCGTCTCGCCCGTCCCTTGGAGGAGCTTGCGGTCTCGGCCGGCCGGATCGGTGAGCCGGATTTCGCGGCCAGCTCAGCCCGCTCCGGTATCGATGAACTCGACACCCTGCGGGCGGCCCTCGCCGCGAGCTCGCAGCGAATCGACCGGATGCTACAGCGCGAACGAGCGTTTTCAGCCGATGCATCGCATCAGCTCAGGACCCCGCTGACCGGGATGCGGCTCGAACTCGAATCGGCCCT
>JAVEEN010000271.1 GCA_030840445.1 Pseudonocardiales bacterium
CCAGTGGGAAGTAGTGGTTGCCTTCGACAATCACGGTGTCCTCACTGGTAGCGATGACCGCTCCGTTCCAAACTGCGCGTGGCATGGTCAAATCCCTTGTTCGCGAAACTCTGGCTCTGGGTGAACGTGCTCTGGCCTTAACGTGCGGAAGTCCGCCGGTATTTCCGAATCGTGTAACACCGGCCCACGCGGGCATGGGAGTACGTTGCACGATCGGGTGGTTCAGGCCTGTGGCCAGGTGTGCACCGGCTCATTGGAGTGCATGTGATCGACGTATCGGCGCAACATCTCGCGCAACGCGTCACGCCGGTCCAGCGGTTGCTGCTCGGCGTCGATCTGGTGGAACGCGCGGACTTGCCACTCAGCGCCGTTGACCTGTGTGATGCAGCGTTGCTCGATGATGCCCAGCAACCGCTCCCGCACCTCACCGGCCACGCCCCATCGCTCGAGACCCTCGTGGGCCAGCGGCAACAACCGTCGCAACACCAGTTCTCCTGCGGGCACCTCACCCAATCCCGGCCAATAGATCTGGGCGTTGATCCCGTTCCGGGCGCCGGCGGTGAAATTGTCCTCGGCCGCGGCGAACGACATCCGCGACCA
Source organism: Pseudonocardiales bacterium (assembly GCA_030840445.1). Lineage (GTDB taxonomy): Bacteria > Actinomycetota > Actinomycetes > Mycobacteriales > Jatrophihabitantaceae > Jatrophihabitans_A. The sequence goes on from JAVEEN010000271.1 coordinate 601, forward strand.
CACCGGACGATCCTCCTCGGCCAGCATCTTGAGCAGGCCGTAGTAGAAGGCACCGTTGGCCAGCACATCCACCACCGTCGGCCCGGCCGGCAGCACCCGGTTCTCGACCCGTAGGTGCGGCATGCCGCGATAGACGTCATAGACCGGCCGGTTCCAGCGGTAGATGGTGCCGTTGTGCATCCGAAGCTCGTGCAGCTTCGGAGCGTCGCCGCGTTCGAGGACTTCCACGGGGTCCTCGCTATCGCAGATCGGCAGCAACGCCGGGAAGTACCTGACGTTCTCCTCGAACTGGTCGAAGATCGAGGTTATCCAGCGCTCGCCGAACCACACCCGCGGTCGCACACCTTGCGCTTTCAACTCGTCGGGACGGGTGTCGGTGGTCTGTTCGAAGAGTGCGATGCGGGTCTCGCGCCAGAGTTCCTTACCGAACAGGAAAGGTGAATTGGCTCCGAGCGCAAGTTGTACGCCGGCGATGCTCTGGGCTGCGTTCCAGTTCGCCGCGTACTCTGCCGGGCTGACCTGAAGGTGCAACTGGACGGACGTACACGCCGATTCCGGCGCGATGGTGTCGGCGTAGACGGACAGCCGCTCGGGGCCATCGATAGCGATGTGCAGATCCTCGCCCCGCGCTGCGAAGATCTGCTCGTTCAACAGCGCGTATCGGGGGTTTGCGCTCAGGGCATCGATGGTCAGATGCTCCGGGCCGAGGGTGGGCAGGATGCCGATCTGCACAATGTGAGCCCCGACCGTGCGGGACCGTTGCTCGGCGTCGTTGAGACTGGCTCGCAGGTCGCGCTCCAGGTCCGCGACGGCGGTGCCGGCCAGACCTCGCGGTCTGACGTTGATCTCGATGTTGAACTGGCCGAGCTCGGTCTGGAAATCGTCATTGGCGATGGCGCTGAGCACCTCGGCGTTCTTCATCGCCGGATCGGCGTGCGAGTCGATCAGGTTGAACTCGATCTCCAGGCCGGTCATCGGCCGCTCGAAGTCGAAGTTGGATTCGGCCAGCATCCGGGCCAGGACATCGAGGCAACGACGTACCTTGGCCCGGTACCGCTGCCGGTCCTGGCGGGTGAACTCCGTGCTCGCGACGTCCTCGCCCATGACGGCCTTTCCGGGTGCTCGGTTGCGTCTGCTGTGGCCAGGATGCCGGTTCCGGCGTCCGGTTGCCAGCCACCGGGCAGGGGACCCACCTGCCGGGAGCTGTGTCGATTGCCGGGGACGGGGAAGGATGGGGTCATGGGCGCATCCGAATCGCATTCGGAGGAGGAGAGCACCACCACCGTCTTGCTCGCCCTGGGCGCCAACATCGGTGTGGGAGTCCTCAAACTGATCGCTGGTCTGATCAGCGGCTCGGGGGCGTTGCTGTCCGAGGCGGCGCACTCGGTGGGCGACAGTTCCACCGAGTTGCTGCTGTTGACCGCGCTGCGCCGGTCGTCCCGGCCGGCCGATCGTATTCATCCGTTCGGCTATGGCAAAGAACGGTATTTCTGGTCCCTGTTGGCCGCCGTGATGATCTTGATCTCCGGTGCCGCCTTTTCGATCTTCCAGGGGTTCTCCACGATCTTCGGTGGACCGGAGTCCACCGACCTGCTCTGGATCAACTACCCGGTCCTGGCGGTGGCTCTCGTCCTGGAAGCAACGTCGTTCCGGCAGGCCCTGAACCAGGCCAAGCGCGCCGCCGGTCGCGGGCGGCGTTCGGTCCGCGCTTATATTCGTGACCCCGAGGACCCGACGATCAAGAGTGTGGTGCTCGAGGACTCGGTCGCCATCATCGGTCTCATCATCGCCGGTGCCGGGGTCGCGATGCACCAGCTGACAGGCTCGCCGGTCTGGGACGGCGCCGCCTCGTTGGCGATCGGTGCTTTGCTGGTGCTCGCGGCCTTTTTCCTTGCCCAGACCTGTAAGACGTTGCTCATCGGCAAGCAGGCCGACCCGCGCCTGATTCGCGAGATCACGGCGCGACTGGAGCAGCAGCCCGAGGTCGTGGACGTCGTGGACATGCTCACCATGATGATCGGCACCAACCAGGTGCTGCTCTGTGCCCGGGTGGACTTCGTGGACACGGTGACCGCGGGCGAACTCGAGCGGGCCTGCGTCCGCATCGACGCTGAGCTGTCGGCCGAGTTCGAGTCGCTTGACGAGATCTTCATCCAGCCTGTCCCCAGATCGGATCCGACCCTGCGAGCCCGGGTGCTGCACCGCTACGGGCGCGTACTGGCCGACAGCGAGCCCGGGCCCGCTGCCGACGGCGCGCCCGACAACCCCGCCGGGCGTGAGCCCGGCGGCACGGGCAGTGGCGCGACTAGGGTCGAGCCATGACCTCTGGCCATGGTTGCCTGCCTCGTGCGGTGGATGCGGTCGTCATCGGTGGTGGCCCGAACGGCCTGGTTTCGGCGGCGCTGCTGGCCGATGCCGGCTGGTCTGTCCTGCTGCTCGAGGCCCAGGATGAGTTGGGCGGGGCGGTGAAGTCCCGCGTTCAGGACGGCTGGACCATGGATCGCTTCAGCGCCTGTTATCCGCTGGCCAAGGCGTCACCGATCCTGCGCGAACTCGACTTGCACGAACACGGCCTGGTCTGGGCCGACGCCGAGAACGTGCTGGCTCACCCAGTCGGCCCGGACGATGAGCGGGGCGCCCTGATCCACTCGGATCGGCGGCTGACTGCCGCCAACCTGGCGGAGGAGAATCCCGCTGACGGAGCTGCCTGGCTGCAACTGTGCGACCAGTACGACAGGGTGTCCAAGGACTTTCTGGATGCGCTGCTCACTGCCTGGCCGCCGATCAACTCGGCCCGCAGGTTGATGAAATCCCTCGGTGGGCCGCCCGCCCTGCTGAGGTTCGCGCGGTTCCTCGCATTGCCGGCGTATCGCATGGGTCAGGAGACTTTCGTCGGTCAGCGGGGCCGCGCGCTGCTGGCCGGAAATGCCATGCACGCCGATGCCCCGATGGACGCGCCGGTGAGCGGCATGATGGGCTGGCTGATGGCGATGCTCGCCCAGAGCGTGGGTTTCTGCGCCCCGGTCGGTGGTGCGGGTCAGCTCACGGCCGCGCTGGCCCGACGGGCTCGCGCGGCCGGTGCGGAGTTGGCGACCGGCGAACCGGTGGTAGGCATCGACGTCCGCGGTGGGCAGGCGGTCGGGGTTCGTACGGCCAGCGGCCACCGTATCGCGGCGCGGCGGGCGGTGATCGCCGATACTGCGGTGACCTCGCTGTACAGGGACCTGTTGGCCGACGCCGACCTGCCGGCGGAGTTACTGGCCGAGCTGGACAAATTCGAGTGGGATTTGCCTACTGTGAAGGTGAATTATCGGTTGCGCAGCACGCCGGCGTGGACGGCAGTCCACGCGCGGTCGGCCGGCGTGGTGCACGCAGGTGCCGACTCGGCCGGACTGGTGAGGTGGTCGGCCGATCTGACCACCGGGCGTATACCGCAGACGCCCTTCTGCCTGATCGGTCAGATGACCACGGTCGACCCGACCAGATCTCCCAGCGGCACTCAGGCCATGTGGGCCTATACCCACCTCCCGCGGGGTGTCCACGACGAGTCCTCGGCCCAGCTGCTGGCCGACCGGGTGGACGACATGATCGAACGGCACGCGCCGGGGTTCGGGGCGGCGATCATCGACCGCGAGGTACAGACACCAGACTCGCTCTCGGCCGAGGACGCGAATCTCGTCGGCGGAGCCGTGGGGGGCGGCACCACGCAGCTCTTCCAACAGTTGGTCTTCCGTCCGGTCCCGGGCGTCGGGGGTGCCCGCACGGTCGTCGACAACCTGTACCTCGGCAGCGCCGCGATCCACCCGGGCGGGGGAGTGCACGGTGCTTGCGGCGCATTCGCCGCCCGGGCCGCCATCTCCGATCACACCCGATTGGGCACCATCCGCCAGCAGCTGGCCTCGACGGTGCTCGATCGGATCTACCGGGGCAGGAAGACGGTGTAGACCGCCGCCATATCAGCCTCACCGAGACCGTTCCGGCTGGCCTCGGCGTAGAGCGAGCGCAGCGCGGTCAGCAGGGCGGAGTCCACGCCGGCCGCCTGGGCGGCATCGGTGATCAGGCCGACATCCTTCACGACACCGTCCACCGCAAATGACGGGGTGAAGTCCCCGGCCAGCATCTGCTTGCCCTTGAGCTGGGCGTACGGCGTATCAGACGGCCCACCGGAGATCGCCTCGAGAAACAGGCTGGGTTCGATCTGCAGGGCACCCGCCACGGCCAGCGACTGAGCGACCGCGGCGTTGATGGAGGCCACCCAGGCATTGCAGGCCAGTTTCAGCGCGCTGCCCTGGCCGAGGGCATCGCCGGCCCAGATCGTTCGGGTTCCGATCGCGTCCAGCACCGGCTGAACCCGGGCGCGCAGCGCCGGGTCACCGGAGACGAGCGGGATCAGTTTGCCCTGCTCGGCCGGGGCTTTGGTGCCCAGGACGGGGGCGTCCAACACCTTCAGTCCGTGTTCGTCGGCCAGCGCTTTCACCCGTGCGGTGCCGTCCAGACCGACCGTGGCGCTCTGCAGCCACACCGTCTCGGGGCCGAAGGCGCCCGCGGCCTGCGAGACCACCTCGACCACGGCATCCGCGTCGAACAGCAGGGTGATCACTACGTCGGCGCCGGAGATGGCCTCGGCGGCGGTCGCGGCCACGATCGCGCCATCGCCAGCCAGCGGCTGGGCCTTGGCTGCGGTCCGGTTCCAGGCGCGCAAACCGAAGCCCGCACGCAGCAGCGAATGGACCACACCGACGCCCATCGTTCCCGTTCCGAGTACCGCGACCTCAACTGTGTTCATCCGCGACTCCGATCAAGCCGGCCATTGCTGAACCTTCGCCGCCACGCTACCCGCCCCGCGCACCAAAGCGGCCGTCAGGAGATCTTCACCAGTGACGCGGTCTGGGACGTCGAAGTAGCCCACAGCAGCGGACTGGCCTGCATCGGGCTGGAATCCGGTGGCACGAGCGCGGCCGAGCTGCGGGAGGCCGGTGCCGAAGCGACCTTTCGGGATCCCGCTGATTTGCTGGCACACTTCGAGGGCAGCCCGTTGACGCGGCCGGCGGCGTCGCCGGCCGGAAAGGGGTGACCCATGGTGTCCGCCGAAAAGGACGACCTGCTGGCTCGGTATGGCAGCGCTCGCCGTCCCGAGCGGGAGGTTGCCCGAGAGCGACCGGCCGGGGTGAGCGACGAGGTGGTCGACGCGGTCGGCAAACTCTCCGAGGCACTCGAGGTCGTCGAGCATGCCCGCGGCAAGCTCTATGAATTTCACCGGCTCTCGGGAACCGCCGATCGGCTGTTGCAGGAGGCCGTGCGTGCCTTGCGTGGTGCCGGCGAGACGTCACTGGCCGACGAGGCGGATGAGGTGCTGGTCGGCCGCGATGTTATCGAAGGGCGCTGGACGTTCCAGATCGTCGAGGATTACGACCGGCGCTACTGGTCGGCATTCCGCTCGGTCGAGGAACACATCCGGACCCGGCTCGTCGGCGGCGTGCCGCACGTCTACGAGGCCGAGATGAAGAAGCACGAGCAGACCAGCGGCGCTGGTCACGAGCCGACATGAGCGCGCGGCGCCCGGCCGAGTGTTGGCTGACCGACATGGACGGTGTGCTGGTCCACGAGGGCTTCGCCCTTCCTGGCGCGGTTGATTTCCTGCAGCGACTCGTCGATCGGGAGCGGCGATTCCTGGTGCTGACCAACAACTCCATCTTCACGCCGCGGGACCTGGCCGCGCGACTCGCCCGCTCGGGCCTCAATGTGCCCGAAAAGTCGATCTGGACCTCAGCACTGGCCACGGCGGTTTTCCTGCAGGACCAGTTGCCGCAGGGGTCCGCCTACGTGATCGGCGAAGCCGGCTTGACCACCGCGCTCTACGAGGCCGGTTACACCCTGACCGACACCGAACCGGATTTCGTGGTACTGGGCGAGACCCGGACCTACTCGTTCGAGGCGATCACCACTGCGATTCGCCTTATCGAGAAAGGGGCGCGCTTCATCGCCACCAATCCCGACGCCAGCGGCCCGTCCGCCGACGGGCCGATCCCGGCTACCGGGTCGGTGGCAGCCCTGATAACCCGAGCCACCGGGGCCGAACCATATTTCGTGGGTAAGCCGAACCCGATGATGTTCCGCAGCGCGATGAATCGGATCGAAGCGCACTCGGAGAACACGGTCATGATCGGCGACCGGATGGACACTGACGTGGTAGCTGGTATCGAGGCCGGCCTGGAGACGATTCTGGTCCTGAGCGGCTCCACCAAGGCCAGCGACGTCAAGCGATTCCCGTTCCGGCCGGCGCATATTTTCGACTCGATCGCCGACGTCATCGACCTAGTCTGAACCGGCAGGCCGGCCCACGAGCGAGCCCGAAGCCCTGCCCGCCGAACGCGGTCCTGCTAGCTCTTGAAGGCGTCCTTGACCTTCTCACCGGCCTGCTTGAGGTTGGACTTGGCCTGCTCGCCCTTGCCCTCAGCCTCCAGGTCGCGGTCGTCGGTGGCCTTGCCGGCGCCTTCCTTGATCTTGCCCGAAGCCTCTTCGGCCTTGTTCTTGATCTTGTCGTCGAGTCCCATGACGGCGTCCTTTCCGTATGTGGAAGTGAAACAACCCGCGCTGGAAGGCTGGAGTCCACTGACTGACGGGGCCCTGCAGCCAAGCCCAGGAAGGCGGGAGAACGGCTGCTGTTTTGAGCCACTGCCGACCGTACACCTTCCCGGCGGGGCTACCAGGAGTCACTGGGTCCGCGGACCACCACGACCGGACACGGGCCGTTACGGACGCAGTACTCGGCGACCGAACCGATCAGCATGCCCGGAAAGGCCGCGCGGCCTCTCGCCCCGACGACCAGTAACGCCGCATTGTTTGCCTGGCTGAGCAGGGCCGGTCCGGCCGGCCCGTCGATGACGCGCTCGGTCACCGGAATGTCTGGATAGTCGGCCATGACGTCGTCCAGCACTTCGCGCAGGGTGTGGGCGGTATCCCTCGCGAGGTCGACCCCCGGTGGTATCCGGGTCAGATAGTTCGGCCAGCGCCAGGACGACACCGCGCGCAGGGCCGCCCCGGTCGACCTGGCCTGTTGAGCTGCCCACTTGACCGCGTTCCGGCTGGACTCCGAGCCGTCCACGCCGACCACGATGATCGGCTGGCGGACCGGCGGAGTGCCGGCCGGCTCGGTTTCGGGGCGTTCAGTGCTCATGCCTGCGCTCATCTTCGGCCCCGTCGTCGGGTGGTGGCGCGAGTTTGAGGGGATTGAGCCGGTGCCACAGCAGAAAGAGCAGTCCGAGGACGAGCATGCCGATGCCCAGCCACAGATTGATGTTGATGTTGCTGGCTTTCGCGCGCGCGGAAGCGCTGGTGAAGAACCCCGCAACGGTCAGCATCAGGCCGTAGAGGGTGAACAGACCACCGATCAGCAGCCTTATGTCGAACAGTCTCGACGCCGCCGACTTCGGTGTGTCGGTCTCATCGTTCGAGGTCTGGTCGGACATGGCAACCCCCTACGCGAAGAGCACGGACAGGATGACGACGATTCCGAGCGCAGTGCCACCGAGCAGCTTCGGCGAGGCCCACCAGGCCGGCTTGGGCACCGTGTCCGGGTCGGGAGCGTTCGGATCGTGCACGCCCCACACCAGTCCGGCCAGCTCCGACACCGGCTTCGGTTTCGTGACCAACGTGACTGCCACCGTCACGACGACGTCGGCGACGAACGCTGTGATCGCACCATAGAAATTGAGCATTTGGGCGTTGATGGTCGCGTGACTGGGATCGAACACACCACCCTTGTAGAAGTAGGCGATGTGATACCCGGCAAAGTGCATCACCGCGGCGCCGAGCGTTCCGGCGGCCAGGCCGGCGACGCCGGACCAGGGCGATGTGCGCTTCCAGAACATCGCGATGATGAAGGTCGCGAACAGCGGGGCGTTGAAGTAGGAGAACAGCAACTGGATGTAGTTCATGATGTTGCTGTATCCCGAGGCGATGAACGCGGTGAAGATGCCGATCACGATGCCGACCACGGTGATGACCCGGCCGACCCGCAGGTAGTAGCCGTCCCGGCGGCCCTTGACCACGTAGGTCTGCCAGATGTCGTAGGTGAATACGGTGTTGAAGGAACTCACGTTGGCGGCCATCCCGGCCATGAAGGCGGCCAGCAAGCCGGCCAGCGCGACGCCCAGCGTTCCGTTCGGTAGGAACCTGTTCATCAGCAACGGGATCGCGTCGTTGTAGGTGGCGTTCTTGTCCGTGCCCAGGTTGGGTACCAGCACCAGCGCGATCAGTCCCGGGATGATGGTGAGGGCCGGAATGAAGATCTTCGGGAAGGCCCCGATCAGCGGAGTGCGTTGTGCTGCCGAGAGATCCTTGGCCGACAGAGCCCGCTGGACCTCGGCGAAGTTCGTCGTCCAGTACCCGAACGACAGGACGAAGCCGAGACCCATCACGATGCCGATCCAGTCACCCAATGGGTTGGTCCAATGGCCGACGTTGGTGCCGGTCCAGGTCGAGAACGAGTTGGGCCCCAGGGCGGTGTGGGTTACTTTCTCCTTGAGCCCGCTGTATCCACCGACCTCGTGCAGGCCGATGATGACCAACGGGACCAGACCGGCGACGATGACGAAGAACTGCAACACCTCGTTGTAGATCGCGCCGGACAGCCCGCCAAGCAGGATGTAGGCCAGCACGAAGCTGGCCGAGACAATGATCGAAGCCCAGATCGGCCACCCGATCAGCGCATTGATGACCAGCGCGAGGGCATACAGGTTGACACCTGCGGTCAGCACCGCCGCCAGCGCGAAGGACAGCGCGTTGAACAGGTGGGTGGCTGGATTGAAACGCCGGAGCAGGAACTCCGGCACGCTGCGGACCCGGGACCCGTAGTAGAAGGGCATCATCACGATGCCCAGGAACACCATGGCCGGCACCGCGCCGATCCAGTAGAAGTGCACCGTCGACATGCCGTACTGCGCGCCGTTGGCGGCCATGCCGAGGATCTCGATGGCACCCAGGTTGGCCGAAATGAACGCCAGCCCCGTGACCCAGGCCGGTAGTGATCGACCCGACAACAGGAAGTCCTCGCTGGTGGCTATGGCTCGCCTGGCCATGAACCCGATTCCGACCACGAGGGCGAAGTAGATCGCCAGGAATGTGTAGTCGAAGAAGTTGACGTCGAGTCTGAGCAATTCTCGGCTCACCTCCGCACGGAGCAAACCCGATCAGCGTCGCTTTTTGGTGCAGACCGGAGGCAACGCCGATCAAACTACTCCAGGCCACGCGACGAGACCATAAGGGCGCGGGAAGTCTCAGGCTGAGGATCGGCGATGGCGCAGTTGAGCAATTCCCGACGCGGCCAGCGGTTCTGGCGGCCCGATGAGATAGCCCTGGGCCTGAGTGCAGCCCAAGGCCCGCAAGGCGGTCAGCTGGGACTGGGTTTCTACGCCCTCGGCGACGGTCACAACGCCCAGTTCCTGACACAGCGCGATGACCCGTCGAACGATGGCGGTAGCACTGCGGTCCACGCCGATGGGCGCGATGAAGCTGCGATCGATCTTGACGATGCTCACCGGCAGATCGCGCAGCAGCGTCAATGACGAGTAGCCGGTGCCGAAATCGTCCAAGGCCACTTCTACACCCAGGTCGGCCACTGCACGCACCTCGTCGATGGCAGCCGTGGAGGCCTCGATCAACGCGGTCTCGGTGATTTCGACGTGCAACTGCTCAGCCGGTAAGCCCGACTCGGCCAGCACCCGGGCGATATTCGGGACCAACAGCCCCCGTCCAAGCTGGCTGCCCGAGATGTTGACTGCCACCCATCTGCAGCCGTTGTCGGAGAAATCCCGTCGGATGATCGCACGGCTGCTGGCCTCCAGCATCCACCAGCCGATCGGGACGATGAGCCCGGTCTTCTCGGCCAGCGGGAGGAACTGGTCCGGTTCGAGCAGGCCTTGCTCGGGATGCAGCCAGCGGATCAGGGCTTCGTACCCGGCGATCGTGCTGTCGGAGAGATTGATGATGGGCTGGAAATACGGCATCAACCCCCGGTTCTCGGTCAGCGATACCCGAAGTGCCTGTTCGAGCTTCAGATCATCGAGGGTGGCCGGCTTGTCCTGTGTCGGGTCGAAGACCTCGACGCGGGCCCGTCCGTGCCGCTTGGCCCGGAGCATGGCCTGGTCAGCCTCGCGCAGCACCTCATCGGCGTGCCGGTGCTCCGGCCTGGACACGGTCACTCCGACCGAGAAGCTCACCGTGTGCTGGTGACCTCGCACCAGCAGTGGCTCGACGAACAGGTCCATCAGTCGCTCGCCCCGCCGGGCCACCTCCTCAGGATCCGTTTCGTTCGGCAGGATAACGGCGAACTCATCGCCACCGATC
>JAVEEN010000147.1 GCA_030840445.1 Pseudonocardiales bacterium
TGGTGCCCAAGTTCCTGCTCGACCCGAAGACCGGTGAGCCGGGAGAGCGCAACGGCGCATTCGTCACCGGTGTGGAGCACAAGATGGGCCTGAAGGTCTCGGCCACTTGTGAATTGACGTTCGGCCAGCACGGCGTCCCGGCTACCGGCTGGCTGGTCGGCGACACCCACCGCGGAATCGCGCAGATGTTCCGGATCATCGAATATGCCCGAATGATGGTGGGCACCAAAGCTATTGGAACACTATCGACAGGTTACCTGAATGCCTTGGATTACGCCAAGTTTCGCGTCCAAGGGGCCGACCTTACCCAGATGACCGACAAGTCGGCGCCGCGGGTCACCATCATTCACCATCCCGATGTGCGCCGGGCCCTCATCACGCAGAAGGCCTACGCCGAAGGACTGCGTGCGCTCTACCTCTACACCGCGGCCCACCAAGACCCCGAAGCCGCCGCCGTGGTGTCCGGCGCCGACGCCGATATGGCGAACCGGGTCAACGATCTGCTGTTGCCGATCGTGAAGGGGGTGGGCTCCGAGCGTGCCTACCAGTGCCTGACCGAATCGCTGCAGACGTTAGGCGGATCGGGCTTCCTACAGGACTACCCCCTTGAGCAATACATTCGTGACGCCAAGATCGACAGCTTGTATGAAGGCACCACCGCAATTCAGGCGCAGGACTTCTTCTTTCGCAAGATCGTCCGCGACCAGGGTGCGGCACTGGGCCACCTCGTCACGCAGATCGAGTCGTTCATCGACAGCGAGGACGCCCGACCCGAACTCGTCGAAGCACGCAAGCAGTTGGCCACCGCGGTCGACGACCTGCAAGCCTGGGTCGCCACCATGACCGGGTATCTGATGGATTCCCAGCAGAGCGCAAGCGAGCTTTACCGGGTGGGTTTGGAGTCGGTGCCTTTCCTGCTCGCGGTCGGTGACCTGCTGATCGGCTGGCTGCTGCTCCGACAGGCCGAGACAGCGCTGACCGCGCTCGACGGCGATCCGTCGCCGGGCGATAGTGCGTTCTATGCCGGAAAGGTCGTGTGCGCAAAGTTTTTCGTCAAGAACGTGCTACCGCGGTTGACTGCGGAACGCGAGATCGCGGCCAATGTCGATCTCGCGCTCATGCAGCTTCGGGAAGCGGCGTTCTGACCCGTCACGGGTCGATCTCGACGGCCGCGGCGATCTGCCGCCACAGAACTTCGACGACTCGGTCTGGTCGGGGACGCGGGCTGCGGCCCAGCGCGGTGACCATCACCCGCTGCATCGCACCGAACATGGCTGCGCCGGCGAGCTCGGGATCGACGGATGACGACAGTTCTCCACGCTTCTGGCCGCGACGAATGTTGGCGGCAGCGTGTTTGACGATCTCGTCGATGTGCCGGTTCTCGGTCAACGCGACCTCGGGCTCGCGAGATAGCCGGGTGTAGACGACGACCGCGGCCGGATCGGTGTAGTGGAAATGCACACCCTTTTCGAGTCGGATGCGCTCATGCTGGGCCCACGTACCTTGGTCATCGAGATCGAGGTCAAGAACCTGGACGCGCAGACGGACGAAGAAGTCGTGCAGCAGCGCGCTGACCAGTCCTGCCCGCGAGCCGAAATAGCGATTGACCAAGCTTGGCACGACGCCTGCAGCCTCTGCGACCCAGGCGATCTCGAGGTGACCATCGTTGGCAATTGCGATGTCGCGGGCGCAGGCGAGTAGCCGTTCACGCGTCGCACGCCCCTTTTGAGTCCTGGGTTCAGCGGTCGTGATCACGCGATGAGCGTAGCAAAAAATGAATTGACGTCACTTCATTTCTAGCATACCGTTCCTGCTGAAACGAGGCATCGAAGCGCACCCGGGAGGCACGCTATGAGTCCGTTGACAAGACCGCTGGTCGCCGAAGATGTGGAGATTGTGCGCCGCCTACTCACGCATATCGACGCGGGCACGACCGATGAAGGCGAGCCGTGGCGCGAGCCGGTGGAGAACTACCTCGACCCAGGACGATTCGCGGATGAACTGCGGATGCTGCGCTCGTTTCCCAGCGTGTTCATTCCGTCGGCAGCCATCCCGAATCCAGGTGACCATGTCGAACGCGTCTGCTTCGGGACGCCGCTGTTCGCGGTTCGTGGCAACGATCGACGGGCACGGGTATTCCGCAACGCGTGCCGTCATCGCGGGATGACTCTGGTAGACGGCACCGGATGTTCTCACGCGCTGGTGTGCCGGTACCACGGCTGGACTTATCGTCTCGACGGCACGCTCGCGCATGTTCCGCACGCGGATGCCTTCCCGGATTTGAACATCGCGACGCGCGGCCTGGTCGAGGTCGCCAGCAGTGAGGTCGATGGTCTCATCGTCATCGATGCGCTGGACTCCGATGCGGCGCAGCCGTGGCTGCGAGCAGTTGCTGACGACGCGATGGCGGCACTAACCGAAGGCAGTCCGTGGCGGGACAAACTCGTGCCGGCCGAGCGGCTCGTCGTCGCGGAGTCCGCCGTGCTGAACATAAATTGGAAGGTGCTCATCGAGCAATTCGGGGAGGGCTACCACATTCGCTCTACCCACCGGGAGACGTTCTTCCCGCTACAGTACGACGATCTCAACGTGGTGGAAACGTTCGGCCCGAATAGCCGAATCACATTCCCATACCGCAACATTGAACGACTCCGTAACCGCCCGGAGTCGATGTGGACGACTAAGCAGCGCATGACGTTCGTCTATCAGCTGTTCCCGAACGTAATGATCGCGACGTTTCCGGATCGGCTGATCGTGGTCGTAATCGACCCGATCGATGTCGACCACTCGATGTTCGCCACCTATACCGTCGCCACGCCCGATGCAGCAGAAGCTGCTCTGCTCGCGGCCACCCAACAAGGTGGTGCCGGGACTGCCCCCACCCTTCTCGACCAGGGTGCACTGGAGGACAACGAAATGTCGATGGGTGTGCAGCGCGGCTTGCGCTCCGGGGCGAATGCCTTCCTGGAGTTCGGACGCCACGAAAGCGCGATCGGGCACTTCCATGCCACCCTCGACCAGCGCCTCGCGCTGTTGGCTTCAGGGTGCGGCTAGCCGCACACTCGCGGCCAGCTTCGCGAAGAAGCGTTCTCGCCCGAGTGGGACGCTGCGGGCACACTCGAGCTCGAGTGTGCCCGCAGCGTCACACTGGCGGGAGAGCCTAGGCGTCGGTGGTGTAGCCCATCGGCATCAGCACGCTCTTCTGCTGGGTGAAGTGCTCGACGCCCTCCGGCCCGTTCTCGCGACCGATGCCGGAGTTCTTGTATCCGCCGAACGGACAGCACGGGTCGAACGCGTACCAGTTGATCGCGTAGGTGCCGGTGCGGATCTGCTCGGAGATCTTGATGCCGCGCGGCACGTCGCTGGTCCACACGCTGCCGGCCAGTCCATACG
>JAVEEN010000320.1 GCA_030840445.1 Pseudonocardiales bacterium
CCGGACTGTCAAGAGCGGTGCTCTCATTTCGACACAGCGATCCGTTTCTATGGAATACTCCAGTGATGACTTCCGGTTTGCGGGCGAGGGTGCGGGCGGAAATGATCGTCGAGATCAAGGCGGCTGCCCGGCGACATCTCGCCACCGACGGCGCAAACCTGTCGCTGCGCGCGGTCGCCCGTGACCTGAACATGGTCTCGTCCGCGATCTATCGTTACTTTCCCAGCCGCGACGACCTCTTGACTGCCCTGATTATCGACGCCTACAACGATCTGGGCGAGGTGGCCGAACAAGCCGAACAGGCCATCAGCCGCGCCGATCTGGCCGGCCGCCACCGCGCGGTCGCCCACGCGATCCGCGAGTGGGCGCTAGCCAACCAGCCCGAGTACGCGCTGCTCTACGGAAGTCCGGTACCGGGCTACGCCGCGCCCCAGGACACCATCGAACCGGCGACCCGACCGGTCCTGGTGCTCATGTCCATCCTGCGTGACGGCGTTGCCGCGGGGGTGATATCCACGCCCACCACGCCCCGGCTGCCCAAACCGACCCGGGTTGACCTCAAACGACTCGGATCGGTGCCCGACTTCGCCGGCATACCCGAGGCCGTCCTGGCGGATGCCATCGGCGGCTGGGCCATGCTTTTCGGCGTGATCAGCTTCGAGCTCTTCGGTCGCCTGGTCAACACGATCACCGACTACGCAGCGTTCTACGACTATCAGGTCAAGGCGATCTCCCGCCGCCTCGGTCTCGGCTGAGCTGCGATGCTCCTCACCGATCGGGCCCTCAATCGCGCCCTGCTCGCCCGTCAGGGGCTGCTCGAACCCTGGGACATCGGAGTACCCGAGGCGGTGGAGAGACTGGTCGGACTGCAGGCCCAAGCCCCCGCTGCCCCCTATGTCGCCCTGTGGACCCGGCTCGCGCAGTTCGATCCGATGACCTTGGGTCAACGTCTGCTCGACCGCAGTTGCGTGCGGATCGCGCTGATGCGATCGACCATCTTCCTGGTCACGGCTCGCGACTGTCTCGAGTTGCGGCCAGTGATGCAGGCGGCCTCGGAACGCGGCCTCGCCAGCGGGGCCGGGAAACGAACCCAAGGTGTCGAGGAAACCGCACTGCTGTCCCGAGCACGCGAACTGCTCACTGCGCAGCCGCGGACCTTCAGCGAGCTCGGCACTCTGCTCACCAGTGACTTCCCCGGTTACCCACCGTCGGACCTCGCGATGCGGGTGCGCGTCGGCCTGCCGCTGGTCCAGGTCACGCCACGCGGCGTGTGGGGCCAGACCATGGCCGCCACCCATGCCATCGCCGAGCAGTGGCTCGGAGAGTCGCTGAGCGAGCGGCGGGACCCCGACGACGCCATTCGCCGCTACCTCGCGGCCTTCGGGCCGGCCACCGTCGCTGACATCGCCGTCTGGTCCGGCCTGGCAGCCCTGCGCGGACCGATCGAGCGCATGCGCCCGACGCTTCGTACCTTCCGCAACGAACGGGGCCAGGAACTGTTCGACGTCCCGGACGGTCTGCTGCCCGATGCCGACACCCCCGTGCCGGTGCGCATCCTCGGCGACTTCGACAATGTTCTGCTGTCCCACCGGGACCGGTCGCGCATCTTCGACGACACTCATCGATCGCGCTTCATGAGCGTGAACGGCCTCATCACCTCGACCTTCCTGGTCGACGGTTTCGTCGCCGGCACTTGCACCGTCAGCCGAGCGCAAGGCGGTGCGACCTTGTCCCTGACGGCCTTCCGGCCGCTGCCAAGAAACGTCCGGTCGGCGCTCAGGGCCGACGGTCTCAGGTTGCTGGCGTTCCTGGCTCCGACAGCCCGACCCGACGTCCGTTTCGACTGAGCGCCGGGTCGGCCGATTATGCGGACGACGACCAGGACCACTACCACCGCACGAACCAGCTGACATGCTGATGAAATGAAGGTCGCGGTGCTCTCCGATACGCACGCTCCCCGCCGCTGGAAATCCTGTCCGCCTGCGGTGGCGGCCGAGCTCGAGAACGTCGATGTGATCCTGCACGCCGGCGATGTGTGCACGGTGGCCGTGCTGGAGGAACTGTCGCAGTGGTCGGTGGTACATGCAGTGCTCGGCAACAACGACGGTCCGGACGTCGCACGCTGGGGTGCCGCGGAAACGTTGGCCATCGAGCTGGATGGCCTGCGGGTCGCCATGATCCACGACAGCGGAGCCAGCACGGGCCGGGCGGCGCGGCTCGGACGCCGATTTCCCACCGCTGACCTCGTGGTTTTCGGGCATTCGCATATTCCTCTGGACGAGACGTCCAACGGCCAGCGGATCTTCAACCCCGGTTCGCCCACCGACCGCCGTCGGCAACCGTGCGGAACAATGGGGCTGCTCGAGATCCGTGACGGCGTGCTGGCCGAGGCCCGGATCCTGCCGGTGACCTGAGCGGGGGTGTCCCGGGGCTGCTCACGAGAGCCGGGCGGCACCGATCGCGACCGCAGCAGCCCGGCTCGCTGCACACTGACCATCGCCGGTGAGGAGGACGAGGTCGTCGCCGCGGCCACCCAGCACGCCGTCAGCGTGCACGGGCACCAGGACAACGCCGAGTTACGTCAGATGGTCCGCGACGGGCTCAAGGACGAGGTCAGCGTCTGACACGGTTCTCAGCGCAACAGCTTCACAGTTCGACACTCCGACCGGAGGCCAACTGGGTGAAGTCGGTGGTTGCGTACAGCTCACCAATGCGGGTGATCTGGCCGCCGTAGAAGGCCTTGCCGATCTCACCGAGCAGAGCGTCATGGATCTGGAATGCCCTCGGCGCCCGAACGGCGATGGTGAAATCGATGGTCTCGGCCACCTTGGCCCACGGCGCATTCAGCGGGATGAGCAAGGCCTCGACGACGGCATTGGGGACCGTGTAGGAATCACCGGGATGGTAGATCGCGTCGCCGACCAGGTAGGCGACGTTGGACACCACCGGGATGGACGAGTGGATCAAGGCGTGCTGACCACCGAAGGTGCGCACCTGAAGGCCGCCGGCGATGAACGATTCGCCTGGTCCCACCGCGTTCAGCCGGCCCTCGAATGCCTCGGTCCCGGACAGTTGGTCGATGGTGTCCTTGGGCGCCCAGATCTTGAGATTTGCATTGGCGTTCGCCGCGGCGGCCAACCTGGCCACGTCGATATGGTCGGCGTGCTGATGGGTGATGAGGACCGCGTCGATCCCCTCGAGTGCCTCCTCGACCTCGCTGAACGAGCCCGGATCGATGACGAGGCGGCGGTCGCGGTCGGAGATCCGGACACAGGAGTGAGTGAACTTCGTCAGCTGCATGGTTCCACTTCATCACATTCCGGCTCCTCGCATACCGTCGAGGCATGCCCGAGGTCATGTGGTTCCGTCGTGATCTGCGTATCTCGGACAACCCTGCCCTGAGCCTGGCGGCCAAGGGCAGTGACGTCCTGGGCGTGTTCGTGCTCGACCCGGCCCCGGTGCGGCCCTCCGGCGCTCGCGAGGTGGCACACCTCAGAGGCGCTGCGCGGCTGATTCAGCTGGTCCGGATGCCCCAGGATGCCGACCAGGAACCGCCCGCCTCGAGTTCGATCAGACCGTCGCAGGAGTTGAAAGCATCGGCCGGACAGGTCATGGGTTCGACCGCGATGGCGGTCCGCTTGAACCGTTGCACGGGCGGGGTGAACACCTGCAGGTACTGGAACTCCTCACTCCACCAGATCTCGGTCGTGTGGTCGGCAATCTTGACGATGGCCTTGGAACCGGTCAGGTCAGCGAAGCCGTTATCCAGCCGCAGCGTTCCGACCGGCCGAGCCGGGCTCAACTGGTACGGCGTGCCGTGGACAGAGCTGCGTCCGACCGGGATCTGACGATCGTCGGTGAGCAGCATCGTGGCAGCGGGGATCTCGAGCTCGGCGTGGTCGAGGTCGTGCCCGTCGAGGTCGAGGTAGGGATGAAAGCCGGCCCCGAAGGGCGCGGACTGCCGCCCCTGGTTGGTGACCTGGGTGCTGACCGTCAGTCCCGATTCGGCTGACAGCGCATAGCGGATGTGCATCCTGAGTTCGAAGGGATAGCCGGTCTGGGGCACCAGATCGTGGGTGAGCGTGACCGAGTGGTCGCCGCGTTCGGCCACCTCCCAACGGACCCAGCGGACCAGGCCGTGGCTGGCGTTGTGCTGCGCCGGTTCGGTGATCGGCAACTGATACTGCGACCCGGCGTAGCTGTAGCGACCGTCGCGGATCCGGTTCGGCCACGGCAACAGCACGGCGCCGCAGGACATCGGGGGCAAAACACCGTCCGCCCACGGCGAGGTAACCGGACGATCGCCGCGCCACAGCCCGGCCAGACCGGCCCCGACCTCGGAGATCGCTGCTCGGTACTCGCCGGCCTTGATGTCGAACCATGGACCTGTCATCGCCATGCTTGAGACCGTATCGGGTTCGGCCTACCGCGCGAGATTCAGGCAGACTGCGGTTGCGCGATCAACGCGGCCAGGTCGTCGAGCTTGCGCCGGGTCTGCACATCTGAGGGCGTGTAGACCATCATCCGCAGGCCGGGCGCGGGCGTCAGCCAGCTGACGTTGACGTCGAAGCGCAACATGCCGACCAGCGGGTTACGGAACCGCTTGCTCATGCTCTGGGCCGAGGCGACATCGTGTTGTTCCCACAGCCGGCTGAACTCGGGCGATGCGGCCTTGAGCCGCTTCAGGTGCGCTTTCCAGGCGGGCTCTGCCATATGCTGAGCCCACTGAGCCCGCAGTTGCGCGACCATCCGGGCCGACACGATCTCCCAATCCACCATGCACTTTCGCCACTCTGAGTCGGTGAACGCCAGCCACATGCAGTTGCGATCCTCAGCCGGCAGCGCGTCGAGGTTGTTGATGAGCCGGGCATAGGTGCGGTTGTAGGCGAGCAGGTCGTACTTGGCGGTCTGCACACACGCCGGAAACGGCTCGACCTGGTCCAGTAGTCGCAAGGTCGCCTCGCTGATGGCGTCACATTCGGCCCGGCTCGGTCCGACCGAGACCCCGGCCAGCGTGAACAAGTGCGCGCGCTCGTCGCGATCGAGCATCAGCGTCCTCGAGATGGCATCGAGCACCTGTTCCGAGGCCTTGATGTCACGGCCCTGCTCGAGCCAGGTGTACCAGGTCACGCCGACCGCGGCGAGCTGGGCGACCTCCTCCCGGCGTAGGCCCGGCGTTCGGCGCCGCCCGCTCAAGGGCACTCCGGCCTGGCTCGGGCTGATTCGTTCCCGGCGGCTGCGCAGGAATCCCGCCAGCTCGCGCCGGCGGATGGCCGCCGGGTCGACGGTAGTCACAGTCGCGTTAGTCATAGTCGCGTTCATGGTCACCATTGTCCTTGGACGGCGTGCGCTCCAGGCGCTAGCCAGGTTCGGCTGATACCTGGATAAACGCGCTCCTGGTACTAGGTTAACCCAGGGCGCAGTGTGGTAGCTATGACCGACGTAATCCCCACAGCCGTAACCGTGCGGTCGACCAGGTCCCTGCCCGTTCCGACGCCGCTGGCACCCATCGCGCTGGATGGCGGACCCGCCGGCCACCGACCGTCGTCCTGGCGCGAGAGACGTGCAGCTACGCCGTCGGATCCTGCCGGTCTCAGCGCACTCGGCATGATCGTGCTGCTCATCGGGCCCTTCCTGTCGATGCTGGACTTCTTCATCACCAACGTCGCACTGCCGACCATCGACCGCGACCTGAACGCATCACCGGCCGCGCTCGAGCTGATCGTGGCCGGCTACGGGACGGCGTACACCCTGTTTCTGGTCGTCGGCGGCCGGCTCGGTGATGCGTTCGGGCGCCGGCGGCTGTTCAGCTACGGCTTGTTCGGCTTCACCGTCACCTCGCTGCTGTGCGGGATCGCGCCCGGCGTCGGCTTTCTGATCACAGCCCGGGTGGTCCAGGGCATCTCGGCCGCCCTGATCACGCCGCAGGTCCTCGCCACCTTCCAGGCCACCCTGACCGGCAGCGCCCGCAGCCGTGCGGTCAGCCGGTTCGCCGCCACCGGCGGGATCGCGGTGGTCATCGGCCAACTGCTGGGCGGCCTGATCCTGCAACTGGACATCGCCGGCACCGGGTGGCGGCCGATCTTCCTGGTCAACGTCCCGGTCGGCGTGGTAGGCCTGCTGCTGGCGAAGCGAGTGGTCCCCGACACCCGGTCGAGCCACCCGGCAACCATCGACTTCCCCGGCACCGCGCTGCTCGGGCTGGCTATCGTGGCCTTGCTGATTCCGCTCACCGAGGGCCGGGCCCTCGGCTGGCCCTGGTGGATCTGGGCGACGCTGGCAGTGGCTCCGGTCGCCGCGGTTGCCCTGGTCATCGTGGAGCGCCGGACCGAGGCCAGCGGGAAGCTGCCATTGCTACCGCCGTCGCTGTTGAGGCTGACGGCGATGCGCCGTGGACTGCCGCTCGCCGTGCCATTCTTCATGGGATTCGGCGCGTTCATGTTTGTCTTTGCCCTGACCGTTCAGGACGGCCTGCACGCCGATGCCCTGCATTCGGGCCTACTCATCACCCCGATGGCGGTCGCCTACTTCATCGGATCACTGCTGGTACCGCGGCTGGTCAACCGGTACGGACGCGCGGTGCTCACGACCGGCATGGTGTTACAGGCGAGCGGTCTGGCCATCCTCTTGATCGAGGTCACCAGCCAGTGGCCGCACGTCGGCTCGATGGACATGGCGCCGGGTCTGGTGGTAGCCGGCTTCGGACAGGCGCTGAGCGTCGGCGGCATCTTCCGGCTGGTGCTCTCCAACGTCCCGCATGCCCTGGCCGGCGTCGGTAGCGGCGTCCTGGTCACCGTTCAGCAGGGTTCGATGGCCATCGGCGTCGCCAGCCTCGGCACGTTGTTCGAGGTCCGGGCCGAGCACGGGTTCGCGGGTGCTTTCGGACTCGTGCTCGGAATCCAGGTGGCGGCCGCGGTCGTCATAGCCCTCGCGAGTCGGCTGCTGCCACATCCGGCGAGCTGAACCCGCTGATCTCGTCCGGCACCACAGCGTGCGCGTCGTAACGCCAGAACGGCCGGACCAGTAGCGCGGCAATCAGCACGAGTACCACGCAGATCAGGCCACCACCCACCCACGAGAAGGTCACCGTGGTCGCAGCTGCGGTGGCGCCGGACCGTAGGTCTCCGAGGCGGGGACCACCGGCAACGACCACTATGAAAACCCCTTGCATCCGCCCACGCATCTCGTCCGGCGCATAGGTCTGCAGGATGGTTTGCCGGTAGACCGCGCTGACCAGGTCCGCAGCGCCGGCCACGGCGAGCAGTACCACTGCCAACCACAGTTGATGCGCCAGACCGGACGCCGCGACGCACAGCCCCCAACCCACGATGGCGCCGGTCAGGGCCACCCCTTGGCGATGGACCCGGCCGATCCAGCCGCTGGACAGGCCGGCAATCACCGCACCGATGGCGATCGCGGCATACAGCGGGCCGACCTGGCCGTTCCAGCGGTCGGCGGCGACCTGTGGGTACAGCGCGCGGGGCATCGCGAAGACCATGGCGACGATGTCGACCCCGAAGGACATCAACAGCACCGGTCGGCTTGCGATGAAGGTAAGTCCGGCAAGGACGGATCGGAATCCAGCCTTCGGCGCCGACCCGTCCGGCGGGATGTGCGGCAACCTGAGCGCGGCGTACAAGGCCAGGGTGAACAACACCGCGTCGATGCCGTAGGCGTAGGCAAATCCGTTGGCCCGGGTGACCAGCACACCCGCGATCAGCGGACCGATCACCTGCCCCACATTGCCCACCGTGAAGCTGAGGGTGTTCGCGGCCGGTACCAGGTCCGCCTCGACGATGCGCGGGATGATCGCGCCCCGGGCCGCCGACGAGACCGCGAACAGCGCCGACTGGACCGCCATCAGCCCGAGGATCAGCGGAACGCTGCCCGCACCGACCAGGGTCTGGGCGAACAGGCCCAGCGTGACAATCCAGACCCCGATGGACGAGATGAGGTACAGGGTGCGACGGTCGACCACATCGGCAATGGATCCGCCGTACAACCCGAAGACCACCAGGGGGAGGAAGCCCACGAGCCCGACAAAACCCACCTGCAGTGAGGATCTCGACAGGTCATACACCTGCACCGGTACCGCGACCTGAGTCAGCATCGCGCCGATGAACGAGGTGCCTTGGCCCATGATCTGGCGCCGGAACGCCGGGATCCGTAACGGCCGGGTATCCACGGCGTGGTGGGTGAACCAGCCACGTAGTCCCCTGGAGTCCGCAGGTCGAGTCGATGGCGCCGATGTCACGGAGCCAACCGCTCCACAATCCAGTCCGCTACCTCCGGGGGCCGCCGGAACCGCAGGCGATCGTGCAGACGATACGGCCGGCCCTGCCAGAACTCGATCTCGGTGACCTCGATCCGGTATCCACCCCAATGGGGCGGCGGCGGGACCTCTCGGTCGGAGAACCGGGCGGTCACGTCGGCCAACAACCGGTCCAGGACGTGCCGGTCGGCGATCACCTCGGACTGGGGAGAGGCCCAGGCACCGAGCTGGGCTTCCCGCGGCCGCGAGGCGAAATAGGCCTCGGTCTCGGCGGCACTCACCTTCGACACCGGACCTCGCAAGCGGGCCTGCCGTTCCAGTGGCAACCAGGCAAACACCGCCGCGGCGAACGGGTGGACCTCGAGCTGCCGGGCCTTTGCCGAGCCGTAGTTGGTGTAGAAGACCACGCCCGTGTCGTCGAAACCGCGGGCGAGCACTGTTCGGACGTCGGGGTGCCCGGCGGAGTCGACGGTGGCAACCTGCATCGCGTTGGGATCGGCAATGCCCGGGTGGGCCGCCGCCCCGTCGTACCAGCGCTGCAACTGCTCCAGCCAGGTGCCGGCCAGCGAGGCCTCGGTCAGGTCGCCGGCGTCGTAGCCCCGACGGATGGTGGCCGGGTCATGGACCGGATTGCCCGCGTCGGCGACGTTGTTCACGTGGCCATTCTTCCAGCCGCCAGACCTGGGCGGCCCGGCCCAGCGGTGGGACTGGTCACGCTCGGCGGCCCGGCGGGCAACCTCGCGTAGCCGTACCTCAGGTCGATAGGTAAGAATGGCCGGTTGGAGCCCCGTCATCGGAGGGGGAACCGCACGGTTCAGCAACCAGCACGGCCGCGAACAAGCCTGGCGCCGCTGGCCTGACGGATGATCGGAGACTGTGCATGTCCGACGATTTCAGCCCCGGCCTCGAGGGCGTCATCGCGTTCGAAACCGAGATAGCCGAGCCTGACAAGGACGGCGGAGCACTGCGCTATCGCGGCGTCAACATCGAAGACCTCGCCGGTCACGTGACGTTCGGCAACGTCTGGGCGCTGCTCGTCGACGGCAAGTTCGGACCTGGCCTGCCGCCCGCCGAGCCCTTCCCGATCCCGGTCCACACCGGTGACGTCCGGGTCGACGTGCAGGCCGCGCTGGCCATGCTCTCGCCGATCTGGGGCTACCGCCCGCTGCTGGACATCAGCGACGACGAGGCCCGGGAGCAGGCCGCCCGCGCCTCGGTGATGGCGCTGTCCTACGTCGCCCAGTCCGCCCGCGGAGTCGGGGCCCCGGCGGTCCCGCAGTCCCGGATCGACCAGTCCCGGACCATCGTCGAGCGATTCATGACCCGCTGGCGTGGCGAGCCCGACCCGACCCATGTCGCCGCCGTCGACGCCTACTTCGTATCTGCCGCGGAGCACGGCATGAACGCCTCGACCTTCACCGCCCGGGTGATCGCCTCGACCGGGGCAGACGTGGCCGCGGCCATCTCCGGCGCGGTCGGTGCCATGTCCGGTCCGCTGCACGGCGGCGCGCCGGCCCGGGTCCTGCCCATGATCGAAGAGGTCGAGCGGACCGGCGACGCGGCCAAGGTCGTGAAGGACATCCTGGACCGCAAGGAGCGCATGATGGGCTTCGGTCACCGGGTCTACCGTGCCGAGGATCCGCGCGCCCGGGTGCTGCGCCGGACCTGTCAGGAACTCAACGCCCCTCGTTACGAGGTCGCGGTCTCGCTGGAGCAGGCGGCCCTGAAGGAACTGCGGGAGCGCCGTCCCGATCACCCGATCGAGACCAACGTCGAGTTCTGGGCCGCGATCACCCTGGACTTCGCCGAGGTTCCGCCCCACATGATGCCGGCCCTGTTCAGTTGCGCGCGGACTGCGGGCTGGTGCGCGCACATCATGGAGCAGAAGAAGACCGGGCGGTTGGTCCGTCCGTCGGCCCGCTATATCGGTCCCGACCCCCGTGGCCCGAAGGATGTCGAGGGCTGGGACAACATCGCCCACCAGTAACAGACCCGATCGTGTAACACAGACCTCGCCTACGGGGGTCTGTGTTACACGATCGCGAACTTCAGCCGAAGTTACGGCCCTCGCCGCGATAGGAGGGCACCGACTCGGTCACTTCGGATCCGGCTACCAGGTGCACGGTGTCGAACCGCTCGAGCATTTCCCCGGCCTTGGCGTGCCGCAGCCACACCCGGTCTCCGATGGCCAGCGAGCGCGCGTCCTTGCCCCGCAACGGTGTCTGGACCTCTCCGGCGCCCTCGGTCGGGATCAGGCTCAGTGCGTCGGAGACCGGCCGGGGCTGCCGGGATTTCTTCGCCGGGCCGGACGCGATGTAACCGCCACCGAAGGCCGTGGCGATGTCTTCAGCCGGCCGACGGACTATCGGCAGCGCAAAGAACATCGCCGGGTCCGATTCGATATTGCGGTAGCGGTCGAACAGGGCCGGCGAGTACAGCCCACTGCCGGCGGTCACCTCGGTCACCGCGGGGTCGGCCGAGGATATCTCCAGGCTTCCCGTGCCGCCGCTGTTGACGAATCGCAGATCCGCTCCGGCAGCACGCACCGCCTCGACCACCGCGGACCGGCGCACGCCCAGCTCGTCGGCCGACCGCCGTTTCATGATCGACACGGCCGGTGAACTGTCCGGCAGGCCGGCGATCTGGGCCTCGTAGAACATCACCCCGACCACGGAAAAGGCCTTGCGCCGCAGGGCGTTCTCGGTCAGCTCAGCTGCCTCGGCCGGCATACGGACCGGTGATCGTCGGACGCCGAGATGGGCGGGGCCGATCCGCAGGGACGCGTCGATGTCCAGGCAGATGCGCAGCTCGGACCTCGCGTGCTCGGTGAGAAAGTCCAGTTGCCGGCAATCGTCGACCATCAGGGTGATCTGCTCCCGCAGTAGAGCGTCGTTGGCCACTTCGGCCAACGCGGCTCGATCAGCCGTCGGGTAACCGATCAGGACATCGGTGAAACCACTGCGGACCAGCCAGATCGCCTCCCGCAACGAGTACCCCATGATGCCGGCAAAGCCGGGCCGGGCAAGGACGTTCTCCAAGACCCAACGGCATCGGACGGACTTGCTGGCGATCCGGATCGGGGTGCCGTCGGCCCGCCGGGCCAGGTCCGCCGCGTTGCGCTGCAGGGCGGCAATGTCCAGGGCGGCCAGCGGTGGATCGAATTGCTGGGTCGCCGCGGTGAGCCGGTGGGCTGTCGTACCTATCATCGGATGACCGCCTCGAGATCGACCGGCTTGGGATTGAAGGCGGGCGCCAGGAACAGCAGGACCAGGGCGAGCACGGCAGGCACGATAAAGCCGTACCTGAGGTCGAATGCGGTTCCGATGCCGACGATGCCGAAACCGACGATGGGCCCGTTGCGCCGCAGCTCGGAGTTGGCTCGGCCGATCCACGCAGCCTGGGACGACACCATGTGGGCACTGTAGGGGAGGTCACCCTCGTCGGCGCCCCGCGGCACCCTATAGTCGGCGGCACAATGGTGGAGAGCGCGACGGCGTGGAGCAACTGGGCGGGCACCTTCTCGGTGACCCCCCGGCGCGTGAGCCATCCGCGGACGACGGACGACGTCGCCGACGAGATTCGCCACGCGGCGGAGAACAACTTGTCGCTGAAGGCAATCGGCTCCGGACACAGCTTCAGCGCAATCGGTGCGACCCACGGCGTGCTCATGAAGTTGGACCAGCTGCGCGGCATCATCGCGGCCGACCGCAAGACGGGGCTCGTGACCGTCGCCGCCGGGACTCCGTTGAGCGAGCTCAACTCAACGCTGTGGACCATGGGCCTGGCCATGACCAATCTGGGCGACATCGATGCCCAGACCATCAGTGGCGCCATCTCGACCGGAACTCATGGCACGGGCGGGGCCTTCGGTGGTTTGGCTACGCAGGTCCGAGGCCTTCAGCTGGTGACGGCGTCCGGCGAGCTTCTCAACTGCTCGCCGACCGAGAACGCCGAGACCTTCGCGGTGGCCCGGATCGGACTTGGCGCCTTGGGCGTGATCACCTCCGTCACCCTGCAGTGCGAGCCGGCATTTGCCCTGCATGCCACGGAAAGGCCGTCGAGTTATGACGCGCTGCTGGAGACCGTGGACGCTTCCGTGGCCGACCACGACCACTTCGAGTTCTACTGGTTTCCGCATACCCGGCGGGTCCTGACCAAGACCAATGACCGGGTTCGGCTGGAAGCCGGGCTCCACCCGCTCGGGCGGCTTCGCGGCTGGATCGATGACGAATTCCTCGCCAACCGGATGTTCGAGGGAGTCAACCGGTTGACCACAGCTCGTCCGGCCTTGACCGGCCGGGCCAACCGGATCGCCTCCCGGGCCTTGTCGGCCCGGGAGTTCACCGATCGGTCGTATCGGGTCTTCGTCTCGCCGCGCCGGGTGAAGTTCCGCGAGATGGAGTACGCGCTGCCCCGCGAAGCGATGTCCCACGTCATCGGCGAGCTCGACGACTGGATCAACCGCAGTGGCGAGCGGATCGGCTTCCCGGTGCAGGTGCGCTTCGCAGCGGCCGACGACATAGCGCTGTCCACCGCATATGGGCGGGACACCTGCTATATCGCCGTCCACCAGTACCACCGGCGCCCGCACGAGAAATACTTCCTGGCCTTCGAACGGATCGCCGAATCGGCAGGAGGCCGGCCGCACTGGGGCAAACTCCATTTTCGGAGCGCCGAGGACCTGGAGCCGAAGTATCCCCTGTTCGGCCAGTTCCTGGCGGTACGCGAACGCCTGGATCCGGAACGTCGCTTCAGCAACGACTACCTGCGAGGAGTGCTCGGAACCTGAGCCGCACCGGCACGGCAAGCTCCCGGATCCAATTCAGCTGCACCGTCCTGGGATGATGGATCCCGTGACCGCGACCCCGGCTTTTCCTGCGATTCCCGCTGACCTGTTGCCGCGCGACGGACGGTTCGGCTCCGGACCGTCGAAGGTTCCGGGCTCGCTGCTGGACGATTTCGCGGCCCGCGGGTTCCAGGTGATGGGCACCTCGCATCGGCAGCGGCCGGTGAAGTCGCTGGTGGGACGCATCCGCTCCGGCTTGATGCAGTTGTTCAACCCCCCGGCCGGGTACGAGGTGGTCCTGGGCAATGGGGGATCCACTGCATTCTGGGATGCGGCCGCCTTCGGCCTGGTTCGCGATCGCGCTCAGCACCTCAGCTTCGGGGCGTTCTCCGCGAAGTTCGCCAGCGTCACGCGGGGCGCGCCGTTCCTGGGCGATCCGACCGTGCTGAGCGCCGAACCGGGCTCGATCTCGACAGCGCGCTACGAAGCAGACGTCGACGTGTACGCCTGGCCACACAACGAAACGTCCACCGGGGTCATGGCTCCGGTGCTCCGGGTGGCGGGGGCTGCCGATGACCAGCTGTACCTGATCGACGGGACGTCCGCTGCCGCCGGCCTACCGGTCGACCTGAGCGAGACCGACGTGTACTACTTCGCCCCCCAGAAAGGCTTCGCCGGCGAGGGCGGTCTGTGGTTGGCATTCTTCTCCCCCGCCGCTCTGGCCCGGGTGGCCGAGATCAAGGCGTCCGGACGGTGGCTGCCGCCGTCACTCGACCTGGCGACCGCGATCGACAACAGCGTCAAGGACCAGACCTACAACACGCCCGCGATCGCGACCCTGTGGCTGCTGGCGCATCAGATCGAGGCGATGCTGGCGGCCGGCGGCCTGGAGCAGAGCACCGCCCGCAGCGCCGAATCGTCCCAGCGGCTGTACGCGTGGGCCGAGGCCTCGGAGGTGGCATCGCCGTTCGTCCCGGCGGCGGCATCGCGCAGCCTGGTGGTGGGGACCATCGACTTCGACACCTCCGTCGACGCGACGAGGCTGGGCAGCGCACTCCGGGCGAACGGGATCGTTGATACCGAGTCCTATCGAGGCATTGCCCCTAATCAACTCCGGATCGGTATGTATCCGGCGGTGGACCCGGACGACGTCAGCGCGCTGACCGCGTGCATCGACTATCTGCTGCCGCGGATCTAGCTCTGCCACGCGGATCGACCTGACCGTGATCGGCGTGGATGCTGCCCTTGAGGGGCCCTGAGAACGTATGGTCGGACGGTGCGAGAGTTGCGGTTCGTAGGACCCGGAGATGACGGCCGCGTCATCGTCGAAACCACGGACGCGGCTCAGCAGTTCAGCCTGGTGGTGGACGACCAGTTGGTGACCGCGGCACGCCCTGCGGAGACCGAGCTGGCCGAGGCTCCAGCGCCCGGCGGGAAGGAAGCCATGACCGAGATCCGGCCACGAGACATCCAGATGAGGGTTCGGGCGGGCGAGGACGCGCAGGCCCTGGCCGACGAGGCCGGCGTTGAGCTGGACAAGATCATGCGCTTCGCGTACCCCGTCCTGCAGGAGCGCATTCGGGTCATCGACGAGGCTCGCCGCGGACGGGCGCGCGGCGGCGACGGCCACCCTGTTGTGTTCGGCGAACTCTTCGACCATCGCGTCGCCACGCTGGGCACCGAGCCGACCTCGGTCGATTGGGACTCGTTCCGGCGCCCGGACGGCGGCTGGACCGTGCTGGCCGATTTCTCGGCTCCGAAGCCCGGCGGCGAGGACGTGGCTCTCCTGGCCAAGTTCTCCTTCGCCCTGCTGAACCGGACCGTCACGGCCCTCAACGACGTGGCCGCGGACCTGCTCGCCGGAAACCCGCTTCGGATCCTGCAGCCACCACCGGCTGCCGCCGACGACGAAGCCACCCCGGGTTCGGGACTCGAACTCGCGGACCCCGGCACCGGCGCTCGGTCCGAGTCCGCGCGGCTGGCCGCCGTGCCGAACCCCGAGCCGCTGGGGGTGCCGGCGGCCGACCAGCGGCATTCCGAGAGCAGGTCGCCGATCCGGTTGCCGTCGCGTCGGCAGAAGGCGCACACGCACCCCGTCCCGGTGGCGATGGACGACGACATGTTCGACGACCTCTTCGATCAGGAGGCGCTGGATCCGGCCGGCAACGGACGCTGGCATGAACCGCCACTGCCCTTGGACCTCGGCCAATCGGCTCAGGTTCGCACCGGGTCCACCCCGCCCGACAGCAATCCACCGGCCAATCCACCAGCCGGTCCGGCTGGTGGTCCGATGGCCGACCCGGCCGTCGGCTCGGAAGCTGCCGCACCGGCGGCCGAGGAGAGCGGCCACCGTCGCTCCGGCCGGTCCGGCGACAAGCCACGAATGCCATCGTGGGACGACATCCTGCTCGGTGTCCGCCGCAAGAGCGACTGAACTCACCCGGTAGCGAACACCGCGAAAACCATTCGACGGTTGTCGGTGATGCGTCGTACTGTGAATCACCGTGGCAGACGGGGCGATCCAGACAAATAACAGCTCGGGTGCTGCCCCACCCGGCTCCGTCCGAGACCTGCTCCGGCTCTGGCCATGGCTGCGCCCATATCGCGGCTATCTGATCTTCATGCTCGTGACGGCCACTCTGGCCATGGTCGTCCAGTCCATCCTGCCGTTGGTCACCGCCGCGCTCATCGACGGTCCCATCGCGCGCCGCGACACGTCAGGGATGTATCCGCTGATCGGGCTGGCGCTGCTCTTCGGCGTCTTGGAGGCCGTGCTGTTCGGGCTGCGGCGCCGCGCGATGACCACGTCCGCCCTGGCCATCGAGACCGACATGCGCCGGGACTTCTACCAACATCTGCAACGGCTACCGGTCAGCTTCCACGATCGGTGGCCGTCCGGTCAGCTGCTGTCTCGGGTCACCAGCGACCTGTCGACCCTGCGGAGATTCGCGGGTTTCATGGCGGTCTTCTTCTTCGCCAACCTGGCGGTGATCGTGGTGGTCCTGATCATGCTGGTCCGGCTCGATGCGGTACTCGGCATCAGCGTGTGCGTGGTGATGGCGCCGTTGGCCATCGCCACCCGTTACTACGAACGGCAGTACAACATCGAGGCGCGACGGGCCCAGGACCTCACCGGAGACCTCGCCACCGGCGTCGAGGAATCGGTACTGGGCATCAGGGTCATCAAGTCCTTCGGCCGGCGCGGCCAGCTGCTCGAGAACTTCACCTCGGATGCCCAGCGGCTGCGTGAGGCCGAGCTGAAGAAGAATCGGACGCTGGCCAATCTCTGGACCGTAATCGGCAGCTACCCGCAGCTCGTGCTGGCCGGAGTCACGTTCTTCGGCGTGCTGGCCGTAGCCCACGGGCGGTTGTCGACCGGCGAGCTGGTGGCTTTCATCACCCTGCAACTCCGCTTGAACTGGCCGTTGATGGCCCTCGGCTGGCTGATCGCGGGAACCGAAGAGACCGTGGCCGCGTCCGCTCGCTTGTTCGAGGTGTTCGATACGAAGAGCGACATCATCGAACCGGAGAGCGCGGCCCGGTTGCCGGTGAACACCGGACCGGCGCGTCTGCAGTTCGACCGGGTCAGCTTCCGGTTCCCGGGAGCCGAGACAGACACGCTGCACGAGCTGAACCTCGACATAGCGGCGGGCGAGACCATGGCCCTGGTCGGGCCGACCGGATCAGGCAAGACCATTCTCACCGCTCTGGTGGCCCGGCTGCATGACGTCACCGGTGGCGCCATCCGGATCGACGGGGTCGCGGTGGATCGACTGGCGTTGGACGATCTGCGCCGTACCGTGAGTACCGCTTTCGAGGATCCGACGCTGTTCTCGGCCAGCGTCCGCGAGAACATCACCCTCGGTTTGCCGGATGCCTCCGACGAGGAGGTACGTGAGGCGATCGAGATCGCCCAGGCGGGCTTCGTGTATGAGTTGCCATACGGCCTGCAGACCCGGGTTGGTGAACAGGGGCTGTCGTTGTCCGGCGGTCAGCGGCAGCGCTTGGCCTTGGCCCGCGCGGTGCTCGGCCGGCCCCGCGTCCTGGTGCTGGACGACCCACTGTCGGCACTGGATGTCCACACCGAGGCCCTGGTGGAGGGCGCGCTGCGCCGGATCCTCAGCTCGACCACGGCATTGGTGGTGGCACACCGAGCATCGACGGTGCTCCTTGCCGATCGGGTGGCCCTGCTGGACGAGGGACGGATCGTCGCGGTCGGCACGCACAGCCAGCTGCTGGCCACCAATGACGCCTACCGGAATCTGCTGTCCCAGAAAGCGGAGACGAGGGTATGACCGCCACCGACACGCCCGATGGCGCCATCAACGAGAGCCAATGGCGTGGCCGCTACGACAAGCGCGAGGAGGACGCGGTCACCGAGCAGCCGCCGGCCGGTCGCCCGCGCCTGGAGCGAGAAGCCCGACAGCTCCTCGGGCAGCTGATCCGCCCGCACCGCCGGCAGATCATCCTGGTGCTCGCGCTGATTGTCGGTCAGGTATCGACAACCATGCTCGCACCGTGGCTGATCGCACTGGCCATCGATCGCGGGATGCCCCAGGCCATCAACGGGCACTACCGGACCCTGACCGAGATCACCGGCGCCCTGCTCGTCGCGGCCGCCACCTCCGGAGTGTTGCAGTGGCTGTTCCTGCGTCGCAGCGGGACGATCGGCCAGGCCATCCTGATCGACCTGCGCCGCCGGGTTTTCGATCACTCGCAGAAGCTCAGTGTGTCCTGGCATGAACGGTTTACCTCGGGCCGGGTGATCAGCCGGCTGACCTCCGATGTGGACACCCTGCGTGAGCTGCTCGACGCCAGCCTGGACGGCCTGCTGCTCGCGGTGCTCAACATCGTGATCATTTCGGTGCTGATGGTGTTCCTGGATCCGTGGCTGGCCCTGATGGCGCTGGCAGCGCTGATACCGCTCTTCGCGCTGTTCCGTTGGTTCTCAGGTCGCTCCACGGTGGCCTTCCGGCGCACCCGGGAGACCGTCGCCCTGGTGATCGTGCAGTTCGTCGAGACCTTCAACGGAATCCGCGCGGTGCAATCGTTCCGCCGCGAAAAGCGCAACGACGCGATCTTCGAGGGCCTGAACCAGGACTACCGGGATGCCAACTCGACGGTGTTCAAGTTGCACAGTGTGTTCATCCCTGGGGTGACGCTGGTCGGCAACGTCGCTACGGTCGCAGTGCTCTTCGTAGGCGGCACGCGGGTGGCCGAGGGCGGCCTGCAACTCGGAGTGCTCACGGCATTCCTGCTCTACCTGCGCCAGTTCTACGGCCCGATGGAGGACGTGGCGATCTTCTTCAACTCCCTCCAGTCGGCGACGGCGGCCTTGGAGAAACTGGCCCGGGTGCTCGCCGAGATCCCGTCGGTGCCCGAGCCCGCGCAACCCCGGGCGTTGCCGCAACCGGTCCGCGGCGAGATCACCTTCGATGCTGTCGAGTTCTCCTACGATGCCCAGGCCGAACGTCCGCGCATCGTGCTGCACCACCTCGACCTGCAGATCGAACAGGGTCAGACGGTGGCATTGGTCGGTGCGACCGGTGCCGGCAAGACCACCATCGCCAAACTGATCAGCCGGTTCTACGATCCGTCCGAAGGCACGGTCCGCCTCGACGGCGTACCGCTGGCCCAGCTCACCGACGAGGACCTGCGCTCGGCCATCGTGATGATCACCCAGGACGGCTTCCTGTTCTCTGGATCGGTGGCGGACAACATCGCCTTCGGTAACCCCGGTGCGTCCCGTGCCGAGATCGAGGCAGCGGCTCGGGCCGTGGGGGCCGAGGAGTTCATCCTGAAGCTGCCCGAGGGCTATGACACCGATGTTCGCAAGCGGGGTGGCCGGTTGTCGGCCGGTCAGCGGCAGTTGGTGGCGTTCGCGCGCGCATTTCTGGCCGATCCAGCGGTGCTGATCTTGGACGAGGCAACATCGAGCCTGGACATCCCGACCGAACGCGCAGTCCAGCGGGCCCTGTACACGGTGCTGCACGGGCGCACGGCCTTGATCATCGCTCACCGACTTTCCACGGTGGAGATCGCCAACCGGGTGCTGGTGCTCGACGACGGGCGAGTGGTCGAGGACGGGACGCCACAGGAGCTGATCGAGGCCGACGTCAAGAGTGGCGGCGGGCGGTTCGCTGCGCTACACACCGCCTGGCGCGAGTCGCTCGCATAGCTGCAGCTGCGCTCGCCGCTCGCCGCTCGCCGCCCGCCCCTCGCCTCTCGCCCTTCGCCTCTCCCCTCTCGCCCGTTGCCTCTCGCCTCTCGCCTCTCGCCTCTCGCCTCTCGCCTCTCGCCCCTCGCCTCTCGCCTCTCCCATCTCGCCTCTCGCCCGTTGCCCCTCGCCGCTCGCCGCTCGCCGCTCGCCGCTCGTACGCGGATGCCTCCAAGACGGGAAACGCAAACGAGGCCTGTGACACGCTCCGCAGCCCGTCGCCGAGGTATTGGGATACCTCGCGCGCGTGAACGCAAAGGTGACCCGTGACCCCGTGACCCCGTGACCCCGCGGCCCGCTCCGTGGCCCGCTCCGTAACCCGCTCCGTGACCCCGTGACCCGCGGCCCGCTCCGTGGCCCGCTCCGTGACCCGCTCCGTGACCCCGTGACCCGCGGCCCGCTCCGT
>JAVEEN010000331.1 GCA_030840445.1 Pseudonocardiales bacterium
GCGCCCGAGCAGATCGGCCGCGCGACCGCCGAGCAGCATGAAGCCACCGTAGGTGAGCAGATAGCCACTCGGGATCCATTGCAAGCCCTGCACCGAAACATCGAGGTCGTCCCGGATCGAGGGCAACGCGACGTTGACGATCGAGGCGTCTACGAAATCCAGGAACGCGACCGCGCACAGCAGGGCCAGGATGAGCTTGCCGCGCCGAGTTGCCAGCACGGTTGGTCGAACGGTTACTGCGGGCATGTCTGCTGTCCTCCGATAGTCGGTGTTCAGCAGCAGAGGACGAGACGACGGCGCGAAAAGTGACATCCGGTCATCGCTGTCACTTTTTCCGGTGCTACGTCGTCCTTGTATGGAGCGCGACAGCGGCACAACGGCTTAGGGTTGGCAGAACATGGCGTCGAATGACCGATCACGCACCAGAGCGACCGAGGCCCAGTTCACCGAGGTATGGCGGACGAACCGTCCGTACCTGGTGAATCTGGCCTTCGGCATGCTCTCCGACATCGGAGCAGCCGAGGACGCCGTCCAGGAAGCGTTCGCACGGCTCAACGACGCCGACTATGCGCGTATCGAGGACCATCGTGCGTGGTTGATAGTCGTCACCAGCCGGATCTGCCTCGACCAGATCAACTCGGCGCGTTCCCGTCGGGAGCGCACGTACGACACGAGCACGATCGAGTTCGTCGGCGAACCGGCGTCGGTTTCCCACCCCGTCGATCCGGCCGATCGGGTCACGCTCGACGACGAGGTCAGGACCGCATTGCTGGTGATGTTGGAGCGCCTCACCCCGTCGGAACGGGTCGTGTTCGTGCTCCACGACATCTTTCAGATGCCGTTCGACAGCATCGCCAAGACGGTCGGCCGGCCGGCCTCCAGCTGCCGCCAGCTCGCCCGCCGGGCCCGCCTGAAGATCCAGCAGGAACATACCCGGGTGGCTGGTGAGGTCGACGTGGCCCAGCACCGGCTCGTTGCCGAACGGTTCATCCATGCCTGCTCGATCGGTGACGTGTCCGCGCTCGTCCCGCTCCTGGACCCGGACATCTGGGGCGACGCCGATCTTGGTCCGCTGGACCGACGCACCGGCGCGACGAGCCGCGGCTCGATCCAGGTGTCGCGCAATCTGCTGCGCTGGTTCGGGCCTGAAACCACCCTGGTCTGCAACCCGATCAGCGACCACTCCGAGGTGCTGGCCTTCGTCAAGCGCAAGCTCTACGCCGTTATCCAGCTCACCGTCGAAGACGATTTCGTCAGGCGTATCCACGTCATCGCGGACCCGGCCCAGCTGGACGTCATCGGCTCGCATTACCCGATTGACGCGCAGCCGAAAGGTTGAGAGTCTGGAGGAGATTGAGGTGGTGAAGGCGTGACCGATGTTGCCGAAGTAATGGCCAAGCCGATTGCGCAGCGGTTGCTTCATGACGAACCATTGCTGCGCCTTTCCTACACCGCGCTCGACGGTGGCCCGCGGGTCATTCCGCTCGGGTATCTGTGGGACGGCAACAGTTTCCTCATCTGGACCATCCCGATCTCGGCCAAGGTCCGCGCTCTCGAAGCCGACCCGCGGGTCGCGATCACCATCGACATCGTCGGACCACCGCTGCGCGTGCTGCTCGCCCGTGGACAAGCCGAACTCGCCACGGTCGACGGCGTGCCGGACGGCTACCTTGAAGCGTCCCACCGGGTCATACCCAGCGAGGCGTGGGACGACTTCGACCGGCAGGCGCGCGAGCTGTACGAGCAGATGGTGGCCATCACGATCACGCCCGAATGGGCCAAGCTACTCGACTTCGAAACGACAGCACCGAGTGCGGTCGAGAAGCTCGCACTGGCGCGAGGCGGAGCTGCCCACTGAAGTGAACCGGCGGGACGGAGCATCAGATCTGGCGCTCGGTGGCCGCATCAGCGACGCCATCGAAGAACCGCTCGAGCACATCGGTGAAGACCGCCTCATTCAGTGCCGCCCTCGAGAAGAGAGTCATCGACGAGCGAAGCTTCTGCGCATCGATTCCCCCGAAGATGTCTGCTGCAGTACGCCCCCGAGTGCCCGCCACGATGCCGGCGCTTTCGACCAGCCGAGGTCCGAGCACTGGATGGGCCAGGTACGCCACGGCTTCCGGTAGCGAAGAGATCGCGTAGCGGCGTGACATGGGACTCTGACCGAGCCCAGCTATCTGGGGGAAGACGAACCACATCCAATGGCTTTGCTTGTGACCGCGACGCAACTCCTCGACTGCACGGGCATAGGTGCCGCCGTCATCCTGTGCGGCGACGAAGCGCTCGAGCTCGAACTCGTCGTTCACGACACCGACCCCACCCTTCGACGTCGCGTTTCGGTCGCACAACACGTTAGCGTCCTACCCATGGCACTCATCCACAACGCGCAACTGGCTCCGTCAAAGCTCGAACTGCTTGGTACGTGGCTGCCGTCCCAGCCGTGGTGGGCACGACCTGGAGCTTCGGCTGAGTCCGTCGGCGCCTATCGCTTCGACGACCCGGCGGGTGAGGTCGGGATCGAGACGCTGCTGGTGAATGGGGGCGACGGACAGATCCTGCAGGTACCACTTACCTACCGCGGTGCGCCACTGGAGAGCGCAGAAAACGCGCTCGTCGGTACCCTGGAACACTCCGTGCTCGGCCCGCGCTGGGTTTACGACGCTTGCTTCGACCCGGTGTACGTGACAGCCCTCGCTACCGTCATCTTCACCGGCGGAACTCAGGCTGAGCTGGAGATAGCGTCCGAAACCGGGCTCCTACGCAGGGAGCCGACGACTCGCGTGGCAGGTAGCGGTGCGCCCGGCGTCAGCGTCGCGCCGATCAACTCGGTGACGTCCACGACGGATCAGAGGTCCACGACGATCCGCGCTGGCGATGTCGAGTTGGTGATGCGACGGGTGCTCAACGGCGAACTGGTCACCGGCGACGCGCTGACGCTGACCGGCGTCTGGCCGGGCAACGACGAGCCGGTCGTGCTCGCGCTGGCTCGCACCAGCTGACACCTTGTCAGAGCGGAGCAGCATAATCATCGGCATGGTTTCAGTGCCGCCGTCGCGCCACCTCCAGCGAGCCAAGGACCTGGTCGATTCCCGCTATGCCGAGGCTCTGACCGTCGACGATCTCGCTCGGGCGGCCGGGTTGTCCCGGGCACATTTCAGCCGTGAGTTCCGCCGCGCGTTCGGCGACTCACCACACGCCTACCTACTGACTCGACGCCTTGAGCGCGCGGCCGCGTTGCTCCGCGGCACCGATGCGACCGTTGCCGACATCTGCATGTCCGTCGGGCTGGAAAGCGTCGGTTCATTCACCACTAGCTTCGTGCGGATGTTCGGCAAGACGCCGGTGGCCTACCGAGCCGGCTTCCTGCCGGCGGCCACCTACGCGCTCATCCCGGCGTGCGTGCTTCGCGCCTACGGCCGGCCGCTACACCGCACATTTCGAGAAGACGCCGCAGACACCGGCTGAATATTGTTACCGCAGTCAGACATCGACTCCCAGGAGGACTTTCATGATCAGTATTGCGAACACCCAGGTATGGGTACACGACCAGGACGAGGCGCTGGAGTTCTACACGAAAAAACTGGGCATGGAGGTCCGGTTGGACGTCACCATGCCCGAACTCGGAGACTTTCGTTGGCTCACCGTCGGCTGGCCCGGTCAGGACGACATTGCCCTCGTACTGATGGCCATCCCCGGCCCCCCGATGATCGATGCTGCGACGGCGGAACAGATCCGCGGCCTGATGGGTAAGGGGTTCGCCGGCACCGTCTTCCTGAGCACGGACGACTGCCAGGCCAGTTACGAGCAGCTCGTCGAGCGCGGCGTGGAATTCGTCGAGAAGCCCGAACACCGTCCGTACGGCATCGACGCCGGTCTGCGCGACCCGTC
>JAVEEN010000363.1 GCA_030840445.1 Pseudonocardiales bacterium
ACCCAGTGCGGGATGCCGTCGAGCATGATGGCATGCCAGTCCTGCAGGATCGCATCATTGTTGTGGTAGCCGCACGCGAGGGCGAGTTGGTCGGTGTCGGTGGTGCCGCCCTTGGCCCAGTCCACGATGTGGTGCACCTCGGAGCGGGCGGCGGTTTCGCGGCAGCGTGGGAAGGTGCATCCTCGGTCGCGGGCCATCAGGGCGAGCCGTTGGCCGGGTGAGGCGAGGCGGCGAGCTCTTCCGTAGGCGAGAATGCCGCCAGCGTCGTTGAGTACGACGGGTAGCGCCTTGCCCTCGGACGTGAGGCGGAGCGCTTCGTTGATGCTGATGCTGCCGCCGTGCTGGGTGGTGGCCTGCCCGGCCCGCGTCTCGAGTTGGTCGAGGGTCATGGTGATCATCAGCGTGGTCGCGACCCCGGCGGTGGTCGGCAGCTCCCCGGTCCGCAATAACCGTTTCGCGGCGTCTTCCAGCGCGTCGTGCCGGCGTTGGCCGGGGCTGCGCAGGTCGGGGCCGCAACCGTCGTCGTGGCGTTTGCGGGCCAGCGGTTCCAGGACGGTTTCCCACAGCGCGTAGCAGGCCGGTGTCAGGTGCGCGGTCACGTCCCCGGAGCCATCGGGATGGCGGTGCAGCGACACGTCGCGGTCCTCGCGGTGCACTCGGTCCGGGGTCAGGGTGCCGTCCGGGTGTAGGAATCCCAGGATCCGGGTCGCGGCCTGGCGTAGCTGCGCGGTGTCCATACCGGTCGCGTGTTTGGCCAAAAGCGCTTCGGCCGTGGCCTGATGCTCATCACGGACCGGGGCTGGCAACTCGCGAATCAAACCGCGGATCACATCGGTGTGCGCCGGTGAGATGGATCCGTCGGTCAGCGCCTGCGCGGTCGCGGGCAGCGAGGCCGGCAACGGCTCGCCGAGCACCGACGTCCTGGGTCCGAGCAGCTCGGCGGCGTTGACCCGGCCGGTGGCCTGGCCGCGGGTTAACAGCAGCGTCGCCGACAGTAGTGACGCGGTGTCGCGGTAGCGCAACTCCCCGGCGACGTCGCGGGCGTCGACCTCGGCGACGAGGCGGTGCTGCACCGCCACGATCCGCCGGGCCTCGGATTCCAATCCGCGCAGAGCGTCGAGTAGCTCGTCCTGCGACAGGCGGCCGAGGTCGGCGTCAAGCAGCGAGTCGACGGCAGCACACAGCGTCGTGAGCGTCTGCCCTTGCTCCGTCTCCACCGCCGTCGTCATGAACCAGATATTACGACCACCCTCTGACAAAACCCGGCCGCGATCGGAGACAGTTTCACCGTACCGAATAAGAAGAAACCCAATGGCCTCGACGGTCCAACGGCCTTCGCCGGAATCTGCCGGGTAGCCCTTGATCGATTTCAGCCCTGGATCAGCCTGCAGCGCGCGCACCGCGAGGTCGAGCAGCCAGCCGCAAGGCGGCCAGAGTGTGTTCAACATCCTCCTGAGTCGAAACCTGCCGACAGACGGCTGTGAAACTGCTGGCCTGCGCAAGCAACCGCCGCGGAGGCACGGGCAAGTCCATGGCTCTGAGGCCTCGGGCTGAAAGGCTTTGCATCCGTTTTCGGGGCCGGGTCGCGTCTCGGGCGATGCGCATCGGTCACCCCGGAGAACATCGCCACGGACGACGGTCAGATACTGGCAACCCCACCTTGTCGATGTGCGAAGGAGCGAGTGTGACCTCCACCCAACTCGGAAGATTCGGTTTAGTCGGCAGCGGTTGGCGGTCGGAGTTCTTCCTCCGGCTGGCGCGGCAGGTGCCGGATCGGTTGGCGGTGTCCGGGGTGGTGACCCGTTCGGCTGCGCGGGGGGCGGAGGTGGAGGCTGCCTGGGGCGTCCCGACCTTCCGGTCGGTGGCCGAGTTGCTCGAGGCAGGTCATCCGGAATTCGTCATCCCGACCGTACCGTGGAGCGTTACGCCGGAGGTCACCCGGGAGCTGGTCGAACGAGGCGCTGCTGTGCTCGCCGAAACGCCACCGGCCCCTGATCTGGCCGGTTTGCGTGCGGTCTGGGCCGCCGTCGGCGCGAGTGGGCTGGTCCAGGTCGCAGAGCAATACCTGCTGATGCCGGCCCACGCGGCCCGCCAGCAACTGGTGCAGGAAGGAATCATCGGCGAGGTCAGCTCGATCCAGATGTCTTCGACGCATCTCTACCACGCGGTGTCGATGATCCGTGGGC
This sequence comes from Pseudonocardiales bacterium, assembly GCA_030840445.1. Classification (GTDB taxonomy): domain Bacteria; phylum Actinomycetota; class Actinomycetes; order Mycobacteriales; family Jatrophihabitantaceae; genus Jatrophihabitans_A. Next base: position 2,187 of record JAVEEN010000363.1, read on the forward strand.
TGCTCGGTGTCGGTTTCACACCGGCCACGGTGTCGGCGCAGAACTTCACGGCCGGCCTGGTCGATCCGCTCGACAAGCAGGGCTGGACCTTGAATCCCGAGCCGAAGCCTGCCGCTACCACCATCGCCATCCTGAACTTCGACGGGAAGATGGGCCTGTACGACTTCAGCGACAACCAATGGTGGAATCCTTTGCGGAGCAGGCGGATCGTGATCCGCGGTACGCATGGTGAGATCACCGACGATCGGGTGGTGCGCCTGGTTGATCCGCGAAGCGTGGTGGAATCGGTGCTGATCCGCCGTCGGGCCGGTGTCGACCTCAACCTCGAGGGCGTGGACCTGGACCACATCAGCTTCGACGGAAGGGTCTTGTATCGCAACGAGTTCTTCGGATCGCGGCTGTCCGAGGACGACCTGGCAGTGGTCGAGCTGCTGATCGCGATGATCGCCTGGGTCCGCGGCGAAGGCCCGGCACCCTATCCGCTCGCCGATGGGCTGCAGGACCATCTGATCAGCCTGGCCATCGAGGAGTCCGTTCGCTCCGG
>JAVEEN010000154.1 GCA_030840445.1 Pseudonocardiales bacterium
ACCTGGCCGCCCGCTCGCTGGTCACCGGCCGCAGTGACTCGATCGCGTTCCTGATTGCCGAGACCGAGGACCGGTTGTTCTCCGATCCCTTCTTCCTCGGCCTGCTGCGCGGCGCCCACGCGGTGGCCGCAGCGGCGCAATTGCAGGTCGTCTTCACCGTGGCCGGTACACCGCAGGACAGCCGGCGATTCGTGCAGTACGCCGCCGGCGGCCACGTCGACGGCGTGCTGCTGCTGTCCCTGCACGGTGACAGTCAGCTCCCCCAGGAACTCGAGGCCCACGGCGTTCCGACCGTGCTGGCGGGCCGGCCGATGAGCGGCGCGGACGAGCTGTACTACGTCGACAGCGACAACGTCGGCGGTGGTGTCATAGCCACCACCCACCTACTCAGCTCAGGTCGGAGCCGGGTGGCCACCATCAAGGGGCCGATGGATATGAGCGTGGGTCAGGATCGGTTCGCCGGTTACCGCTCGGCGATGACCGAGCTGGGGCCGGGGTTCGATCCCGTCCTCGTCGCCGACGGCGATTTCACGGCGGCCGGCGGCTACGCGGCCATGATCCGGCTGATGGAAGCCGAGCCAGCGCTGGATGCTGTGTTCGCCGCGTCGGACCTGATGGCGCTGGGAGCGATCAGGGCTATCCAGGCGTGTGGCCGGCGGGTCTTCGACGACGTCGCGGTCGTCGGTTTCGACGACATCGACGAGGCAGCGCTGGCCAACCCGGCGTTGACCACGGTTCGCCAGCCGATCGCCGGCTTGGGCCGAACCATGTGCGAGCACTTGCTCGATCGCATCAAGGGCCCGCCGCCGGCGCGGTTCACGGTGCTGCCGGTGGAGCTGATCCTGCGCGCCTCCGCGTGAACTGTTGCGACCGGCGCAACGCGGGTCGCTCGCTTGACATCGTCTCGCTTGACATGACTTGACCCCGCGCCCATCCTTGACGGGTAGCTGAGAGCGCTCCCAAGCCGGGTTCGGGGTGCCTCAGGTATTACAGCCTCCGGTGGCGTGGGTGCGGGGCAGACCCCCTGCGCCACCGGAAACATCGCTGAATGCAGCACCGACAGACTTGGAGCAGTCCGATGTCGCAACGGCTTACCTTTCCGGAGCACTTCGTCTGGGGATCGGCGACGGCCGCATTTCAGATCGAGGGCGCAGCGGCCGAGGATGGCCGGGGGCCGAGTATCTGGGACACCTTCTGCCGCGAGGAGGGCCGGGTTCACAACGGCGACACCGGCGACGTGGCCTGCGATCACTACCACCGGCTCACCGAAGACCTCGATCTCATGCAGTCGCTCGGGCTGCCCTCCTACCGGTTCTCGGTGTCCTGGTCGCGGGTACAGCCCAGCGGTTCCGGCCCGGTCAACCCGTCCGGCCTGGATTTCTACACCCGGCTGGTCGACGGATTGCTGGAGCGCAACATCACGCCGCTGCTGACCTTGTATCACTGGGATCTGCCGCAGCCGCTGCAGGACGCCGGCGGCTGGACGAACCGCGAGACTGCTGAGCGCTTCGCCGACTACGCCGAGATCCTCGGGCGCGCCCTGGGTGACCGGGTCCCGACGTTCACGACCCTGAACGAGCCGTGGTGTTCAGCCTTTCTCGGCCACGCCTCGGGGGTACACGCGCCAGGCTTCACGGACAACGGGCTTGCCCTCAAGGCAGCGCACCACCTGAACCTGGCGCACGGCCGGGCCGTGTCTGCCCTGCGGGCGGTCACCGGACCGGACACCAAGATGTCGGTCACGCTGAACCTGGCGCAGGTGTATGCCAACACCGATGATCCGGCGGACCTCGCAGCAGCCCGGCACGTGGATGCCATCGCCAACCGGATCTTCCTTGACCCGATGTTGCGCGGCAGCTACCCCGACGATCTGCTGGCCGGCACCGCGCACCTCACCGACTGGTCTTTCGTGGCCGACGGCGATCTCGCAGCGATTCACCAGCCACTGGACGTCCTGGGTATCAACTTCTACGCCCCGACGAACGTCGCGGCCGCCACCGAAGACTTGCGGGCGCAGGTCACCGGACGCTGGGTCAACGACCCGTCGCAGGCCGACGCCGGCCCGTCGGCCTATCCGGGCACCGACCGCGCCTTCTCCATTCCGCAACCAGGTCCGTACACCGACATGGGCTGGCCGATCCGGCCCGAAGCCTTCACCGAACTGCTGGTCCGGGTGTCCAAGGACTACCCCGACATCCCCCTGGTCATCACCGAGAACGGCTGCGCCTACCCCGATGTGCTCAGCGCGGACGGCGCGGTGCACGACCCTGACCGCATCGACTACGTGGCCAGGCATCTGGGCGCCGTGCATGCCGCGATCGAGGCCGGCGCGGACGTCCGCGGCTACTACCTGTGGTCCCTGATGGACAACTTCGAGTGGGCTTGGGGTTATTCGAAGCGGTTCGGGATGGTGCACGTCGACTACGACACCCTGGTCCGCACGCCGAAGGACTCAGCGCTCTGGTTCCGCGACGTCATCGCCACCAACGCGCTCGAACTCTGAGCGTGCGGCGCTGATGACCGGTCGGCGCAGCTGTGACAGGCGCCCGAAGGCGAACCAATAGAGGTGCAAGAACCGGTTCAGCACACCCAGGCCGGGCGGTCCTTCGATGGCCGCCGGTTCGATCTTGGCCGATAGCAACGCGTAGAAGTCGGCCGCCGACATCGTGTTCAGCCCCTGAATCCGGCTTCGTCGGCGCCTCAGGTAGCCACGGTTGGCGATGAGCCACCGATAGGCTCTCAGCTTGTCGGGCAGCCAGCCCTGCGCCAGAGCGAGCAGGCAGAGCGGAATCTCGAAGGCCAGCATCGCCGGGATCACGCCGACCAGGACGGGCCGCGGATACACCGTCAGGACGGTGATCCAGCGGTTGCGTTCGAGCAGATACTGCTTCGTCGGATTGCGAGAGAATTCGTAATGGTGACGGGCGATCGCGGTGGGCTCGAAGCGGACCCGGTAGCCCTGTTGCCACGCCCGCAGGCTGAGATCGGTGTCTTCGTGATAGGCGAAGTACCGATCATCGAAGCCGCCCAGCCTGATCCAGGTGGAGCGACGAATCCCGAAGAAGGCGCCGCTGGCCGACGCTATGTCGACCGGACGGGTGTGCCACTGCGCCGGTTCGCCGAAGCTCCCGGCCCACACCAGGCCCAGGTAGTGCACCGGATTTCCCGCCGTGTTCATCAGGCCAGGTTGATCGGCCAGCCGAACGCTTCCGCTGACGATTCCCGTTGCCGAATCAGAGAGAACCGAGCTGAGGGCCCAGATCGCCGCGGGCTCCACGATGGCATCGGAGTTGACGAAGACCAGCTTTTGTCCGGCGGCGCGCGCGGCTGCGAGGTTGCAGCCACCGGCGAAGCCGAGATTTTCGGCCGGACGGACGACGGTGAGGCGCGCATCCGGCTCGATGCCGGCGACGGCACCAGCACCGTTGTCGACGAGGATCAGCTCGAGAGCCAACGGCCGACCCCTGTCGTCAACCGAGGCCAGGACGGCGTCCAGGCAGTCATCTAGGTACGGCTCCGCGCCGTAGGCCAGCACGACGACGGAGATG